>JBFLZV010000001.1:0-121671 GCA_040756035.1 Pseudomonadota bacterium
CCGCAGCCAGCTCGCAATGATTCACCAAGCTAGTATGGTTGGGGTGCCAGGATTCGAACCTGGGAATGCTGGAATCAAAATCCAGTGCCTTACCACTTGGCGACACCCCAATGATTCTTACTCCTTAAATTTGCTCTTGCTTGATCCCATGCCGTGCAAAGGCGACCGATTCAGTCCCCGGGCCGCGAAACCGCGCCAACCCGCGGGCCAAACCTCGGCAAGCTGCCGGATGGCCGCGCGCGCGGCGGCCTCGTCTTTAAAGGGGGCGAATACGCAGCCGCCGGTGCCGGTCATGCGGGAGGGCGCGTATTTCCCCAGCCAGCGCAGCGCCTGAGCGACCTCCGGATAGCGCCGCGTGACCGCTAATTCACAGTCATTGCCCGCAAAACCCGCAAGAAAGTCGGCTATTTTGATGGGCGGCGTGTCCCGTGTCAAATCCGGCGCGTTGAAAATGGCCTGCGTGGAGACCCGGCAAGGCGGCGTGACCACGGCGTACCAGGGCTCGTCCAGCGTGACCGGCGTGAGCTGCTCACCCACGCCTTCCGCCCACGCGGCTTGTCCGCGCACGAATACCGGCACGTCCGCGCCGAGTCGCAGGCCGAGCGCGGCCAGTTCGTCGAGGCTCAGCCCCGCGCCCCACAGCTCGTTCAACGCCACCAGCGTGGTGGCGGCGTCGGAGCTGCCGCCACCCAGTCCGCCGCCCAGCGGCAGGCGCTTGGTAAGCGTGATGTCCGCCCCCTGCGCGACCCCGGCGGCGGCTTGCAACGCGCGCGCGGCGCGCACCACGAGGTTGTCCTCCGGCGCAACGCCCGGCAGCGGGCGCACGTCGCGGATCACGCCGTCCGCGCGCGACGCGAATTCCAGCGTGTCGCCGTAATCGATAAATTGGAAAACGGTTTGCAGCGTGTGATAACCGTCGGCGCGGCGGCCGGTGACGTGCAGGAATAAATTGAGCTTGCCGGGCGCGGGCCACATAATAAGTTACAAGTAACAAGTTGCAAGTAACAAGATAAAACCCAATCTAATGCTTTTTCTTGTCACTTGTCACTTGCAACTTGTTACTGTTTTATCTGCCACTGCTCCACTACCAGCCGTATGTCCACCAGTCCGTCGGGAGTGGAACGGCTGAGGAATAATTTATCCGGCAACTCGACGCCGTTTATGTCGGTATAACGGCGCATTTCGATGTCCCAGCCGGATTGGTGCAGGCGCGTAAGGCGTCCGGCGGCGTCCAGTTCGTAGTCTTCCTCCGCCATGGACGCGGACGGATCGGGCAGACCGAGCACCCAGTAGCGCAGGCCCGCCACCGGCACACGCCAGCCCAGGCTTTGATACAGCAGGCTTTCGCCGTCTTGCGCGGAGAGTTCGCCGTCGGCGGTGCGCAGCACCACGCCCAGGGCGTCGCCGTGCAGCTGCGCGACGTTCTGGCCGAGCGGGGAACTCAGACTGATATCGTAATCCACGCCCTGCTGCGTCCAGCGCAGCGCCGCATTCCAGCTTTCTTGCTCGGCTTGAATGGCGATGCGGCCCGCAAGGCTCCAGTCTTGCAAAGCGGACAGCGTTTCCCGGCGCGTCTGCCAAGCACGTTCGGCGTCGGCGCCGGGCGGCGCTTGCAGCGGCAGTTCGGCGCACGCCGCCAGCAGCGCGGCCATCCAGCAGAGCAACGCGGTGCGCGGGAAGTTGATCGTCACAGGCCTGGCGAGGAATTATCGAAACGCTTCACCGTGCCCAGCAGAATTTCATCCTTGGGGTCGGCATGCAATGCCTCTTGCCAAATTTTGCGCGCGCCTTCGCGGTCGCCGCTCACCCACAGCACTTCGCCGAGGTGCGCGGCGATTTCGGCGTTGGGATCGAGTGCGTAGGCTTTTTGCAGGTAGTCGAGGGCTTCCTTGTTATGGCCGAGCCGGTATTGCACCCAACCCATGCTGTCCAGCGTGGCGGCGTCTTGCGGATTCAGTTCCAGGGCGCGCTTGATGAGCGCCAGCGCCTCTTCGTAGCGCGTAGTGCGATCCGCCAGCGTGTAACCCAGCGCGTTGAGGGCGCGCGCGTTGTCCGGTTCGCGCTCCAGGATGCTGCGCAGGTCTTGTTCGAGAATGTCCAGGCGGTCCATTTTTTCCGCAAGCATGGCGCGCCCGTAGAGCAGCAGGTTGTCCTTGGGCTGCTCGCTCAAGGCGTTGTTGTAGACCTCCATGGCCGCCGTGTACTGTTTTTCCTCGCGCAGCAAATCGGCTTCCGCCATGGTGATGAGCTTGGCCTGTTGCGGGTCCCGCGCCTGGATGGTGCGCAGGTGCGCGCGCGCCGCCGCCACGTCGTCCTGCCTGGCCAGCAGACCGACGATGCGCAACTGCGCGTCCAGATACGCATCGCCGCGATCGACGATTTTATAAAAATCGATGGCTTCGCGGTACTGTTTTTTGTTTTCCGCGATCTGGCCCAAATAATAGTGCGACTCGGCGGTGAACTTGTCGAGCTTGATGACTTGCTTGAGGTAGTTCACGGCGTCGTCCGGTTGTTTGATCTGCATGGACAACAGCGCAATGGAAAACAGCACATCGGCGTTGTCGGCCATTTGCTCGGCCATGGCGGCGAACTGCGCGCGCGCCTCGTCGGTGCGCTGCGCCTCGACCAGCAGGCGCGCGTAACCCAGACGCAGCATCATGTCCTGCGGCCGGTTTTTGACGGCATCGCCGAGATATGCCAGCGCCGCGCTCGAGTCGCCCTGCAATTGCAAAATGCGCGCGCGCAGCGCCACGGCGTTGGCCCAATCGGGCTTGTGTTGCAACGCTTGTTCGACGGCCGTGCGCGCCGCACCCAGGTCGCCGTGCGTCATGGCCAGATTGCCGTATGCGAACAGCGCGTCGGGGTTGTCTTTATGCGCCGCGGCGAACTTGCCCATGAGTCGCAGCGCCGCCGCCTTGTTCTGCTCGCGCCCCAGCAGCGCGGCAATGAACATGAAGCCGTGCCCCTGCGGAGTGTTGAATTCCAAGCCGCTGTTCGCGTCGGCGGGCGATTTAGCGGGAGACGGCGCGGGGGCCGCGGCCAGCAGTTTTTCCAGGTGTTCCAGCGCCGCGTCGCCTTGGTCGTTGCGCAGCAGAAACACCACCAGCCCCTGACGCGCATCGAGATTTTCCGGGTCCAGCTCCACCCACAGGCGCAACGCCGCCAACGCCTTTTGCGTATCGCCGCTGAACACGGCGATTTGCGCGGCGCGCTCGGCGAGGCGCGGATCGCGCGTGCTACGCGCCAGATTCAAATAATCCACGCTGGCGGCGCCCATGCCGCCGCGCTGCGCGGTGATCTCGGCGATCAGTAATTGATAGAGCAGTTCCGGGGTCAACGCCACGTTGGGCAGCGGCGCGACCTTGGGCGCGGGCGGCGCGGCGGGCGGCTCGGCGGCCTGCGCGGCCGTCGTTACGGCGCCGTCGCGGGGCGCCGTTGCCACGCAACCCGCCAACAACGCCGCCACGGTAAATTTGCTCACTAAGCGCATGGAAAACACGACATACTTACACATTTCATCCAACCCTGCTGCGACATACTTTAATTAGAGCGTACTATACGCAAGTTTTCGCCGGTTGAGGATTTTTTCTATTCACCATCCTCACTCACCCCCACCCTGTCCCACCCCCCCGTAAAAAGGGGGCGGAAACGTAGCGTTTCGCAAGGCTTTATTAATACAGTTTTTAGTGGGTTCTTGTATTCCTTCCCCTGATCTTGCAGAATTTCGGCTGAAATTTGAGTTAAAATGGAATATTTAAAGCGCTGGTTTGACCCCGGTGCGACAAACAAGTTTTTCGGTGGATTTAAACCGCATGGTTCTCTGCGCCGTAGGAATTAATCATAAAACCGCGCCGGTGGACGTGCGCGAACGGGTGGCGTTTGCACCGGAAGCCGTGCCCGCGGCGCTGCGCGAGCTAACCGCCCTACCGGGCGCGCACGAGGCGGCGCTGCTGTCCACCTGCAATCGCACCGAACTCTACTGTAACTTAGAAAACGCCGATTGTACGGCCGTTATTCAGTGGCTGTGCCGCTACCACAACCTCAACCCCGCCGATGTCGATCCCTATGCGTATGTTCATGCCGAGCAAGCGGCGGTGAACCACATCATGCGCGTGGCCAGCGGCTTGGATTCCATGATTCTCGGCGAACCGCAGATATTGGGACAAATGAAGGGCGCCTACAAAACGGCGGTGGAGGCCGGCACGGTCGGCATGCTGCTCGGGCGGCTGTTCCAGCACGCCTTCCTGGTCGCCAAGCAGGTGCGCACCGACACCGCCATCGGCGCCAGTCCGGTGTCGGTGGCGTTCGCGGCGGTGAGCCTGGCCAAGCAAATTTTCGGCGACTTGTCGGGCCACACCGCTCTACTGATCGGCGCGGGCGATACCATCGAACTCACCGCGCGCCATCTGCACGAGAGCAACATCGGGCGCATCATCGTCGCCAACCGCACGGTGGAGCGCGCGCATATGCTGGCCGCCGAGTTCAACGGCTATGCCATCGCGCTCGCGGAAATGCCCGCGCACCTCGCCGAGGCCGACATCGTGATCTCGTCGACCGCCAGCCAGTTGCCGATCCTCGGCAAGGGCAGCGTGGAAAGCGCACTTAAGGTGCGCAAGCATCGCCCGATGTTCATGGTCGACATCGCCGTGCCGCGCGACATCGAACCGGAGGTGGGCGAGCTGGCCGACGTGTACTTGTACACGGTCGACGACTTACAGGAAGTCATCCAGGAGAATCTCAAATCGCGCCAGCAGGCGGCCAAACAGGCGGAAGAAATCGTCGACGCGCAGGTGGCGCAGTTCATGGGCTGGTTGCAATCGCTGTCCGCGGTCGGCACCATCCGCGCCTATCGCAGCCTCGCGGAAAGAACGCGCGACATGGAACTCGACAATGCGCGCCGCCTGCTCGCGCAAGGCCGCGACCCTGAGCAAGTCATGCACCTGCTGGCGCGCGCGCTCACCAACAAACTCATCCACACTCCCAGCATTCAAATGAAACAAGCCGGTTCTCAGGGCCGCCTGGAGCTGTTGCAAGCGGCGCGCGAATTGTTCGACTTGAAAGACTCTGATCCAAAATAAATCCTCACGCAAAGCCGCAAAGGTGAGGCGCGAAGCGCCGAACGGGCTTACATGGATGTAAGCACTGTGTTTCACGCGGAGCAGGAAAGCGTAGCGTGAAACCCGCACTGCACTATACTTGCTATTATCTTTACGTGAAACCTACTCTACTCAGCAAACTTGAAACGCTCTCCGAGCGCCTGCAGGAAATCGGCGCGCTGCTCGCCGATCCCGACACCCTGCGCGACCCGGCGCGCTTTCGCGATTATTCCAAGGAATACGCGCAGCTCAATCCGGTGGTCGAGTGTTTTCACAAATACCAAGCCGTGCTTGGCGAGATCGCGGCGGCGGAGGCGCTGCTGCGCGACGAGGACGCCGACATGCGCGCAATGGCGCAGGACGAATTGCAGCGCGCGCAAGCGCGGCTGCAAACTTTGGAAGAAGAATTGCAACGCCTGCTGCTGCCCACCGATCCGCATGACGCCGGCAATATCTTTTTGGAGATTCGCGCCGGCACCGGCGGCGACGAAGCAGCGCTGTTTGCCGGCGACTTATTCCGCATGTACGCGCGCTACGCCGAGTCGCGCGGCTGGCTCACGGAAATCATCAGCTCCAGCCCCGGCGAACACGGCGGCTACAAGGAAATCATCTTGCGCGTCATTGGGCGTGGCGCTTATTCGCGCTTGAAGTTCGAATCCGGCGGCCACCGCGTGCAGCGCGTGCCGCAAACCGAGGCGCAGGGACGCATCCACACCTCGACTTGCACCGTCGCCATCATGCCGGAAGTCGAGGAAGTCGACCAGATCGACATCAATCCCGCCGACCTGCGCATCGACACCTATCGCGCCAGCGGCGCGGGCGGACAGCACGTCAACAAAACCGATTCGGCGATCCGCATCACGCACTTGCCCACCGGCGTGGTGGTGGAATGCCAGGAGGAGCGCTCGCAACATAAGAATCGCGCGCGCGCCATGTCACTATTGCAGGCCAGGCTGCTGGCCGCCGAGCGCACCAAGCAAACCACCGAACAGGCGCAGCGCCGCCAAAGCCTGATCGGCAGCGGCGAGCGCTCCGACCGCATCCGCACCTACAATTTTCCGCAGGGCCGCCTCACCGATCATCGCATCAATCTTACGCTGTATAAATTGGACGACATCTTGCACGGTAATCTCGACGCGGTGATCGATCCCTTGATCAGCGAATACCAGACCGAACAACTCGCCGCGCTGGCGGAGGCGCAGTGAGCACCGCGCGCGCATCCGTCGCGGCGCGCGGCGTCACGATCCGCGCGGCCCTGGCTGAGGCCGCGGCGCAACTCGCCGCGCTGCGCGACGCGCCGCGGCTGGAAGCCGAGATGCTGTTGGCGCACGTGCTGGCTGGTACGCGCGCGCAGTTGCACACGTGGCCGGAACGGCCGTTAAACACGGAGCAGTATGCGCGGTTCCGCGAACTCGTCGCGCGCCGCGCGCAGGGCGAACCGGTGGCGTATCTTATAGGGCGACACGAATTCTGGTCGCTGGACTTACAGGTGACGCCGGACACGCTGATCCCGCGCCCGGAAACGGAATTTCTGGTGGAACTCGCGCTGCAAAAAATTCCGCGCGCCGCCGCGTGGCGCATCGCCGATCTGGGCGCCGGCTGCGGCGCGATTGCGCTGGCCGTCGCGCGCGAACGTCCTCTGTGTCACGTTGTGGCGACCGATATTTCCCAGCCAGCACTGGAAATCGCGCGCGCCAACGCGCGACGTTTAAATATCAGCAACATTGAATTTCATTTAGGCGATTGGTTCGCGCCGTTGCGCGGCGCATGTTTCGACGTGATCGCGTCCAACCCACCGTATGTAGCGAGCGGCGATCCGCACTTGCGCGATTTGCGTTTCGAACCGCGGGGCGCGCTGGTGGCCGGCATGGATGGATTGCAGCATTTGCGCACCATTATCAGTGAAGCACGCGCGTATCTCGCGCCGCAGGGCTGGCTGTTGCTGGAACACGGCCATGACCAAGCGCCGGAGTTATTGCGTTTGCTTACCGGTTCCGGTTACAGCTCCGCGCAGGATTATCCTGATTTAGCGGGCGTGCCGCGTATCGCCGCCGCACAGTGGAAAATCGATTCATGAATGACGAACAACTGCAACGCTACAGCCGGCAGATTTTACTCCCGCAAATCGGTTTCGAGGGGCAGCAAAGATTATCGAACGGGCGCGTGCTGATCATCGGCCTGGGCGGCCTCGGTTCACCGCTCGCCATGTACCTGGCGGCGGCGGGTGTCGGGCATTTGGTCATCGCCGACGACGACAACGTGGACTTGTCCAACTTGCAGCGCCAGATCATGCACCGCACGCCCGACATCGGGCGTGCTAAAACCGCTTCGGCGCGCGACGCGCTGCGCGCACTCAATCCGGACGTGCAAATCAGCGTCATCAGTAAACGCATGACGGAAGCCGAACTCGCCAGCGAAGTTCGCGAAGCCGATGTGGTCGCCGACGCCAGCGATAATTTCGCCACGCGCTTCGCCGTCAACGCCGCGTGCGTCGCGCATAAAAAACCACTGGTGTCGGGCGCGGCCATCCGCATGGAAGGACAAGTGGCGGTGTTCGATGCGCGCCGCGCGGACAGCCCTTGTTATCGCTGCCTGTATAAAGACGCGGGCGCGGAAGAAGGCTGCGCCGAACTCGGCGTGCTGGCGCCGGTGCCCGGCGTGATCGGCAGCATACAAGCCGTCGAGGTGATCAAATTACTCGCCGGCGTTAATACTGGTTTGTCCGCGCGTTTACTGTTGTTCGACGCGCTGCACGCGGAATGGCGCACGGTGCAATTGCGCAAAGACCCGGCGTGTCCGGTGTGTGGTGTAAAGTAAACTATGCCGCGCATTGTTGCTCTGCAAATGACTTCCGGGCCCGACGTCGCGGCCAATCTCGACGCGGCGGCGCGCCTTATCGCGCAGGCGGCACAGGCGGACGCGCAACTCGTGGTGTTGCCGGAAAATTTCGCGTTGATGGGCCGCGCCGACGCCGACGTGCTGCGCATCCGCGAGCAACCGGGCGCGGGGCCGCTGCAGGAATTTCTCGCCGGCCAAGCTCGCTCGCACGGTGTGTGGCTGGTGGGCGGCACGATTCCGCTGGTAGCCGATGGCGTCGCGGATAAAGTTCACGCCGCGTGCCTGGTGTTCGACGCCGCGGGCCGGCAGGCGGCGCGTTACGACAAAATACATCTGTTCGACGTGCAGCTCGCCGAAGGCAAGGAACGCTACGCCGAATCAGAAACGTTCGCGCCCGGCGAACGCGTGACGGTGCTCGACACGCCGGTCGGCAAGCTGGGGCTGGCCGTCTGCTACGATCTGCGCTTTCCGGAATTGCTGCGCGCCATGCTCGACGCGGGCGTGGAGATCATCGCGCTGCCCGCGGCGTTCACCGCCTTCACCGGCCAGGCGCACTGGGACGTACTGGTGCGCGCCCGCGCTATCGAGAATTTGTGTTACGTCGTTGCGGCGGCGCAGAGCGGCCGCCACGCCAGCGGCCGTGAAACGCACGGCCACAGCATGATCGTCGACCCATGGGGTGCTGTGCTCGGGCAACTGCCGCACGGCCCCGGCCTGGTCAGCGCCGAGGTCGACCATACCCGTCTGGGCGCCACACGCCGCGCCTTTCCGGCCCTGGAGCATCGCCGCTTGCGCCCCGCCAGCAGTAATTAAAAACTCATTTAAATTCAATATCTTATTTATTTTGAACCAAGCGGGCCGTTTGGCGTCTTAAGCCCAAGACGCGTAACCGGTAACCTGTTAAAATGTAATTGTTACACCACCCCTCTATTCGTCAGGCAACACCATGGCCCAGCATCTCGATATCGCGCGTAATTTCATTTTGGCCCCGTCCGGCATGGACGAGGCCGATCTGCACGGCGTGCTCGATCAAATCATGCGCCACGACGTGGACAACGCCGACCTGTATTTCCAGACCAGCCGCCAGGAGTCATGGAGCCTGGAGGACGGCATCGTCAAGGAAGGCAGCCACAGCATCGAGCAGGGCGTGGGCGTGCGCGCGGTGAGCGGCGAAAAAACCGGCTTCGCTTATTCCGACGAGATCATTCTGCCGGCGCTGACGCAGGCGGCGCAGACCGCGCGCGCCATCGCGCGCAACGGCAAAGAGGCCAGTCTGCGCGTGTGGTCGGCGCAGGCCGGTCATCAACTTTATTTACCCGCCGATCCGCTCGGCACGCTCAGCGAGAAGGAAAAGATTCAACTGCTGGAGAGCGTGGATCGCGAGGCGCGCCGCCTCGACCCGCGCATCAAGCAAGTGATGGTGAGTCTCGGCGGCGAACAGGACGTGGTGCTGGTCGCGGGTTCGGACGGCACGCTGGCCGCCGACGTGCGTCCGTTGGTGCGTCTCAACGTCACGGTGATCGCCGAACACAACGGGCGGCGCGAGCAAGGCACGGCGGGCGGCGGCGGGCGCGTGGGTTATCATTATTTCACCGAGCATGACCGCGCGCTGGGCTACGCGCGCGAGGCGGTGCGGCAGGCGCTGGTCAATCTCGAAGCCACGGAGGCGCCGGCGGGCACTATGCAAGTGGTGCTGGGCCCGGGCTGGCCGGGCGTGCTGCTGCACGAGGCCATCGGCCACGGCCTGGAGGGCGACTTCAACCGCAAGGGCAGTTCCGCGTTCGCCGGGCGCATCGGCGAGCGCGTCGCCTCCGCGCAGTGCACGGTGGTGGACGACGGCACGCTGGAGAGCCGGCGCGGATCATTGAATCTCGACGACGAAGGCACGCCCACGCAACGCACGGTGCTGATCGAAAACGGCATCCTCAAGGGCTACATCCAGGACAAACTCAACGCGCGCCTCATGGGCGTCGCGCCCACCGGCAACGGGCGGCGCGAGTCCTACGCGCACCTGCCCATGCCGCGCATGACCAACACTTACATGCTGGCCGGCGAATACGCGCCGGAAGAAATCATCGCTTCGGTGGAAAAAGGTTTGTACGCCGTCAACTTCGGCGGCGGGCAGGTCGATATCACGTCCGGCAAATTCGTGTTCTCCGCGAGCGAGGCGTACCTCATCGAAAAGGGCAAGATCACCCGCCCGGTGAAGGGCGCAACGCTCATCGGCAACGGCCCCGACGTGCTCACGCGCGTGGCCATGGTCGGCAACGACCTGAAACTCGACACCGGCGTCGGCACCTGCGGCAAGGACGGCCAAAGCGTCCCGGTCGGCGTCGGCCAGCCGACGCTGCGCATCGACGGGTTGACGGTGGGCGGGACGGGCGTGTAACTCCGCCGCCCGGCAGGCTTGCCGACGATTTCTATGCTATCGTATTCGCGTGACGGAAATACGTTAAATTACGCTCTCGTGGATACAAGAATTCGTTCTGGCGGGAAAGCATTATTGGTCAAGCCATGCCGATCAAGAACGACAATTTGAAGATTCGGCTTGACTCACATATAGTAGGAGATACTTACTTAAAAGTAAGTAATTTCCAAAATCGGTAGCCACGGTGGGAAAAATGAACGATTCAGAAGAGTATCGTCTTAAGATCGACGCATACTCGCCGGAGACAATACCCATGGCTCGTCTCGCTGAATACCTCAGCGGGCTGGCTACGCTATTGGCTAATAGTGATCGCGTTCACTTTGACCGACTTGAGGAAGGCAGCACTGTTATTGTGTCAAAAGTTGAAAGAGAAGCGGCTCCAAAAGTCGCCAACCGGATTGAGAGTATAGAACAAAACGAAGCTCCTAACGACGCTCGCGATGTTATTGTTCGCCTGAACAATATGCTTCGTGATGACAATGCGACAGCAGAACTCTATCGTGTGACAGACGGACAAACGGCGCAGGTCTATCGTTTCCCGGGCAGGGAAATTCCAAAACCACAACGAGCTGGACCATTCACCGAATTGGCTGTTTTTGATGGGGAGCTAGTTAGAGTTGGCGGCAAGGATGCAACAGCACACGCACAAATCGTAGATGCCGAAGGTAGATATTGGTCGGGAGAATTATCGCGTCAACTTGCCCATGATATGGGGGCCCACCTCTATGAGTGGTTAAGGGTTGAAGGGCAAGCAAGATGGGAACGCAACGAAGATGGCCAATGGAAGCTGGTAAAATTCACTATTAGTAGCTTTCGCTTGTTGCCCAAGGATTTACTGGCCGATACGGTTCAGAAATTACGCAGCATTCCAGGGGGGGAGTGGCAAAATACAGATCCCTCAGCCTTCATTCGCGAGTCACGCAGTGATGACGATGGGATTCACTGATGGTCGTTTTCGATACTGCGACAATAGTCCTCGTAATTGATCCAAAATCCAGGCCGCCGGTTGATCCGGCGACTGGCATCCCTGTAACAAAATGCAAAGAGCGCATCGATTATCTGATTAAGACTCTTGGAGAATCGAGGACGAGGATATTGATTCCTACTCCAGTCCTCGCGGAATTCTTGGTCAAAGCAGGACCGAGCAAAGACAAATTTCTTAAGGAATTCTTGAGTAACAAAAATTTCCTCGTTTGTCCGTTTGACCAACGTGCAGCAATAGAGCTTGCCTACTTAGAAGATGCAGCTTTGAAATCCGAACGGACATTAGACCCCACGCAAACGAAAGCAAAAGTGAAATTTGACCGGCAGATTGCTGCGATAGCAAAGATTCAGGAAGCGGATTGTATCTATACCGACGACGGGAACCTAGCTAAAATTGCTAGGGCCAATGGAATGAGGACAGTCATGACTTGCGAAATACCTCTGCCTCCCGAAAATCCGCAGCAATCGTTACCGCTACTTGGATCAGAAATAGAACAATGACCAAAACGGAATTAAAATTGCCAAGATAATACCACTGCGACACACCACCAAGCATATTGTTAAACCTTAACGTATCAAAAGCTGATCCCAAAGCGAAGCTGAAATACCCCAAATATCGGGATTTATTCATTTGCCGCATTTTCCAATCATATAATCGATCTATAAATTCTCGTCAAAGAGAGGTTGGGCCATGAAAAAGTGCAATTTTTGCGGAAATGCCCATGTCGAATTCAAGAAAGTCGAGTACATCTACCGGCGCGACGGCAATTATTTAATTGTTTCGGACGTTCCTTGCGAAGAATGCACTTTTTGTGGTGAGCGTTATTATGAAGCTCAAGTGCTTCGTAAAATTGAGCATGAATTCAACATTCTCCAACGCGCCGATAAGAAACCAGCGAAAACGATTTCTATGCCGATTGAAAAATTCGCGTTGATCTAAGAAACGATTGTCTCAAATCCCCGCGTACCACTCGTAACCCTCATCCTCCCAGTAGCCGCCTTTGCCGCCGGCGATATCGTCAAAACTTTCCACCAGTTCGACGCGCATAAGATACTTGGCGTGCTTGTAGCCGAGCTGGCGTTCCACGCGCAGGCGCAGCGGTGCGCCGTTCTTGATCGGCAGCGGCTGATCGTTTAGTTCGTAGGCCAATATAGTCTGCGGGTGAAGGGCGTCCTCCATGTCGATGCTTTCGTAGTATTTGCGGCCCGCTTCATCCATCGGATCGGCGCAGTAAAATACTACGTAGCGCGCCTCCGGACGCGGACGCACGCGCTCCAGCACCTCGCTCAGTTGCACGCCCTTCCATTTGCCGATGGCGCTCCAGCCCTCCACGCAATCGTGGCGCGTGATCTGGGTGCGCGCGGGCAATGCGCGCAGCTCGGCCAGCGAAAAATTTTCCGGATGCTCGACCAATCCCGTCACTTGCAATTTCCAATCCGCGAAATTTTGCGCGGCGAGCGTTTGATATTCGCTGTTTTCCGGATCGGACGTGCCGTTGGTGGGAAACACCGGCGAAAGATCGGCCTCGGTGAATTCACGCGCCATGGCGTTACGCGATGTTACGAGATGATGTACCTTTTCATTCAATTTTTCCGCGCCGCTCAATAGTTGCGGAAACCATTCGGTACGCGACAACTTATCGCAACCGGCGAGCAGCAAGGCGCCGCTCGCCGCGCCCAGCCGCGCGAGAAAATGCCGGCGCGTGATGCTGCCGTCCTTACGCATCTTTAACACCATACCATCCGGTAACCATCGAACGCAGGTTGTTCCACAATCCGGTAACGATCACCATGAACACATGAATGAGCACGAACGCGACGAACGCAAAGGCGGTAATAAAATGCACGGTGCGCGCCGCCTGACGCCCGCCGAAAATTTCCGTCAGCCATGGCAAGGCCGCATTCAGCCACGGCGACATCGCCATGCCGGTGAGTACCGCGAGCGGGCCTAAAATGAAAATGACAAAGGTATAGCTGAGCTTCTGAAGAACGTTGTACTCGCGCGCCGCCGCGCCGCGCGCGTGTCGAAACAGCAGATGATCGACGATGGATTTTCCAATGTTGCGCAAATCTTTCCACCAGGGAATCAGGTCTTTGGAAAGATGGCGGCTGACCAACGCGTAGAGTACAAACAACGCGCCGTTGATTACAAACAGCCAAGCAAAAAATAAATGCCAGCGCCGTCCCATGGCCAGCCACTGCGGACCGGGCAGCGTGGCCCACGTCGGAAAACCGCGGCGCAGAATATTACCTTCCGCGTCGGTCGATACGCCGAGCACGCCGGTGGTGTTGAATTCGCGCCCCAGAATCGTGGTCACGCCGATCAGCTCGCCGCTGTCCGCACGCTTGGCTTGCATTGCTAGCAGCGCTTTATCGCGATCGGAACGCTCGCCCCAATACAACGCCGGATGCGCGTTGAAAATTTGCAAGCCGCTCATGAGCAAAATGAATAAACACAGCACATTGATCCAATGCGTGAGCCGCACCGGCAGCGTATGGCGATACATCCATGCTGTTTTGTCATCAAGCTCCGGCATTGCCGCGCCTCATGCCACCCGATGTGTGCACCACCTTACTCCTTTGATTACTCTGCGACAATCCCCGCGCAAGTAGCTACTATAGACAAAATGGCGCCGATGCGAATTGGTTATTGGATTTTGCCCGCCCTACTATTAGTCAGCGGCTGCGCCGGGCTGCATGTTCCACAAGACGAGCCGCCCGCCGGCGCCGAAGCCGCCGCTTGCGCGCGATTTTTTGACGGGCTCGATACCACGATTACACAAGCGGACGTGCGCGACGCGCAGGCCGCGCGCATTCCGGGATTCCCCTATCTGCGCGTCAACCGTTTCTTGGCGAGCTTTGCCGCCGAGCCGCTGAACGACGCGGTTTTTCATGCCTGGGCGGGGCGTATGCGCGCCTTGGCGGAACAGGGGTGGGAAATGGAGTGGCGCAATTTACCGGAGGCCGCGCAGCGGCGTTTTTATCAAGCAGCCGTTGCGCAAGGCAAGCTGCACGACGGCGATGATATGTTGTCCGCCGTCAGGATGTGCGGCGTGTTGTTGCAATACGCACAACTGCAACACGCGCGGGCGCGCGAGCGCTTGCGCGACACGGCGCGCGTGCCGGATGAGTATCGTACCTGGCAACGCGTGGCCGGGCTTTATCCGCTCACCGCGCTGGCGTTCGCGGCCGGCATCCACCGCTGGCACGAGGAAACGCGCCGCACTTTTGCGCAGGACTTATCCGCATTGCCGGTGGCGGGACAACTCGTGCGTTACGCGCCGCCCGCGCGGCCCGCGCTCACCACCCAAGAAGTGGCGGAAATTCTGCAACGCTCGGCGCGCAACCCGTTGCGCATTCCCGAACCCGATGCCGTGGATCGCGAGCGATTGTTCGCCGCGTTCGCGCCGAGCTTCGTGGTGGATGTCGCCACCGAGGCCGATCGCATCGGCACACCGCGCTGGACGACATCCGACTATCCCGTCATCGACACGCGGCAGCCCATTGTTTACCGGCAACTCTCGCACGCACGCTATCAAGACCGGGTACTGCTGCAACTCAACTACATTATCTGGTTCCCCGCGCGTCCGCGCAGCGGCGCGCTGGATTTGCTGGGCGGCCACATCGATGGTCTCACTTGGCGCGTGACTTTGACGCCCGATGGACGGCCGTGGGTCTATGACGCCATGCACAACTGCGGCTGTTATCATTTATTTTTCCCCACGGCGCGCGCCGCGATGCGCGCACAGCCCGCGACGCTGGAAGAAACGGCGTTCGCGCCGCAACATGCGCCGCAACCAACGGCGCCCGGCGGTTTGACGCTGCGCGTGGCGCACACCACGCATTATCTTCAGCGCATTATGGAACATCCCGCGGAAACCGCACAGACCATGCACTATCAATGGGACGATTACGACAGCCTGCGTGCACTACCCGCGCGGCGCGGCGCGAGGCGCAGCCTGTTTCGCAGCGACGGCATCGTGCCGGGCACCGACCGGTTGGAGCGAATCCTGTTTTGGCCCATGGGCATCCCGCACCCCGGCGCGATGCGCCAATGGGGTCGCCACGCCACAGCCTTCGTCGGCAGACGTCACTTTGACGACCCCGGTCTGCTGGAGAAAAATTTCGAACTAGAACCGATCCGATAACCGCCCACCCATTGGATCGACCTACCAGGAATGATCTCCGCAACTATGCTGTCCATCTTGGTGACTGAACGTATTCACGCACGGCGAACCGCACTTTGGACACACGGCGCTGCAAGCGCCCACAACCACGTGCATCACTCGATGGATAATCTCGATCATCTTGCTCATTGCACACCTCCGTTATTGAGGATCGATTTATTCACTATAATCCAATTCGCTTGCCGCCATATAACCTCTTTGCCGAACAAGCGCGCGCGCTTCGTTGCTTTCAAGATAAGAGAACAAGGCGCGCGCCGCGGGTTTATCGGCGGCGCGAGTGAGCAGCACCGCTTGCTGATCGATCGGCTCATACAATTCCTGCGGCACGATCCAATAATTATTTCTTTGAGGCTCGGACAGACTTATAACCTGCGCAAGCGCGACGAAGCCCAACTCGGCGTTGCCGCTCGCCACGAATTGAAAAGTTTGCCCAACATCCTCGCCCTGCACCAAGCGCGCCTGCATGGCATTCCACAAATTTAATTTCCGCAACACCTGCCGCGCGGCTTTTCCGTAAGGCGCGATGTCGGGATTGGCGATGGCGAGATGGCGGAAATTTCCGCTGTTCAGCAACGTCTGCGGTTCCAGCGCGCCCGGCTGCGCACCCCACAACACCAGCCGACCGACGGCGTAGGTGAAGCGGCTGCCTTGGACGGCTAATCCTTGCGCCTCCAATAGACGCGGGTGTTCGGCGTCGGCGGCGAGCAGAACATCGAACGGCGCGCCTTGCTTGATTTGCGTGACCAGCTTGCCGGTGGAGCCGGAGATGAGGTGGACACGGTGACCGCTGTCCATTTCAAACCGTTGGGTGAGGATGCGCGCGGTGGCGAGAAAATTAGTGGCGACGGCGACGTTGATTTCGGCGGCATGCGCAGCCAGTGAAGCCGCGCACAGGGATAACCACAATATATATCGGCTTAGCAGCATGATGGCGCTACCGGGTTTAACCATGCGGGAAGTAGGTCGGATCAAGCGCAGCGGATCCGACGGCTTGTCGGTTCCGCACTGCGTGCTTGAACCGACCTACTTCTCACATTTCAAACATTGAGCAGCAACTCGAGCAGCGCCTTCTGCGCGTGCAGGCGGTTTTCCGCCTCGTCCCACACCACGCTTTGCGGGCCGTCGATGACCGCGGCGCTCACTTCCTCGCCGCGGTGCGCGGGCAGACAGTGCATGAACAGGGCGTCGGGTTTGGCGCGTTCCATAACGCGCGGCGTGACTTGATAATCGGCGAAGTCGCGCGCGCGGCCCGCGTGCTCGTGCTCCTGCCCCATGCTGGCCCACACGTCGGTGACCACGAGGTCGGCGTCGTAGGCCGCCTCAAACGGATCGCGCATCAGCACGGCGTGGCCGGCGGCGTCCTTGATGAGGGCGTGATCGGGATCGTAGCCGAGCGGCGCGGCGATATGCAGATAAAAACCGAATAGGCGCGCGGCCTCGATGTAGGAATTGCACATATTGTTACCGTCGCCGATCCAGGCGACGGTTCTGCCTTTGATGCTGCCGCGATGCTCGATGTAAGTTTGCATATCGGCCAGCAATTGACAGGGGTGATATTTGTCGGTGAGCGCGTTGATCACCGGCACGCGCGAATACTCCGCGAATTGTTCGAGCTTTTCATGCTCGAAGGTGCGCACCACAATGACGTCGACCATGCGCGACAGCACGCGCGCGGTGTCGGCGACCGGTTCACCGCGGCCCAGTTGCGAATCCTGCGGCGCGAGAAAAATCGCCGCGCCGCCGAATTGCGTCATGGCGCTTTCGAACGAGACGCGCGTGCGCGTGGAGGATTTCTCGAACACCATGGCCAGCGTTTTGTTTTTGAGCGGCTCGTGACACACGCCGTCGCGCTGCATGGCCTTGAGGCGGATGGCGCGCTGCATGAGAGCGTGCAGCTCATCGCCGCTCAAGTCCGCGAGTCTTAGAAAATGGCGTACCGGCATGGATGTAAAACTTACGCCGCTTGAGCGAAGTCGCGCACCAGCGCGCTCACGCCGTCGACGATTTGATCGGCCTCGGCGTCGCTGATGACGAGCGGCGGCAGCAAGCGCACCACGCGTTCCGCCGTCACGTTGATGAGCAACCCTTGCGCAAGCGCCTGACTAACCAATTCCGCGCACGGGCGATCGAGTTCGATGCCGATCATCAAGCCCTTGCCGCGCACTTGGCGCACCTGCCGCTGATCGGACAGAGTGCGCGCAAAACCGTCCAGCATACGCTCGCCGAGCCGCGCGGCGCGCTGCGCGAGATGTTCTTTTTCCAGCGTGCGCACCACGGCCAACGCCGCCCCGCACACCAGCGGATTACCGCCGAAGGTGGTGGCGTGACTGCCGGGCTTGAAGACCTCGGCCGCCGCGCCGCGCGCCAGGCATGCGCCGATCGGCACGCCGTTGCCGAGGCTTTTCGCGAGTGTGATGACGTCGGGCCGCGCGGAGCCGTGCTGGAAGGCGAACCACTCGCCGGTGCGGCACATGCCGGTTTGAATTTCGTCGAGCATCATCAGCCAACCGTGCGCGTCGCACAGCGCGCGCACGCCGGCGAGATAATTTTCATCCGGGATATTGATGCCGCCCTCGCCCTGGATGGGTTCGATGAGCACGGCCACCACGTTGGGCGTGTTGTTGGCGACGATGCGCAGCGCCTCGAGGTCGTTGTAGGCGACGCGCACGAAACCTTGCACCAGCGGATCGAATCCGGCTTGCACGCGGCGGTTGCCGGTGGCGGTGAGCGTGGCCAGCGTGCGCCCATGGAAACTGTTTTCTGCGACGACGATGGTGGGCACGCCGACGCCTTTGTTGTGGCCGTATAGGCGCGCGAGCTTGATGGCCGCCTCGTTGGCCTCCGCGCCGGAGTTGCAGAAGAACACCTTGTCCATGCCGGACAGGCGCGTCAGTTCCGCGCCCAATTCTTCCTGCTTGGCGATATGATAAATATTCGAGGTGTGCACGAGACGCGCGGCTTGCGCGCACAGCGCCTCCGTCACCGCCGGGTGCGCGTGGCCCAGGCCGCACACGGCGACGCCGCTCAGCGCGTCGAGATATTTACGTCCCTGCGTGTCCCACAGCCAGGCGCCCGCGCCGCGCTCGAACGTCACGGGCAGGCGGTTATGCGTGGACATGAGTGCATGCGGCATAGGCGTATCAAAAACGATTATTCAAAAACAAAAAGGCAGCCCTGTTACGGAGCCGCCGATGGTAAAACAAATATTATACTACAAAAGCCGAGGGACGAAATCCGCCTCTCGGCTTTTGATTTTCTTAAGAAAACAGCGCCATGCCGTGGCTGGACGCGCCCATGAACAGCAGCATGGGTATCGACAACACGGTGTTCACGCGCGAGGCGAGAAACGCCGTGCGCCGCGCCTTGGCCTTGGCGGCGTCATCGGCCGGTTTCAGCCCCAGCACTTTTTTCTGATTGGGCCAGATGACGCCCCACACGTTCAACAGCATGATGGTGCCTAGCCAGGCGCCCATGCCGATGATGGCGTCTTGCCCTTGCAAGGCGAAGGCCGAACCGAAGCGCTCGCCCAGCAGCGCCGCGCCCGCCAGCCACGTCACCAGCGCCGCCCAGCGGAACCACAGCAGCGCGCGGGGCAGCACATACTTGGTAATGCCCGCGCCGCCCGGCCCGCCCTGATCGGCATTGGCCGCGGCCATCGCCGGGGCTTGCACCAGATTGAAATAATACAGCAGGCCGATCCAGGTGATGCCCGCCAAAAAATGCACCCAACGTTCAACCAGCGATAACCATTCCATTTTATTCTCCTTATATTCTTTAAGGTTAAACGAGGCCGGCTACGACAACCGCCAGCACGGCGGTCAGCACCAGTCCTGATATAATAGTGCCCCAGATCGAATCGAGCGGATTTTTCATTTTTTCCATCCTCCCTTGTTGTGGATAGAGCACGAATTGAACCCCATCGGGCCTGTAAAGATAAAGCACCCCTCGCGCCAATGCAATAGAGGCGCGCCCCCATTCTCCCATGTGCGGTATTAGCGGCGAACTACGTTTCAATGGGCAAACGCCCGATCAGGACGCGGTCGCGCGCATGACCGCGGCCTTGGCGCGGCGCGGGCCGGACGGCGCCGGCGGCTACCGCGACGGCGCGCTGGCCTTCGGGCATCGGCGGCTGGCGGTGATCGACCTGTCGGAGCGCTCCGCGCAACCCATGCACGACGCCGAACTCGGCCTCGCCATCGTATTCAACGGCACGATCTACAATTACCGTGCATTGCGCGCCGAACTGCAAGCGCGCGGCTACCGCTTTTTTTCCGAGGGCGACACCGAAGTCATACTCAAAGCCTACGCCGCGTGGGGCGAGCAGTGCGTGGAACGCCTGCACGGCATGTTCGCGTTCGCCATTTGGGACGGTAAAAAACAAACGCTGTTTCTGGCGCGCGACCGCTTAGGCATCAAGCCGCTGTACTACACGCACACCCAGGATTATTTACGCTTCGCCTCCACCACGCAGGCGCTGCTCGCGGCGGGCGGCGTGGACACGCGCATCGACCCGGTCGCGCTGCATCATCATTTAACCTTGCACGCTGTGACGCCCGCGCCGCGCACGATTTTACAGGGCGTGCGCAAGCTCGCGCCCGCCACCACCATGACCGTCACCGCGCAAGGCGCCATCAGCACGCGCCGCTATTGGGAATTAAAGGCGCAACGTCCGGCGCAGCCGAAAACCGAACAGGAGTGGACCGACGCCGTGCACGAAAAACTGTGCGCGGCGGTGGAAAAACGCCGCACGGTGGCCGACGTGCCGGTCGGCGTATTGTTGTCCGGCGGACTCGATTCGAGTTTGATCGTGGCGCTGCTCGCCGAGGCCGGACAAAAAAATCTGCTCACCTTTTCCGTCGGCTTCGAAGACGCGCCGGAGGAACGCGGCAGCGAATTCGAATATTCCGATCAAGTCGCGGCGCGCTACGCCACGCAGCATCACCGCTTTATCGTGCCCAACAGCGAAGTGCTGCCGCGCCTGCACGAGGCCGTGGAAAACATGGCCGAGCCGATGGTGGCGCAAGACGCCGTGGCGTTTTATCTGCTCGCCGAACGTGTAGCGAAAGAAGTGAAAGTGGTGCAAAGCGGCCAGGGCGCGGATGAAGTGTTCGGCGGTTATTTCTGGTATCCGCTCATGCAGCGCGAAACGGGCAGCGACTTGGAACGCTTTCGCAAACATTATTTCGATCGCAGTCACGCGGAATTTTTAGAAGCTGTGCAGCCGTCCTATCACGGCGCGGATCACACGTCGCAACTCATCGAAGAACTGCTCGCCGCGCCCGGCGCCGACACCTTCATGGACCGCGTGCTGCGCCTGGACGTCACCACACTCATCGTCGACGACCCCGTCAAGCGCGTGGACAACATGACCATGGCCTGGGGCCTGGAGGCGCGCGTGCCGTTCCTCGACCATCAATTGGTAGAATTGGCCGCGCAAATGCCGCCCGAATTGAAGCTAAACAGCGGCGGCAAACACGTATTGAAACGCATCGCGCGCGGCCTGCTGCCCGACGCCGTGATCGACCGTCCCAAGGGCTACTTTCCCATGCCCGCGCTGAAATACGTGCGCGGCGAATTCCTGAGCTTCATGCGCGAGGTGTTGAATTCCGAAGCCTGCCGTCAGCGCGGCCTGCTGCGGCGCCCCTATGTCGAAAAACTACTCGCCGCCCCGGAACAGCATATGACGCCGCTCAACGGCAGCAAGCTGTGGCATCTGGCGCTGCTGGAATATTGGTTGCAATTGAATACAGGCGCTTGATCGTTCATGAGCCGGCGGCCTTCTACGGCGGATGACCGCAATCAACCCTCATGACTGTACGCAAGCCTTCTGTGCTTCACATAATGCGCAAAGGCGGCAGAGGCTGAGGTTCTTAAGATGCGCGCCAATAAGCATGGCGCTGGCGGAAAGGGTGAATGGCGTTTCCCAAAGCTCACCCACCATCTCGCCGGCGGCGAAAGCGGCGAACGCCAGAATAACCCAGCTCAGCAGCGCAACAGCGAGCACCCAAAGCCTGCCGTGCCGCCGGTACCCTGGTATGAAGGCGCATATCCCAGCCCCCATCAGCAGCAAAGCCAGGATTTGGTGAGTGATTTCCTGTGCCAGAAATCCAAGGCCAAGCCCGGGCAGAAATATCACACTGACCGGCAGCATCAGGCAATGCGCCACGCACAGGCCGGAGGCGGAAATGCCCATTCTGTCCCAGTGTGGAACGTATGTTGTAAACATTTTTATTTCCTTCCTTAGCTGATTTTCCCGGTTGGAATTCAGGGTTGCTTCAGCACTGGTTTTACATATGCAACATAGTTGCATTTTAGGACAACACAATAGGGTTCATTTACCCAGCGTTTGGGGGTGGTTCGCCAGCCTGCGCGGCGGCTTCCTGTTGGCGGAAAGCTTGTGCAGCTTGTTTCCAGGTAAACATTGAGCACACAGGCCCTTGACGGTCAATTCAAACCGCTGCGCACTGTAACCCGGCGGCAGCTTAACCGAACAGGAGCCGCCCGTGTCCTTGAGGCAAAATACCCTGCAACAGCAGTTGCACTTGAAATGCGCGTGCTGTCCGGCATGCTCCTCATCCGCCACGTTAAACCGCCACACCCGATCATCGCCTGGAATCTTGTGGGCAAGGCGTTGGCGGGTCAGCCATTCCAGCACGCGGTATACGGTAACCCGGTCAATAGCGTGGGCCCGGCCAAGGCGGCTTTCTATTTCATGGTGAGTCAACGCGCGCCCAGCCTCCAACAAAGCCGCCAGCACCTGAACGCGCGCCGTTGTCACCCGTGCGCCCGTATGGCGAATCATGTCTTCAGCGGTGCTGGAAAACAGGGTGGTCATATTTGCAATTCGGTTCCCTCGTTTCTATTTCAGCATGGATCATCGTGTTATGCAACTCTATTGCATTTAGAGCGGACGCCGGTTATCATGCCGCCGAAGCGCCACTCATGCTATTGCAGCAAAAACCTTTGAGATCGAGCCCTTGATGCGCACACGTCTCTACGGCGATCGTCCTCGCCCCGGCAGGCTGCTGAGCCTGCTGCTGGTCTTTTTGCTGCTGTTCGCGGCGGCGCATGTCAGCCAGCACGACCTGGTGGAGGGCGGCGGCGGCCCCGCCGGCCACAGCGAATGCCAGCTCAGTCACGCGCCGGGCGCGCTGTTATGCGCGTCCTCTTCGGCTACCCTGCTGTTTATTCTTGTCTTCGTCGTAACCTTGACCGGCGCCGCGTCTTACACTCAAACCTCGCTGCGCCTCTCGCCCATCCGCGCTCCTCCCTCACTGTCCTGATCTTTTTTCATCGGTAGTTCGCTGCCGTAGCGCATCGTAATTGGGTGCGCTGTGGCTTTTGTTTTTGACCGGATAGAGACAGGAGTCATCCATGTTGACCAGATTCACCCGTTACTCGCGGGCGGCTGCGGCCGCCTGCCTGCTTGGTTATTCAGGCGTTCTGCTCGCCGACGACGCCGAGGCAATGCAGCAACGCCTGCAGCAACTTGAACAGGAAATAAAGGCTTTAAAACAGAGCATCAGCGCCATGCAGGACGCCACCCAGCAACAACCTCACCTGCCTGCGCCAGTTTCTACCGCCGCGCCGCCTGGCGGTCATAGCCCCATCCAGATAGGGCTGAGCAGCCTGGTCACCGCCGGCGGATCGAGTGTGGACAACGAGGCTTTGGAAGGACTGCAAGCCGGCGCGCACGATCCCAATCGCAACGGCTTCACGGTGCAGAACGTGGAGCTGACCCTGAGCGGCGCGGTGGACCCTTACTTCGACGCGCAGGCCAGCCTCATCTTCCAGATTGACGCGGGCGGCGAGACCAAGGTCGAACTGGAGGAGGCCTTTTTCACCACGCGCGGCCTGCCTGCGGGATTGCAGGTCAAGGGCGGGCAGTACTTCACCGAGTTTGGCCGTCATAACCAGCAGCATCCGCATAGCTGGGCCTTCGTGGATCAACCGCTGGTGCTGTCGCGTCTGTTCGGCGGCGACGGCCTGCGCAGTCAGGGCGCGCGTATTTCCTGGCTCACACCCCTGCCGTGGTATTCAGAATTGTACGTTGGTGCACAGAACGCCAGCGGTGAAACGGCAACCAGCTTCTTGTATGAGAAGGACAAAACCGTCGGCGGCCACACACTGCTGGATCGCGATGCGCGCGATCTCGGCGACCTGCTGTATTCGGCGCGCTGGCTGAATGGCGTGGATTTATCTGATACCGTGTCCATGAACCTGGGTCTTTCCGGACTGCGGGGGCCGAACGCCAGCGGGCTTAATACCGACACCACGATCTATGGCGCCGATCTGTATTTGAAATGGCAGCCCTCGCACAGCCAGCGCGGCTTTCCCTTTGTATCCTGGCATAGCGAGGTGTTGGAGCGGCGCTATGAAACGCCTGACGCCAAACTCAAGGACTGGGGCGGGTTCACGCAGGCGCTGTGGGGCTTCACGCCCGGCTGGGTGGTGGGCCTGCGCATGGAGTATGCCGAGGGCAGCGGCGGCAAGGCCGGCTATGACATCAGCACTGATGCCTTGCGCGATAACCGCACGCGCCTGTCGCCCAACCTGACCTGGTATCCCACCGAGTACAGCAAGCTGCGCCTGCAATACAACCGCGACTGGACCGAGCATCTTGCGGAGAAGGACGCCCATGCGTTGTGGTTGCAATTCGAGTACAGCCTGGGTGCGCACGCCGCGCATACTTTTTAGGAGCGCGCCATGCAATCTATTTGTAAACTTGTCTTAGCCATCGCCCTGTCGGCGCTGCCGCTGCTTTCCCAGGCCACGCTCAAGGTGGCGGCCACCACGCAGGATCTGGCCGCCATCGCGCAAGAGCTGGGTGGAGACCGGGTGGAGGCGATCAGCCTCACCCTGGGCACGCGCGACCCGCACTACGCCGAGGCCAAGCCCAGCATGATCCGTGAGGTCCATGACGCCGACCTGCTGCTGCTGGTCGGGGCCGATCTGGAAATCGGCTGGCTGCCGCCGCTGTTGCAGGCGGCGCGCAATCCGCGCGTGCTGCCCGGCAGCGCGGGTTATCTCGATCTTTCCCGCACAGTGCCGCTGCTGGGGGTGCCCAGCGCGCCGGTGGCGCGCGCCATGGGCGACGTGCACGCCCAAGGCAATCCCCACTACTGGCTGAATCCGGCCAACGGGCTGCGCATGGCGCAGGCCATAGCCGCGCGCCTCGCCGCGCTGGATGGCGCGCATGCGGCGGACTACCAAGCCAGGCTGACAAACTTTGAGCAACGGTTGCAGGCTAAAATCACGGCGTGGCAAGCGGCGCTCGCGCCGCTCAAGGGCAAGCCGGTGATCGCCTACCACGACTCGTTCCCGTATCTCGCCGACGCCTTTGGCTTGCACATCGTCGCTCATGTGGAACCAGTGCCCGGCATCGCGCCCGGTCCAGCCCACCTGCAAAAGCTGGTGGCGCGCATCAAGTCGGAGCAGGTAGGATTGCTGATCATGGAACCTTACTACGAACGGCGCTCGGCGAATTATCTCGCCGAACAAACCGGCATCAAGATCGCCGTGTTGCCGCAGTCGGTCGGGAGCGCGCCGCAGATCATGACGTACTTCGATCTGTTCGACGCCATCGTCGCCGCGTTGCAAAAGGCCGGGGCGCTTTGAGGTGGAAGGCTGGATGATTCTACTGCCGGCTTGCGCCTTAAGCGTGCTGCTTATTCTCACCCACACCTATCTGGGGCTGCACGTGCTGGCGCGCGGCGTCATCTTTGTGGATCTCGCCCTGGCCCAGGTCGCGGCGCTGGGCGCGAGCCTGGCGTTTCTGCTCGGCCACGATCCCCACGGCGGCGCGGCCCTGGCGTACGCCTTCGGCGCGGCGCTGCTCGCCTCGCTGGGCTGCGCCTGGCTGGGCAGGATAGCGGACGTCACCACGCGCGAGGTCGCCATCGGCTGTGTGTACGTGGTGGCCAGCGCCTTATCCATATTGATTTTGAGCCGCTCCAGCGTGGGTATGGAAGAATTGAAAACCCTGCTCAACGGCAACATCCTGTGGGTACGCTGGCAGGAAGTCGGCGTGATCGCCGCCGTCTACTCTTTATTAATCGCGGCGCAGATCATGTTGCGCAAGCGCAATGCAGTGCTGGCGTTCGGCAAGCAGACTGCGTTCGGGCGCGAGCTGCTGTTCTTCATGGCGTTTGCCGTGGTCATCACGCTCGCGGTGCAGATCGCCGGCGTGCTGCTGGTGTTCGCCCTGCTGATTATCCCCGCCTTCAGCGCCACGCTGCTGACCGCGACACCGGCGCTGCGGCTGACGCTGGGTTATCTGCTGGGCCTAACCGGCAGCATCACCGGCTTGTGGCTCTCCTATGCGGCGGACTTCCCCACCGGCACCACGATGGTGGCGGTGCTGGGCCTGCTGCCGCTGCTGGCGCTCGCCCTGCGGCCACTGGCGGCACGCAGCCTGGGTGGAATGAAATGAAACCCAGGGTAATACATCCCGGAGTCCATGTTGTTTCATCCAGGCTGCTTGCTAATAATGTACGTGTTCGGCGTCTGTTTCAGACTCATCCTTATAAAGCGGCCACAATAAATGCGCGTCGAGCAGCAGGCGGTAACGCGTTTCGCGCGCATTGAGCTGCGCCAGCGCGGCGGCGAGGACGGTTTCCAGAGCCAGGCGGCGGGCGTTGAGTGTGTCGCTCAAGCTTGCTTCGCCCAGGCTGTAGGCGCGCGCCATGAGTCCGGCGTTGCGCTGCATGGCGTCCGCCGCCGCTTGCGCGCTTTGCCAGGCCTCGTAGGCGCTGGCGGCGGCTGCGTAGGTGTTGATGATCTCGGCGTTGAGGCGGCGCAATGTTTCGGCCTCTTTTTGCGCGGCGATGGAGGATTGCGCGAGCGCGGCGGACTGCGCGGCGGCGCGCGCCTCGCCCGCCAGCGGGATGGATAAGAATAATCCCGTGACCTGTTCCGCGCCTCCTCTTTCCGAGGTGGTGTTGAGCCCCACGGTCGGATCGGGGGTGCGATCCGCGCTGGAGCGGTTGAGGTGCAGTTGCGCACGTTCCACCTCGCCTCGCATCAGCGCCAGTTCATGGTTGTGCTCCAGTATGCGTGTGCGCCAGTCCTCCAGTTCCTCTTGCAACGGTTCCGGCTCCACAAAAACCGGATTGTCCGGCAGCGTAAGTCCGGGATAACGCTGTTTGAGATCGGTGGCCGCCATCTGCGCGCGCAGTTCGGCCTGCTTGAGCGCGTATACGGCTTGCGCCAGCGCCGCCTCGCTGAGCGAACGTTCCAGCGCCGGAGCGTCACCGGCCGCGATGCGCTTGTTCACGATGGTCAGTTGCTCCTTGAGCACTGCCGTTTGCTCTTGCCACTGCTTGACTTGCGCGTGTTCTTGCAGCCAGGTAAACCAATAGCGCAGCAAGCTGCGTCCGGATTCATGCAAGGCATCGCCCAGGGCGAGCCGCGCCTGACGCACGCCTTGCGTGCCCAACTGCTGATCTATCCTGGCCTTGCCGGGCAGACGCAGGCTGCGCTCCAACGCCGCCTCCCATTCATTGAAATTGCCATCGTTGTCCACGCTGCGCTGCCTGGCGCCCAGTTTCGCATTGAACTCATACGGCCCGGCGTTGAGGCTGCGTGCGTTGGCCTGCTCCAGCTCGATGCCCGCCTCCGCCGCCTTGACCTGCGGGCTGTTCGCCATTACCTCGGTCACCACATTGAGCGGCGGCAAATCGGGGTGATCGGTCGCTCCCGGCATCCTGCCTCCCACGACACTAGTACGCCCCTGTACGTCGGCGAACGGCTCTTGCTCCAAGGGTGCGGCCATGGCGCATGCGGTAAAAAAACTCACCAGCCAAAGGATGTGCTTCACAGGAAACTCCCAAACTCCGTAACCGGAGTCATGTAATAGACGATATTGGTGCGCGGCAGCACCTGCTTGATATCCCGCAGCAAGGTTTGCGTATCGGCATGATGCATGGTGATTTTCATCTCTACCCGGTGTGCACGGCCGCGCACTTTTTCGGCCATGCTCTGATAGGCGACATTGCGCCCGTGACCCTCCACCTCGGAGGTAATGAATCCACCAGCAAGCGCTTCGTGCTCAAGCAGCAAGTCCAGCAGATTTTCTTCCAGCGCCTTGGGGACAATCAGCGTCAAACAACAATCGGGCGGGTTCATTTTCAGGCCTCCTTCGGGCTTATGCCAAAGCGGCGATAGAGAATGGGCAGCAGGATCAGCGTCAGCAGCGTGGCGCTTACCAGACCTCCGATCACCACAATCGCCAAAGGTTTTTGAATTTCCGATCCGGGGCCGCTGGCGAACAGCAGCGGCGCCAGGCCGAACGCGGCGATGCTCGCGGTCATCAGCACCGGACGTAGACGCCGCTTGGCGCCCTCCACCACTAGATACTCGAGCGCCATGCCCTGCGCGCGCAGTTGGTTGAAATACGTGACCATCACCACGCCGTTCAGTACGGCGATACCGAGCAGGGCGATAAAGCCCACCGAGGCAGGTACGGACAGATATTCCCCAGATAGCCACAGCGCGAACACACCGCCGACCATGGCGAACGGAATATTGGTAAGCACCAGCACCGCTTGGCGCACGGAGCCGAAGGTGGCGAACAACACCAGGAAAATCAGCCCCAACGCGACCGGCACCACGATGGTCAAGCGCGCGGCGGCGCGTTGCTGGTTTTCAAATTGCCCGCCCCAGCTCAGCCGGTAACCGTCGGGTAATTTCACGCGCTCACCCACCGCCCGTCGGGCCTCTTCCACAAAGCCGACCAGATCGCGGCCCTGCACATTGGAGAGCGTCACGGCCATGCGCGCGCCGTTTTCACGGTCTATCTTGACCGGCCCGTCCACGCGCTGCAAGTTGGCCACGGTGGAGATCGGGACATTCCCGCCATTGGGCAAAGCCAGGGTCAGCTGGGAAAACAGGGTCGGCGAGGTGCGCACGCTATCCTCACCGCGCAGCAACACCGGCGTGCGCCGCGCCCCTTCCAGCACCACGCCCAAGGTCTTGCCTTCCAGTTGCGAGCGCAGCGCCTCGCCGATGTCATCCACGTTCAGGCCCATGCGCCCGGCGGCGAGCCGGTCAATCCCGACCGTAAGGTATTGCACACCCTCATTCTGCACCGTGTACACGTCCTGGCTGCCGCGGATGGTCTTCAGCACTGTCTCGATCTCCGTCGCCAAGCGGTTAAGGACGGCGAGATCCGGCCCGAACACCTTCACCGCGATATCGCCGCGCACGCCGATAATCATCTCTTGCACGCGCATGTCTATCGGCTGGGTGAAGCTGTAGGAAATGCCGGGTAGTTGATCGAGCACCTTACGCAGTTCATCTTTCAGCCATTCCTTGTCAGGTTCGCGCCACTCGCTGCGTGGCTTGGTCTGTAGATAGGTGTCAGTCTGATTCAGTCCCATCGGATCGAGGCCCAGCTCATCTGCTCCGGCGCGCGCCACGATGCCGGTTACTTCCGGCACCCGGCCCATGATCGCCTGATGTATTTTCAAATCCAGCGCGGCGGTTTGTTCCAGGCTGATGGACGGCAGTTTCTCGATGCCGACGATGAGATCACCCTCATCCATTTCCGGCATGAAGGTCTTGCCGGTTTGCGTGTAAACAAAAACAGTCAACAGCAATGCCACGCCGGCTGCCGTCACAACGGTTTTTACGTGATTCAAGGACCAGCGCAACACCGGCTCATACAGCGCGTTGGCCTTGCGCACCAGCCATGGCTCATTATGCGTAACCCGTTTCAGCAGGAACGAGGCGAGCACCGGAATAATCGTGAGCGAGAGCACCAGCGAACCGGACAGGGCGAACACGATGGTCAATGCCACCGGAATGAACAGCTTGCCCTCCAAGCCTTGCAGTGTGAGCAGCGGCAGGAACACGATGATGATAATCAGAATACCGGCGGTCACGGGTGTCGCCACCTCGCGCACCGCGCGGTAAATCACGTGCAGACGCGGCAGCTTCGCGGCGCTCTTGTCGTGCGCCAAGTGCGAGACGGTGTTTTCCACCACCACCACCGCCGCATCCACCAGCATGCCGATGGCAATCGCCAAGCCGCCCAGGCTCATCAGATTGGCCGACATGCCGAACAAACGCATCATGATAAAAGTAACCAGCGCCGCCAGCGGCAAGGTCAGCGCCACCACCAGGGCAGCGCGAAGATTGCCGAGAAACAAGATGAGCAGGATGACCACCAGCACGATGGCCTCCAATAAAGCCTCGGAGACCGTGCCGACCGCGCGCTCCACCAGACTGCCGCGATCATAAAACACTTCGGTCTTCACGCCTTTGGGAAGCGCGGGCGCAAGCTCCGCGAGCTTCGCGCGCACACCCTCCACCACTTGCTGCGCGTTCGCGCCGCGCAGGCCCAGCACCAGGCCCTGCACCGCCTCCCCCTTGCCGTCCTTGGTGACTACGCCGTAGCGCGTGAGACTGCCGATGCGCACCTCGGCTACATCGCCCACGCGCACCGGCATACCGTCGCGGCTGGCGATGACGATGGCGCGCAAGTCGTCCAGCGTCTTGATCGTGCCCTCGGTGCGCACCAGCAACACCTCTTCGCCGTCGGTGAGACGTCCCGCGCCGTCGTTGCGGTTATTGGTTTCCAGCGCCGCCTGCAATTCATCCAGGCCAATGCCACGCGCGCGCAACGCCATGTTGTCCGGCACAACCTCGAAGCTGCGCACCAGCCCGCCCAGCGCGTTGACATCGGCCACGCCCGGCAAGGTGCGCAGCGCCGGGCGGATCACCCAGTCCAATAGGCTGCGGCGCTCCATGAGCGAGAGATCGCCGCCCTCGATGGTGAACATGAACATCTCGCCGAGCGGCGTGGTGATCGGCGCGAGGCCGCCGGAAATACCGGAGGGAAGATCGCCGGCGATGTTGTTGTAGCGCTCCGCAACCTGTTGCCGCGCCCAGTAGATATCGGTGCCGTCTTCGAAGTCGAGGGTGATGTCGGTCAGCCCGTATTTGGTCACCGAGCGCAGGATTTTCTGGTTCGGGATCCCGATCATCTCCACCTCAATGGGCGCAGTGATGCGCGCCTCCACCTCTTCCGGTGTCATGCCGGGGGCCTTGATGATAACCTTGACCTGTGTGGACGAGACGTCGGGAAAGGCGTCTATGGGTAGGCCCTTGAAGGCGTAGCCGCCGCCCGCGATGAGCAGCAGCATGAGTAGCAACATCAGCAAACGTTGCGTCAGGGCGAATTCGACAAGGCGTGTCAACATCATTCACCTCCACCCAGCCCCTGCCACGCGCCTTTCAAGGCCGCCACCCCACGCACCGCGATATGCTCATCGCCGCGCAACGGGCCTTGAATGGTACTGGTCTCCGCCGCTGCATTGACAACCGTCACTGCTTGCGCCCGAAATCCGCCCGGGGTTTGCACAAACACATACACCCCACCCGCTTGGTGAACCAGCGCCTGGTTCGGCACCTCCCATTGCGCTGTCGGGGGACTAGACGCAGCGATCAACACTTCAATTTGTTGTCCGGGTCGCAGGCGTTGCGCACCCTCGCTCACCTCGGCGCGCACCATCACCGCCTGATTCGCACTGCCCACGCTGCGTCCCACCGACAGCACCTTGCCGGCGGCTTGGTAGGTGGGCACAGCGACCGTGTCGCCTTGATTTATCTGCCCCAGCCGCGCCAGCGGGACCGCGATCTCCAGCCACAGTGGCGTAAGACTCGCCACTTTATACAGCGGCGTCGCCGCCTCGGTGCGCTGCCCCGCCGTCGCCATCTGCTCCAACACCACGCCGCTGATAGGCGAGACAATTTCGACGACGCTGGTCAGCGTGCGTTTATCGCGCAATTGCTGTATGGCCGGAACACTCATGCCGTACAGCGCCAACAACTGCTCGCGCTCGGCCAATTCGGCGGCGGTCTGGGTAAGCTCGTTTTGCGTCGTTAAATAGCGGCTTTTTGCGATAATACCTTCCTTAAACAGTTGCTCGTCGCGTCGCAGGTTCTCACGTTGCAGCGCCGCGCGCGTCACCGCTTGCAGGAATGCCCGTTGCGCCTCGATGAGGGCGGGGCTTTTCAGGCGCGCCAGCACCTCCCCTTGTTTTACCTCTTGATTCACCGCCACCATCATGCCCTCCACGAAACCGTCCGTGGGCGCACTCACGATGTGCATCTGATTGTTGGGGATAACGACTTGCGCGGGCAAACCCGTCCCCGCCGCAGCATTCTGTTTCCGGAGAGGAGCGGTCGCAACGCCCAACGCTTGCGCCTGTTGGGCGGACATCGAAACTTCCTCGCCTGCGCTCGACAGCGCGGCATACAGCATGCTCATCAATAGAAAAACTGCGCGTATAGTACGCATACCATCTCCTCAAACGCGCTGCATGGTTAGTGTTCAATGCTGAACGCAGCGGCACAGCCTACGCCCTAAAGAATAGAACGCGGCATTTATTTACCGAAGGGGAACAGCGGGTTTAAAACAAGAAAGGAGGTGCGTGACTGAGAGGGGTAATGAAAGAAGCAGAGGTAACGTATAGACCGGGCAGCGCGGCTGCGCTGGTCAGGCGCCGCTCCCGTTGCGGCAGGGCAAAACCGGGTAGCGGCGCGGCCCCGTTAAGCGACGGGAAAAACTCGTCGGAGGCGACGAGGCTGGGTGTGTCCAACGCCGAGATCCTCAGCTCAGGGCACGACTCTCGTTCAGAGCTTAGACAGTACAACTCTATCGGCTCATGGAAGACATGCGCATGAACACCCTGTGCGCCGCTGTCCACGCTATCAGGATGCGCATGCAGCAAGGGGGCCACGCATTGCAAGAATGCAAGGAGTAGAATGGCTGGTATTTTTTTAAACTTGGCGGTCACCGGGGCATAATAACTCACCGGCAATAAGTTTTCCATCGAACCTCAAGGGCCATGTTTAACGACTTTTTGCAGGGCTCCAGCCTATGGACCCCCATTTGGCTTACGCTACGCCTGGCGGCGCTCACCAGCCTCGGCCTGCTGATCGTGGGCACGCCGCTGGCGTGGTGGCTGGCGCGCACCCGTTCGCGGCTGAAAACGCCCATCGAGGCGATCGTGGCGCTGCCGCTGGTGCTGCCGCCCACCGTGCTGGGGTTTTATCTGCTTATTGCGCTGAGCCCGCAAGGGGCGATCGGCGCGCCGTGGCTGGCGCTTACCGGGTCGACGCTGGCGTTTTCCTTCAGCGGCTTAGTGATCGGCTCCATGTTGTACTCCCTGCCGTTCGTCGTGCAACCGCTGCAAAACGCCTTTGAGGGGGTGCACACCAGCTTGCTGGACGCGGCCAGTCTATTGGGCGCGCCGCCCGCGCGGCGTTTTTTCAGCATCGTCGCGCCGCTCTCCGTGCGCGGCTTCATCACCGCCCTGACCTTGGGCTTCGCGCATACCGTCGGCGAATTCGGCGTGGTGCTGATGATCGGCGGCAACATCCCCGGCCAGACGCGCGTGCTGTCCATCGCCATTTACGATCACGTGGAAAGCCTGGAATACGGGCACGCAAACGTGTTGTCCATCGGCTTGCTGGTATTTTCGTTCCTGATTTTATCGCTTATTTATTCCCTCAACCGCCGCTGGCGCATTGTGCCTACCGCTAACCGCTGACAAGCTGCTATCATTTGCCGCATGACCACACTGCTGGAACTGAAAAACATCGAGTGCCGCTACGGTCAGCAAGTCGCCGTGCGCGATCTGTCCATGCACGTCAAACAGGGCAGCCTGGTGTGTTTGCTGGGGCCCTCGGGCTGCGGCAAGACCACGGTGCTGCGCGCCATCGCCGGTTTCGAGCCGGTGGTGCACGGCGAGATCGTGCTGGACGATAAAATCATCTCGCGTCCCGGCTATAGCCTGGCCCCGGAATGCCGCCACGTCGGCATGGTGTTTCAGGATTACGCGCTGTTTCCGCACATGACAGTCGAGGCCAACGTCGCCTTCGGGCTGCGCGGATTATCGATGGCGTCGCGCCGCGACGTCACGGCGCGCATGTTGGAAATCGTCGGCCTAAGCGGCCTGGGCGCGCGCTATCCGCACGAACTGTCCGGCGGACAGCAGCAGCGCGTGGCCCTGGCGCGCGCGCTCGCGCCGCGCCCGACGCTGATCCTGATGGACGAGCCGTTTTCCAATCTCGACGTGGACATGCGCGAACGGCTCAGCGGAGAAGTGCGCGACATCCTCAAGAACCAGGGCGCCACCGGTATTCTGGTCACGCACGATCAGCACGAGGCGTTCGCGCTGGGCGACCAAATCGGCGTGATGCACGAGGGGAAAATCCTGCAGTGGGATACGCCGTATAATCTTTATCACGAACCGGTCAGTCGCTTCGTCGCCGACTTCATCGGCCAGGGTATTTTCCTGCGCGGCACGCTGCTCACGCCCGACACCGTGCAGACCGAAATCGGCATCATCAAGGGCAACCGCGCCTACGACTGGCCGCCCGGCGCCCAAGTCGATTTGCTGGTGCGACCCGACGACATCGTGCACGATGACCACGCGCCGATGCGCGCCGAGGTGATTCACAAGGCCTTCAAGGGCGCGGAAATCATGTACACGCTGCGCCTGCCGACCGGCAGTAAAGTGTTCTCGATGTTCCCCAGCCACCATGATCACGCCATCGGCGAGAAAGTCGGCATCAAGGTCGAGGCCGACCACCTGGTGGCGTTTCGCGCCTAGCTATTCGCCGCCGGATTCGCGGATCTCGCGCTCCATCTGTTCCAGGCTGATGTGGCGCACGTCCTTGCCCTTCACCAAGTAAATAACGTATTCGCACATGTTGCGCGCGTGGTCGCCGATGCGTTCCAGCGCGCGCGCCGACCAGATCACGTCCAGCACGCGCGTGATGGTGCGCGGGTCTTCCATCATGTAAGTGATCGACTGGCGCATCAGAGCCTCGTACTCGCGATCCACCTTGAGGTCTTCGCGCACCACTTTCATGGCGCTTTCGGCGTCCATGCGCGCGAAGGCGTCGAGCGCGTCATGCAACATTTCACGCACGTGATTACCCAGCGTCTGCACCTCGACATAGCTGTTTTTGGGGCGCTCCATTTCCGCCAAGTGCGCGGCCATGCGCGCGATTTTCTCCGCCTCGTCGCCGATGCGCTCCAGGTCGGTGATGGTCTTGATCACCGCGGTGACCAAGCGTAAATCGCTGGCGGCAGGCTGGCGGCGCGCGATGATTTGATTGCACTCCTCATCGATGGCGACCTCCATGGAGTTGACCTTGTAATCGTCGTTCATCACCTGTTCGGCGAGCCGGCTGTCGCCGCTGACCAGCGCGTTGAGCGCATCGACCAGTTGCTGCTCGACCAAACCGCCCATGGCCAGCACGCGGTTACGGATATCCTCCAGCTCGGCGTTGTAGCGGCGCGATATGTGCGTGTGTATGCTAGGTTTCATGGATTACCTCTGAATGCTTGGATGTCATCACCCGTATCGCCCGGTGATGTAATCTTCCGTCTGCTGTTTCTTCGGATTGGTGAATATCGCGTCGGTCTCGCCGAATTCCACCATCTCGCCCAGGTACATGAACGCGGTGTAATCCGACACGCGCGCCGCCTGCTGCATGTTGTGCGTAACGATGATGATGGTCACGTGCTCCTTGAGTTCGGCTATCAATTCCTCGATGCGCGCGGTGGCGATGGGATCGAGCGCCGAAGTGGGCTCGTCGAACAATAAAATTTCCGGGTCGGTGGCGAGCGCGCGCGCGATGCACAGGCGTTGCTGCTGGCCGCCGGACAGATTGAAGGCGAGACCATGCAAGCGGTCTTTCGCTTCGTCCCACAGCGCCGCGCCCCTCAAGGCTTGCTCGACTTTATCATCGATCTCGCGACGATTTTTCAGCCCGCGCACGCGCAGTCCATAGGCGACGTTTTCGTAAATGGACTTGGGAAACGGATTGGGTTTTTGAAACACCATGCTGATGCGCATACGCACTTCGATGGGGTCGACCTTGCGGTCGAGAATGTTCACGCCGTCGGGGTAGAGTAGAATCTCGCCCTGGTAGCGATTGCCGGGGTAGAGATCGTGCATGCGGTTAAAGCAGCGCAGATACGTGGTCTTGCCGCAGCCGGAAGGCCCGATCAGCGCGGTGACGCGCTTCTCGGCGATGCCGAGCGTGACATGCTTGAGCGCGTGCACGTCGCCGTAGTAAAAATCCAAACCGTTGACCTGCGCCTTGAGCTTGGGCTGCTCCTGCCCCGGCGCGCGCGGCGCGGCGCCGGTTTTTGGCTTCTTGCCCGGCGTCGGCGGATGTTCTTCGTAACGCGCGGCGGAAGACGGATGATCGGCCACGCTGGGTTGCTCGGCGTTCATTAAGAAACTCCTAAACTCTAATTTATCGCTCACCATTTAATCCGCTTGCGGAATCTGTAGCGAATGTAAATCGCCAAGCCGTTCATCACCAGCGTCATCAGCATCAGCACCAAGCCGGCGGCGGCGGCGTTCAAATGGAACGCCGCCTGCGGACGCGACACCCAGTTGAACATTTGGATGGGCATTACGGTAAATGGATCGCTCAGCCATTCGAAGGAAATATAGGGCGGCGTCGCTTGCACGGGCGCGTGCGGCAGAAAGGCGATGAAGGTCAACGCGCCGATGGTGATGAGCGGCGCGCTCTCGCCTATGGCGCGCGATAGCGAGATAATCATGCCGGTGAGTATGCCGCCCATGGAATACGGCAACACATGATTGCGCACGGTCTGCCACTTGGTGGCGCCGACCGCGTACGACGCTTCGCGAATGTTGCTGGGAATGGCGCGCACAGCTTCGCGCGTGGCGATGATGACCATCGGCAAAATCAGCAGCGCCAGCGTCAGGCCGGCGGTGAGGATGCTCTGGCCGAAATTAAACTGATACACGAACAGCCCCAGCGCCATCAGGCCGTACACGATGGACGGCACGCCTGCGAGATTGGCGATGTTGATCTCGATGAGATCGGTGAGCCAGTTCTTCGGCGCGTATTCCTCCAGATAAATTCCCGCCGCGACGCCCAGCGGCACGGCGCTGAACGCCGTCACCAGCATCACCAAGCTGGTGCCCACCCACGCCGACAGGATGCCGGCGCGCTCCGGGAAACGCGAAGGAAAATTCGTAAAGAAATCCCACGACAAGCGCGGCACGCCGTCGATGGCGAGATCGACGATCAGCGCCGCGAGCGTCACCAACCCGACCAACATGGCGAGCAGACCGGCCAGCGCGAACAAACCGTCCAGCGCTTTTTGGCGGGCGATCAACGTCTTGACGTTCGGGAAGCCGGTGCGGCTCAGGGTGACGTCGTCCATGTTAATAAGCCTCGCGGAAACGCTTGCGCAGCGCGTGGCCGGCGACGTTGAAAATCAACGTTATCAGCAACAGCGTCAAGCCCGCCGCGAAAATGGTTTGGTAACCGATGCTACCGTGCGGTAAATCGCCGAGGCTCACCTGCACGATGTAGGCGGTGATGGTGGCGGCCGGCTCGGTCGGGTCCCAGGTAAGGTTGGGCTGCATGCCCGCGGCGATCGCCACCACCATGGTTTCGCCGATGGCGCGCGAAATGCCGAGCACGTACGCGGCGGCGATGCCGGACAGCGCCGACGGCACCACCACCGACAACGACGTGCGCAGGCGCGTGGCGCCCATCGCATAAGAACCCTCGCGGATGTGCATGGGCACGGCGCGAATCGCGTCCTCGCTCACTGAACTCACGTAAGGAATAATCATCACGCCGATCACCAGCCCGGCGCTCAGCATGTTGAAGCCGGGCAAGCCGGGAATAAATTTTTGCAGCAACGGCGTGACGAACAACAGCGCGAAATAACCGTACACCACGGTCGGCACACCGGACAGCAATTCCAAAATCGGCTTCACCACTTCGCGCACGCGATGCGATGCGTATTCGCTGAGATAAATGGCGATGATAGTGCCGAGCGGAATCGCCACGCACAGCGCCACCAGCGTGGTCACCAGTGTGCCGGACAGCAGCGGCAAAATGCCGTAATGGGCGTCGGCGAACAGCGGTGTCCATTGCGTATCGGTGAGGAAATCGACGATTGAAACATGTTGAAAAAACGCGGCGGACTCGTACACCAGCACGCCGACGATGCCGACGGTGACCGCCACGGACGAGAGCGCGGCCAAAAACAGCGCCAGCTCGATGAGGCGCTCCTTGACGTGGCGCAAGGGCCGGTAAGCTAGATTTGAATGGCGGGGGATCACCATTGATCTCCTCGTGGGTAAACGGTCATCTTAGTCGGCAATTATGACAGTTATGTTACAAAGATATCCTCGGATCGGATTTCACCTTATAGAACATAAAATACTTTAATTAAAACAGCATCTTACTAACATTCCGCCAAAAATAAAGGGCGCCAAGGGCGCCCCTGAAAATTATGACGCCATCCGTGGCGGTTGCGCGCTTCGTTCGCTCGCTTGTTTACAGCTTGGCTTCCCGCTTCAGCAGGTCTTCGATTTTAATACCCACCTCGTTCTTGCCGCCGAACACCGTGCCGGTCTTGCCCTTATTAAGATGCTCCATGGCGACGGTGTAAGCGGAAGCGGGCAGTGGCACGTATTTCACTTGTTTGACCAGTTCCGCGGCGTTTTTCAAATAAAATTCCACAAACTTTTTCACTTCCGGGCGTTCCAGCGATTTTTTATTCACATAAATAAAGATGGGGCGCGAAAGCGGCTGATACGTGCCGTCTTCCACGGTCTTTTCCGACGGCGGCACCGGCCCCTTGCCGGCGTCAATCGCCACCGCCTTGAGTTTGCCCTGATTCTCAGCATAATAGGCGAAACCGAAATAACCCAGCGCGTTCTTGTCCTGCGACACGCCCTGCACCAGCACGTTGTCGTCCTCGCTGGCGGTATAGTCGCCGCGGCTGGACTTCGCCTTGCCCACCACCGCCTCGGTGAAGTAGTCGAACGTGCCGGAATCGGAGCCCGCGCCGTAGAGTCCGATCGGCGCATCGGGCCACTCCGCGCGCACCTGATTCCACTTGGTGATCTTGCCCTGCGCCTCGGGTGACCAAATCTTTTTCAGCTCCTCCACGGTCATAGTCTCGGCCCACGTATTCTGCGGATTGATCACCACCGTGAGCGCGTCGTAAGCCACCGGCAGTTCAATGTACTCCACGCCGTTCGGGCCGATGCGATCACCCACCACCATGGTCGTGCCGTCGAACCCAGCCTTCTTGCAAGCTTCCATTTCACTGGTGCTGATGGGCCGCGAGGCGTCTTGAATATCGGTCTCGCCGCGGCAGAATTTCTTAAAGCCGCCGCCGGTGCCGGAGATGCCCACGGTCACCTGCACGGCCCCCTTGGTCTCGGCTTGAAATTCCTCCGCCACCGCCTCGGTGATGGGATAAACGGTGCTGGAGCCGTCGACTTTAATCAGCGTTTTCTCGGCGGCTGACGCAGCCGTAAACGACAGCGTCAACGCCAGCGCCAGTAGACCCGTTAGTACTTTATTCGAATTCATAACTCCTCCAAAGGTAAATGGGAAATTCATCGATGAGGCGCGTCCCGCATTGGCCGCCGGGCGGGCAATAGCGTCATTATCTTGCACCATGGTAGATACCGAATATGACAACAGTATTACAAAGTAATTTTTAATTTGCGCGCGTAACGCGTAATACGCCTGTAACCAACGCCGTGCATGATGGCGCAGTCTCAACTATCGAGGAGCAACGCCATGGCGCACCCCGCACCGCACATCGAACTATTTTCCCACTCCTATATTCATCCTCAAGCGCGCACGCTGCAAGTCGGCCTGGCGGCGACGCAGAACGAGATTCGCGCCGCGCAGCGTTTGCGCTACCGCGTTTTCGTCGAAGAAATGGGCGCCGAGTTGGAAGGCGCGCACGACGGCATCGAGAGCGATCTGTTCGATCCCTATTGCCAGCACTTGATCGTGCGCGACGTGGGATGCGACAAAGTAGTCGGCTATTACCGCATCCTCACCGACACGCAGGCGCTGCGCGCCGGCGGTTTTTATTCGCAGTCGGAATTCGATTTGAGCCGCATTCTCGCCCTGCCGGGACGCTTCATGGAAGTCGGGCGCACCTGCGTGCATCCCGACTACCGCAACGGCGCGACCATCGGCCTGCTGTGGGCGGGGCTGGCGCGCTTCATGATTATGAACAACTTTAACTATCTCATGGGCTGCGCGAGCATTTCCATGAATCTGGGTCTGCGCCATGTCGCCGCCGTATGCCGGTATTTACGTCTGCATCACTTGAGTTCACCGGAATCACGCGTCATGCCCAGAGTGCCGGTGCCGCTGCTGCATGAACAAGACGAGGTGGCGCGCGTCGATTTGCCGCCGCTGCTGCGCGGCTACATGCACATGGGCGCCGTGGTGTGCGGCGAACCCGCCTGGGACCCGGATTTCAACACCGCCGATTTGTTTATATTATTGGACGCCGACCGGCTCAACGCGCGCTACCTACGCCACTTCGTGGACCGCTTCTAAATCCAAACGGCTGGCGCGACATGGGGGGACACGCACGCAGAGCGTGGCGCCTGGCACGCCTGACTTGGCACATGGCGCTGGGCGTGGGTGCGGCGCATTGGGTGTTGCACAACGTTAGCCCGCGCCGCCAAGAGCAAATCATCAGTTGGTGGACGCGCGGCCTATGCCGCATTATCGCGCTGCGCGTCCGCGTGGAAGGCCGAATCAATCCGCGCGCCACGCTGTTTGTCGCCAATCATATTTCCTGGCTGGACATTCCCGCTCTGCAACATCTGCTCAACAGCCGCGTGGTTTCCAAACACGAAGTCGGCGCGTGGCCCGTGTTCGGCGCGATGGCCCAACGCGCCGGCACGCTGTTCCTCAAGCGCGGCGATCATCAGTCCACGGCGCTGATCGCCGATCACATGACCTGGGGATTGCTGCAAAGAAAGAATTTTCTGATGTTCCCGGAAGGCACGTCATCGGATGGGTTATCGGTGCAGCATTTTCACGCGCGCTTGTTTCAAGCGGCGATCCGCGCGCACGCGCACGTGCAGGCCGTGGCGATTTCCTATCCGCACGCGCAAGGCGTCAACCCGCTTGCGCCGTTTATCGGCAGCGATAATCTGATTGCCAACTTATGGAAGCTGCTCGCCGAGCCCGCCGTGGAAATGCGCATTGTATTTTGCACGCCACTCAACGCCGCCGGCCTGGAGCGGCGCAAACTGGCGGCGCTCACGCGCGAGCAGATTCTGGATCAACTGCCTCACATTGACCAACCACGCTACGGAAAATTGATGTAGCGCGAAGCGAACGCAAAGGAACGTCCCATGATGAACGAACACGTCGAAGGTTACCGGCACGTCCTCAGCAATACACTGAGTCCCAGCGTGCTGCTGCGTTTGCTGGCGGATCCGTTGCGACTGCGCTGCGCGGCGCTGCTATGCCTGGATGGTTTGCATTTGGATGAATTGACGCAGACATTGAATTTATCCGAGGCGACGGTATTGCGCCATCTGGCCAGCCTGCGGCTGGTGGGCGTGCTGCATTGCCGCCAGGGCGGACGGACGCACTACTACCAGCTTCACCCCCAATTACCCGCATGGGCGCGCGAATTAATTCACGGCGTCGTAGGCAGCTTAATCGAGATGGGGCCCTTCAATGACGACCGTGATACATTGACACAGTTGCGCGCGCCGCGCGACAAGCTGACCACCGCACGGTAACGACCCGTTGTTTAGTTGCGGCGGCGCTCCACAAACAAAGCGTTGCCGTTCATTTGCTTGGCCATCGCCTTGGCGGCGCTCGCCGCGACGGCGATGTCATGATGTGAACCGAAACGGCTGGGAATGATCTCTACCGCGCCGATGGACAGCGTCATGATCGGGTAAAATACATCGCCTCCGCGCCGGTCGCGCGCCGTTAAACCACCCTCCGCGCGATGTTTATCCTGGTAGAATTCCGGAATGTCCCGCTCAAAACGCCGCAATATGGACGCACAGCGCTCCCACCAATCACCGCTTAGAAACAAGATGATAAAATCATCGCCGCCGATGTGGCCTACAAAATCCCGCTGCCTATCGGATGTCTCCACCAATAATTGCGCCAGATATTTGATTACCTCGTCTCCTCTGTCGTAACCATAGCTGTCGTTGAACGGCTTAAAATTGTCGAGATCGCAGTAACACGCCGTGAAGCACCGCTCGTCATGCAGCAGCTTATCGATGCGCTCGTGCAACGGCACCGTTCCGGGCAACAGCGTAAGCGGATTGGCGTAACGCGCGTTGTGAACTTGCAGATCGGTGATTTTCTGCAGCAGCCTGAGCAAGGTGCCCATGCCCATGTAGCGTCCATCGCCTGTGATAATGAAGTCGTCGTTGATGCGCCACTCCATTTCGTTGGCTACCAGCCTGCTGAGTTTTTCCAGCGGCATGTCTTTATCGACAATGAGCGGCTGGGTATCCATGAACTGAGCAATGGATTTTTTTCCGTACAAATCGCGTCCGTAGCGGCTCGCGTAGAGTTGCATAAACGGCAGACGCCTGATAATTCCGACCGGCAGGCCGTTTTGCACGATGGGGATGGACGTTATACTCTCCTCCGCGTAAAAAATGTCCGCCATCTGATGCAGTGTGGCGTCCGGACCCGCGGCGCGGCGGTCCGTCACCAGCGCGGCGGCGGTTAGCGTACGCTGCGCCTGCAACGGATCGTCATTCGCCCAGAATCGGGCCGCTAGGGATATATGCGGCGGAAGCACGATGAGCGGCGCCGGACTGGGGCGTGCGAAATAATAACCCTGCCCGTAATTAATACCCAATTCGCGTATCGCTTGATACTCGCCTTCGGTTTCGACGCCTTCCGCGACGATTTTGCAATTGAGGCCGAGCGCAATCTCCTGTATGGAATGCACAAACTGCCGCTTACTGCGGTCTTCGTGTATGCCTTGCACAAAATGCATATCAATCTTTACGTAGTCCGGGCGCAGTTCGTTCCACAGCCGCAAACCCGCGTAGCCGGCGCCCAGGTCATCAATGGCGATCTCGAAACCCATGGACTTATAATGCATGGCGGCCTCGCGCAACAGCTCGTAGTCATGCGTGGGCGTGTGTTCAGTCAGCTCCATCACCACGCGACCGGCGTCGATGCCGAGCGCCCGCATGTGCACCAGTGTCTGACTGTACTGGCAGTTGTCCTGCGTTAAATAGATGGGGTTGACGTTCAGAAACAACTTGCCGGGCAAATTCAGGCGCTTGTAACCCTCCAGTATGGTTTGCTGGCACAGCAACTCCAACTCCGCCAATTGGCCGCTGCGCTGCGCGGCATCGAACAAACTCAGCGGGGCGTGCAAGGGACCATCGGAAGGGCCGCGTATAAGCGCCTCGTAGCCATAGATAGCATTATCGCGTAACGTAATAATGGGCTGGAACAACGGCGTGAGCAGCCGTTTTTCAAGAACGGCGTCCAACGCCTTGAGCAAGCTGATGTGCATGCTTCCGGCTTTGCGCTGCACACGGTGCTGCGGTTCCTGGTCTGCCGGCATAGATGACGTTTCGTGGGGCATGTGGATTTGCTGGGCGGGTTCAAGATCGGCACTAGTGTGATCGCCATTTACAGAGACTCGCGTCGCGGGACAAGTTTCATGGTCAGACAGGAGACGCGGCGCCGCTGGCACGACGCAGTTTGCTTACATCCTCGATATGGAGCATGGGGAACAGCGACGCTTCACCGGCCGTGGAATGGCGGCACGGCGTTTCTTTTCCCCCGCAATTGAGCAGGAACTCGCCTTGCCAATGGCGCCCGATAAGAGCGGCGTCCACCGGCAAAAATTCGACGATAATGTCACCGCCGTTAATCAGCCGAGCAATGTGTATAATTTCCAGCTCGATATCCTGCGAATTAAGGTATCTATCGCCCACTCTGACTATCCGGTCAGCGCAAGCGTATTCCGTATAGGTGATCTTGCCGTATTCGTGGTAAGTGTCGTTTTCTTTCATGGAGGCGCTTCCAATACCTTGCCGCCAGCGTCGGTGTGAATCAGAAACGGCCCGAACTCGTCGCCGAACCAGAGCGTGCCATCCTGCGCGTGCTGCATGGATTCGATATCGAAGTCCGCGCCGGTGAGAATCCGCGCGTCGCTGAAATGATTCGTGATGGAAAATGGGATTTTCTTATTGGGATCATGCAACTCGAAATGGCCTACACTTGAATATCACCCGCGCCGCCGTCCTTGGTCTCAAAGCGCGAGCGGATGTGATACACGCGCAGATTGAAATCGGCGGAATTCTCCAGGCTGCCGAAGCCGTTGTCGGACATCACGTAAAACGTACCGTCATTGTTTTTCAGCACGGCGGAAAAACCCTGCACCGGCTGCTTATTGAGGAACGGCGCCGCATGCCCGTTGGCGCCGCCATTGATGAATTGCCCGGACGTCGCTCCTGCGGTGAAGGTATCGGTGGGCAATATCGCACGGCCCTGCAAAAATGTGTCCGCCTGCGCGGCCAGCGCCAACATCAATGCGGCCAGTCTGCAGATTACCGATTTTGACCTGTTCATGCTCCCCTCCCTGTTTAGTTTCGATGGAACCATGCGAGAGGAGCGTAATCACGACGGGTGACAGCAAAATGAAATTACCGTGAAATTTTGGATGCGCCTTGTAGCGGACGCCGTATGTTATGAAGTTCCTCGGAGTTTATTCAGTACATGGCGCCGGCTGCAGCACGGTGGCTTGCGCCGCGAGTAGATTATCGAGAAATTGCCGCGTGCATTTTTCCCAGGAAAACTGCAACGCCGCCTCGCGGCAACGCGCGCCGTCCAACTCTAAGGCGCACAGCGCGGCGCTTTGCAAGTCCTCGTCCAGGCAGCCGGTAACGCCGGGGGCGATAACGTCCAACGGCCCGCGCACCGGGTAGGCGGCCACCGGCACGCCGCACGCCAGCGCCTCGATCAACACCAGCCCGAAGGTGTCGGTGCGGCTGGGGAACACGAATACGTCCGCCGCGGCCAAGTGCCGCGCCAAATCTTCTCCGGTTTTGAAGCCCACAAAATTAACCGTCGCGTAGCGGCGGCGCAGCTTGTCGAGATCGGGGCCGTCGCCGATCACGAGCTTGGCGCCGGGCAGGTCGAGTCTTAAAAAATCCTCGATATTTTTTTCCACCGCGACGCGCCCGAGATAAGCGAAAATAGGCTGAGCATCGGATAAAAATTTTTCATCGCGCGGGCGGAAAAGATCGGCGTCCACGCCGCGCGACCACAGCGTGAGGTTGGCGAAGCCTTTGGCCTCCAGCTCTTGCTTGAGCGCCGCGGTCGCCACCATGGTGTGGCGCGCCGCGCCGTGAAACCAGCGTTGCAGGGCATAAGTAAGCGTCAGTGGGACATGGAAGCGCAGCTTGACGTATTCGGGAAAGCGCGTGTGGTACGACGTGGTGAACGGGAAGCGTTGTTTTACGCACCAGGCGCGCGCCGCCAGCCCCAGCGGTCCTTCGGTGGCGATGTGCACGGCGTCGGCTTGCAGGGCGCGTAGTTTTTCGCGCACTTTCCCGCCCGGAAAAAGCGCCAGCCGTATCTCCGGGTAGCTCGGACAGGGCACGGTCTTGAACTGATCGGGCGTAATCATCTCCACCGCATGGCCCAATTTTTCCAATGGCCGCTTGGTCTGGAACAGCGTGGTGACGACGCCGTTGATTTGCGGAAACCAGGCGTCACTGACTATAACAATTTTCATATTCTCTCTCTTGCAGTAAAAACGCGCTCTCTTCCGCCCAGCGGATCACCGCCAGCGCTCCGTCCGGGTGCTCCACCAGCGCGGTGCAGCTTTCCACCCAGTCGCCGTCGTTGCAGTACAATATGCCGTCGACATCTTCGATGACGGCCTTGTGAATGTGGCCGCAGATCACGCCGTCGAGCTTGCGTTTGCGTGCCTCGTGAATCAGGGCCTGCTCGAAATTGCTGATATACTTGACGGCGTTTTTAACTTTGTCTTTCAGATAAGCGGCCAATGACCAATAAGGAAATCCGAGTTTGCGCCGGAAATAATTGACGCAGCGGTTGCTGAGCAACAGTAGCTCGTAGATGCCGCTGCCGAGCAGTGCCAGCCAGCGGCTGTGTTTAACGACGGCGTCGAATTCATCGCCGTGGATGACGAGCAATTTGCGGCCGTCGGCGGTTTTGTGGATCGCCTCGGCGCGAATCGGCACGCGCGCGAAGGTTTGGCCGGCATAGTCGCGGAACAGTTCGTCGTGGTTGCCGGGCACATAAATCACCTTGGTGCCGCGCGCCGCTTTGGCGAGTATGGCGTGGATGACCTGGCTGTGCAGCGCCGGCCAGTACCACAAGGTTTTCATGCTCCAGATGTCGATCATGTCGCCGATCAAGTAGAGATACTCGGATTCGGTTTGCTTGAGAAAATCCAGGAGAAATTCGGCCTTGCAGGCGCGTATGCCGAGGTGCACATCCGAGATCCAGATGGAGCGGAAACGTAGAGGTTCCATTAACTATCTCCACTTAGTGATTGTTTTACTTTATCGAGCGAATGTTACAATTCGTCGCAAATACACACTTTTCATGAAAAGTTCATAATCGACCGGTATGTTGGCAAACTAGAATTTTCCGGCACCGGAGCACGCCTTTGCTGAAGAACACAGCCGTCGGCCTCGCCAGTGAAATCCGACGCATAAGCCGCGCCACCGGCTATTCCTTGGCCGGCATCAGGGCTGCGTGGCGCAACGAAGCCGCCTTCCGTTTGGAGGCTATGCTGTTCATCATATTGGCGCCCCTGGGCATGTGGCTCGGCGACAGCGGCTTGGAGCGGGTGTTTCTGGTGGGCAGTTTGCTGCTGGTATTAATCGTGGAGATCATCAATTCCAGCATCGAAGCCGCGATAGACCGCATCGGCCTGGAGCATCACGCCCTATCGGGCCGCGCCAAGGACATGGGTTCCGGCGCGGTGTTTCTCGCGCTGCTGAACGTCGTGATGGTATGGATTTTGGTGCTTTATAGTTAACCCGGACCAAGCACCGAGTACAGAAAAAAACAGGCGGCCTTGCGCCGCCTGCCGTAAAGTTCATCCTTCGCTAGGCCATCCGGCTTCGCTTGGATGCCAGGGTTTGCCTTCCATGGCAAACCCATTCGCCGCTTCGCGGCTCACCCATGAACTTACTTACGTCCCTGCCGAGGAAACAACCGCCGGACTAATCGCTTTTCTTTACCTTGAAGCCCTCGATCCTCAACAAGGCGCCCTGGCCGGTGGCGCGGTGCTGGATGTTGAGATACGCGCGTTTGCCGCTGGCGTCGAAAATCATGCCGGTGGATTCGGCATCGGTATCTTTCACGGACAAGACGCGGATACAGCCGTCGCTCTGCACGTCGCGATCTTGGCCATCCGGCAAACACGCCCAGATGTCGGCGCCGCGCAGTTCCTTCAGCGTGCCGTCGGCATTGAGTGCTTCAGTCTCGCTGTCTTCCTGCGTGTACAAAACACCTGTATAAGGCTGGAACGCCACGTTGTCGAACTGGTTCATATCGCGATCGCCCGTTACAAAACGCGTAACAATGGGGGCGCGTCCGGTGTTGGCGCCGGCGACAACGCTGTCGTTCAGACACATGATCTCACCGTAGTGATGACCGGTTTCGATGGCGCTGGTCACCGCGTTGGTGATGCGTCCGGTGTTGGTCCAGCACATGCGCAGGACGCCGTTCGCCATCGCCAGCGGATCACGATCCATGTCTTCGGGACGGTAATATCCGGTGAGACCCAGCGCGTTTTGCGCGCTGCCGAGATTGATGTTGCCGAACGCGTCGCTGTGACTCGCGGCGTTGATCGTGACCCAAACACCCTGACCAATTTCGGAACCCTGGCCGTAATCGGTGTTGCCGCTGCGCGTGCCCAGGCGCATCCCATAATTCGTACCGCTCGCGAACGGTGATTGATTAGGATCGGTGATCACGCCCATGGAGCTTTGATATGGCACGGCGGGGATGAATTTATAAATAGCGCCGCCCGCCTTACCGTTGCCGGGGCGTTTTTCATCGCCGAAATACAGCGTGCCGTTTTCCAGTATGACCACGCCTTCCCACGACACGTTGCCCACCGCCTTGCGCTTCACCACACGGCTGTCGGTGCTGGTGCCCGCGGCGCGATCCGTGATGATCACGGGAGCGGCGCCGCTCAGGCTCATCGGATTCATGATCTCATAGAAGCCGCCGTTGGCGCCGGCCTCTTCGCCCACCACCAGCGAACCCCACGGCGTGCGCTTGATGGGGTCGCAAGAGGAAATGCCTTTTACGATGGTTTCCACGTTGTGGTTCGGGTCGCCGTTCAGGTCCACGCGCTGCACGCTTACCATCGTGGGATTATTGCCGCTGAAGAAATTTTCCACGCACACGAAGGCGTGAGTAGGATTAACATCGTTCGGCCACAGCGCGATCATGTCCGCCTGCGCGTGCGTAACGTTGGACACCGCGTAGGCTTTCAGGCCCTTGGCCAACTCCACGACGTTGACGTTATCCGCGGCGGTGTAGGGGCCGAGGGCGCTTTCCGCCGACGGCTTGTCAATCCCGAACAACTGTTCGGAGCGGGATTGAAGTTGATGCTCCATAAAACGGCCGAAATCCTTGTCTTCGCCGGCGCAGCTTGCCGCGGTTTGCAAAAGTCCCGCTCCGGCCAGCGTAATTACCAATAAATGTTTCATGCAATGGCTCCTTAGGTAATGGATGAACTCACACCCAGGCAGCCTAGCGCACCGATGTGACGCCACAATGACGTGCTGATGAAACCTGTTAGATGCATTCCTCGACTTCCGTGTTCCATGAAACTCTCCGGTAATGAAACATTCACGCTCCTGTAACATTTCTCCTGCATTCTTACCGTCACACAATGTTCCGAGGCTAGCCGGATCAATTATTGCAGAGACGTACAACCGTGTCTGAATCGGGGAAAAAGGATAGACCTCCGTGGTGCACAGCCGTTTCCGGCGCGCCCCAATTATTTGAACAAGGGAACTTGAAAAATGATAATGATTATCATTTAATATATGCAGAACTAATCATTAATCCTACAGCGGAGAATGTCTAAATGAAGTGCTCTTTCAACGAAAAGCTTTACCCCCTCCTGGCCGGAGCGCTGCTCGCCGCGCCCCTGAGCGCCGCAGCGGCGGACGGCAACGTCACCGTCTATGGCAAGGCGCGCACCTCGGTTAATTTCACCGACACCGACGCCGCCGGCTCCAGCAACATTACCAGCGTATCCAGCAACAACTCACGCCTGGGCTTCAAGGGTACGGAGGATTTAGGTAATGGTATGAAGGCCTTTTTCCAATTCGAAACCCTGGTCAACCTGGACGACGGCTCAGGCGGCAGCGGCGGTGTAACCAATACAGGTACGCTACTTGGCTCGTTCCGCAACAGCTACGTCGGCCTCGCCACCGGCCTGGGCAGTTTCTTATTGGGCGCCACGGATAACCCCTATAAACTCGCCACCGGCAAACTAGACATTTACGCAGACACCCTGGCGGATTTCAACGCCATCATCGGCAATGTCAGCGGGGCGGGCACACCGTTCGATGAGCGCGAACCCAACAGCTTCAATTACTGGAGTCCCAAGTTCAACGGCTTTCAAGTACAGGCCGGCTATCGCGTCGATGAAACCAGCGGAGTCAACCGCGATCGCTACAGCGTCAACGCCAATTACGAAAGCGGCCCGTTGTTCGGCAGCATCGCTTACGAACAGCACGACAATGATAACGTAGCTGGCGCGGGCGGCAATGACAGTGACGGCCTCAAATTTGGCGTGGGCTACGCCTTCAACGAGGAAAAAACCAAGGTAAATCTGGTGTACGAGAAACTGAACGAAGACAACATAGCGAGCGTGCTCGACCGCGACGCATGGTATCTGGCTTTAGCGCACAAGATGGGCAATAACACCTTCAAGGCCGCCTTCGCCAACGCGGATGACAACGACGTCGCCGACAACACCGGCGCCAAGTGGTTCGTACTAGGGTTGGATCACGCACTCAGCAAGCGCACCGCCGTTTACGCGCTCTACACCAAAACCGATAACGACAGCGGCGCGCGCTACGGCCTGGGCACCGGCGGCTCCAGCGGCGCCGTCGTCCCCACCGCTACCACCGGCCTGGACCCCTCCAGCTTCTCCATCGGCATCAACCACGACTTCTAATTTCTCCTGCGGTTCTTTCCCCGTCAACGGACACCTCGCGTGTCCGTTTTTTTTAAGCGGGTATCCAACTTTATCTATCCTCGAATGCCTCTTATGAAAAATAACCGGCGTCTATATCGCGCGCATGGTGCACAACCCGAACGACAACAACACCGTCCGATTCCGCCAAATAGAAAATGATATAAGGCGTCCGCGTCGGAAAGCTTTGCAGCCTCTCCGCCAGTTCCGGGCGTGCTCTACCCATTTCAGGCTGCATGCTCAGCAAGACGGCCGTTTCATGGATGGAGTCCAGCGCAGCGTCAGCGGCGGCGGCGGCAATATTATCTTCTGCGATCGTTAACCAAAGCTCGAGCAGGTCTGCCTCTGCAATACTGGTATACCGAACACGCGCCATCAGGTAACGGCTTTTCGCTTTTTAAGTTCACGTCGCCCGCGCTGCTTCAATCGGGCAATATCGAGTTCGCTTACACGTCCGGTTTTGACATCTTCCATGCCTTTAACGATGTCCTGGCGCAAACTGTCCAGCTTGGCGGTCTTGACCAGTTCGTATGCCTCAAAAAGCCTCAGTGCTTCACGAATCACCTCGCTCGCGGAACCATACATGCCCGACTCTACACGCTGGCGAATACGCGCCTCCAATTCCGGCGGCAAAGATACGTTCATTGACATGATATTACCCTCGGGAAGTTGCCAAGTAAGTATGGCATTTTATGCCATAAATTGCCACAACTTTTTCATATCCCCAAAGAGGGCATCAACCACGACTTCTAACTTCTCCTGCGGTTCTTTCCCCGTCAACGGACACCTCGCGTGTCCGTTTTTTTAAACGCACATGCAACAACATTTGAGACGTTATATCCGCGGGGAACTGGAATAATTACGCTAATCCCAACGCGGTTTTTACACCTCTTTCAACAATCGCCAGGGAACGAGCCGAAAGCATCCCTATTCGCTGCTTTAAGAGTCCCTTATAGACGGCGGTTACCGTCTCGCACTTCACATAACTTTCTTTATCAAGAAACGATTCCGAGATGTGCGGGCGCAGCGGCGCGGCTTTTCCGGTAATAGGTACGACGATGACATCAGGGTGCAACTCATTGATGGGATTAATGGATAAAATCACCGCGGGTCGCGGCTTCGGATACTCAGGTCGTTGCACCACCCACACTTCACCGCGCCTCATGCGTCAGAGCCCGATCGAGCGTCACTACCCAAGTCGCGCCAAAAGGCAAACTCTTGATCTTCCTGCGCCCGTTGCTTAGCGCTCAGGCTGGCGTAGTAATTAGCCAATTCTTTTCTGATTTCCCCTTCCTCTGAAATGCGTTTTAGACGGCGTAACGCCTCCTCTATCTTGGCGCTGCGGTTCTCGCCCGGCAGCGTATTCTCGGCAAAGCGCAAAAGATCTTCATCCAGGGTAAGGCTGACCTTGCTTTTCATTATATCCTCCAATAGTAGGATATAAGGATGATAATAATCTTATAATAAGCCGTCAAGCCCTTAAAGATTACGGCCCGATACATCAAACAACGGCCAAGCTCACCCGCCCGCGCTTCCGTTGAGTGGCTTTGACCACAATTTGCACGTCACGTCCGAGGAAATTCAAATACCGAATCAACCGTTCCAACGTCTAATAAAGGCGTCTGCCTGCGTAAAGGCGTCTAAAGGCGTCAAGTCTGTTTCTTAAAGGCGTAAAGGCGTCAAGTCTGTTTATTAATTATTTTAATTGCCTGCGCTACTTTCCGGCTAAGCTCCGCATTACCGTTCATGCTATTTGCGAAACGACTGATTGCGCCCGATACGCTTCCATAGTGGTGCATGCCAAATTCAGCCGCAATTTCGTTGAGGGACTTGCCGGCCATCCTGCGGGCGACATAAAGAGCCGCGGCGCGCGCCACATTTTGCCGCCCTCTGCCGCGCAGAGTTGTTAATATCAAGGCTTCATCGGCTTCAAATACTTGAGCGGTTGCTCGTAAAATATCTTTCGTAGTGATGTCCTGTAGACAGGCTCGGCTATCCGGTTGTTCCGAGTGTGGTTTGATACCTTCGCGTACGCGACGGACAAATAATTCATGGCCAAAAATCGGCGCTAGTTTCTTTTTATGGTAGAACTCGGCCGTTTCTGAGTCGATATCCGCTTCAACAAATATTTGATAACGCTTTTCCCGGTTACGCTGCCCGATCATGTTTAAAGTGTTAGTCCGAGTTAACCATTGAGGGGAAATATCCTGACCAATGAAGGCCCTATAGCTCGACCAAGCATAGTGTTCGGCTTTTTTGACCAAGCCCGCCTCAACTGGATTGCAATGGATATAGCGGCTTATATTAAGCAGGTAAGCATCAGCGTCAATGAGTATCGCCTTGTAACGACCTCGAAACAGCGGGCCGTCCGTACCGATACTCCGGTTGTGGCGTTGCGTGTAGACGCCGTTGAGATGACGCATGGCCCGGCCCAGATTGCCATTCGGGGTTTTTACCAGAAGATGATAGTGATTACCCATGAGACAGTAGGCATGAATTTCTACCTTGAACATCTCGACGATGTCGCGCAGCAATTCCAGGAACAAAAAACGATGAGCGTCCTGATAAAATATCATCTTGTGCCCGGCCCCGCGATTCATGACATGGTACCAAGCTCCGGGATATTCGATGCGTAATGGTCGTGACATGGTGCAACAGTATCACGAAAAACAATTAATGCATAGACTTGACCCTTCTCTGCACTTCTCTGCAACGCTCTACGGCTAATACAACTCGCGGGTATAAATGAATTCCTTTTCGCGAGAGAAGTTGGGGGTCAGGGACTCGCCGACGGCGAAGTCGCCGAAGCCGGTATTGCCTTTGGCTTGGGTGGACAAGGGTAGAGCGGAGACGATGGAGGTGTCGATCCAGGTCGGCGAGGGTGTCGTTACGTATCGTTGCATAATGAATTCACCCGGATCAACAGGGGGGTTATCTGTATCGATATCGCTGTTCACGAAAGTTAAAGTAATATCGTAGTCTCCGGTGAAAACGACGCTGTTATTGGTCAAGGTCCAAAAGCGGTTTACGCTTCTGAGGGCGTTAATATTTGTGGATGGTATGGGAGTAGTAACCGCCGAGTGATCGCCTATAGTGGTAGCAGCAGTCAAATTGCCTGCTGTGCCCACTGAATCGAAGACTAATGCTACCGGCGTGTATGTAGTGCTGTCATCACCTATATCGAAAGTGCAGGCGATGGTGGTGCCTGCCGGGATATAGCGCCGTAGGTTTCCTGCTACATGGCCGCTAGTACGCACGGCGCTGACGTTGCACGCGGCCGTGGAGGTAAGTATCAGTGTATTCGCGCCGGTTACGATATTGCCTTGGGTCAAGGTGAGGACGCCGGCCACGGTAGTATCGCCGGCTAATGTAAGGTTACCGCCGGCTTTGGTAACGGTTAGGTTGTGGTAAGCCAGCCCCTTCGCGGTTTGGTTCGCGGTGCCGTTGTAATTGACCGTATTGGGGTTGGCGGTGGCATTCAAAGTGCCCGTGTCCAGCAGCGCCCTGCCGATATTCAAGGTGGAATTAACGGCATTCAGCCAAGTCGAATTACCGGCGGAACCCAGCAAATCCCTCACGACCGTTACGGTGGTATTGTTGGTAAGTGTTATTCCGTTAATGCCACCGGCGTCGAGAGCAATTTGTATATCCCTGCTAAAGGTAACGGGGTTTGTACCGTTGATAGCCTGATTATTGGTGTTGAAAGTATACGTGCCGGTTCCCGACGTGAAGCTGCCGTTGTTGGTGAGCCCGCCTTGGAATGTTATATCGTCATTGGAGGAGTTAGTCCACGCTCCGCCCGGATTAATGGTAACAAGACCTTTGTATGTTTTAACTCCCGTATTCGACCCGTGCTTAAGCATGCCGGTGACAGAGCCAGAGCCGTTTACAGTGAAAGTATCACGCGCATCCAATGTGCCGGAGGTAACGGTGAGGTTACCGTTAACAGTGGTGAGATTTCGTACCGTGGCAATAGTACCTGCGGGTTTGGTAATAACAAGATGATGGTACGTGGTAGCCTTTACGGTTTGATTCGCACTGCCGTTATAATTCACCGTGTTAGGGCTGGCGGTTGCGGTGAATGTGCCCACGGATAGATTGCCCGCGACATTCAAGATGGAATTGGCATTGTTTTGCCAGACGCCGCCCCCGATGATGCCATTAGCCGATGCAGAAGTCAGCGTGCCATTGTTGGTCACCTGGCCCGTGACATTAATTTGCCCTGCAATCGTTAAATTAGCAGCGGCAAGAACGGTTTTTGGACCGGCGACGTTAAAGCGAGCCGTATTTGTAACAGAACCCGTGCCGTCAATATTAGCCGCCGTTGGGCCTAATAATGTAATGGCTCTCGTGCCGCTTAGTGTGCCATTTATCACAAAATTGCCAGACACATCGAGCGTACGGGCGGCGGTGTTAAGCGTGGCGGCTGGCGCAACAGTGAGGCTGCCGTTCACCGTAGTATTCGCGTCAAGCGTGGTTGTTCCGCCATTGATAAATAAATTATTAAAAGTAGTGAATGACGCAGGGATTGTATTCGTGGCGGTAAACTGAACGGTGCCTGTACCGGGCGTCCATGCGCCTAGCTTATCTACTGTAAAGCTGGCCAGTATGAGTGTGCCACCGCTGGTCATGGTAATACTTCCCCGCCGGTTGCCATTGCCCAAGGTAACTGTACCTGCTACAGTGACTTGAGAGTTACTGTTGAATAATAGTGTCCCATTCCCAGAGTTTTTGGTAGTACCGCCAAGTTGGATAGCTCCAACAGTCGCATTACTGGTGCTTGCGACGTTAACCGTTAAGGTTGCCCCATTATTGACGGTGATAGTATCGTTATTATTAGGTTGGCCTCCGGTACCAGATCCAGTGGTGATGGCGCTCCATAACGTATCTGAACTTATAGTGATAAGCACAGCTCTAGCATCCGGCGTATAAGTGAAAACCCCTAGTAATGCCACAACGAATATTGATTTAATAAGCTTTTGCATGATTAATCCGTATACTCGAATAAGGTCTTCACTGAGATCAAAGTTTTTATTTAAATCTTAAGTCCAGCACACGACTGGGAGGGGGTACAGTTTGTTACTGTCGCCTCTAACAATCGTTGAGAGTAGTCGGGACTGCCCAAGCTGCCAAACTTGGCCAAGCTGGTAATGTAGAATACCGAATAAACTTTTCCTCTCTTAGGAGGATAGTCAATTCTCGTACATGTTACAGTAACACTAATCCCCTCCAGGCCATTGCCGGTTAAATTAAAGGAGCTTGCGGAAGAGCATAACCCGCTGGCGGTGTTATTGTTAGTAACCTGGGGCGCTGTAGCCCGCTGGATAGCCCATTCCAAGCCGCTCTTGGCCCCATAGTACACGCGCGCGGCCATTAAGGCTTGGCTGGTAGTGGCGCGCTGCACACCGCCGATGGTAACCATGTACGCGCCTAATAGAGCTAACACCACCAGCAGAAAAATGGCGCTAACAAGAGTAAAGCCTCTTTGCTTGTTACTCCGGCTCATCGGCTATTGTCCAGTTGTACTTGCTGAATCAGGCGAATCTGTTCGCCTTGATCGGAAAGTGTCAGGTCGAGCGTTGCCAGGCCACGGCTGCGAATGGTGGAAGCCAACGTGGTGATGCTGCAATTACTGACGTGATCGGTGACCAAAGCGCTGGTTACTCCGGGCAGTGCATTCAGCGTCGCGGCCGAGACGGGCTGATTAGTCTGTATGTCGTAATTGGCATAGCGTGTCAGTGTGCCAGATGTTTCATTGCACAAATAACTTACCGGTGTTTGAACCACATAAATCCTTGTGTCCGGGCTGCTGGATTTGAATTTGTGGGAATTGCTAAATGCAATATGCTGATTAATACCATTTATTGAAAGAGTGATTGTTATTCCCTTGGGGGTAATAACACCAATACTTGGGTTCCCAGCCCCTATGCTCGCATCGGCATAAACGTCATTGCCCGTCGTGCCACGGTTATTTACCACCAAGCGGCGTGGACTGAAAGTGCCCAAGGAAAAGGCCGGATTGTGAAAGCTCGGCCAAATGTCAAAGTTATCATCGCCGCCCCCGCCAAAACCAAGATCCCGATTACCTCCATTACCACCCGTAGTATATTTCCCGGCATCCAACGTAGGGATCATCTCCAGGGCAAAACCCGGAATTCCACTAGGATTATTCGTTACGCGCACACTGTTGGGCAATGCGATGCGGATGTCGCGCGCCATGCGGCGTAGCGCGCTTTCCGCGGCGTCCACCAGCGCTGCGCGACGCCCCAAATCAACATAGCCTTGCATGGGGCGCACAATGAACACCGCTATAATGCCCGCCAATATGCCGGTGATGACGATGGTAATAATCATTTCTATCAGCGTAAATCCGGCAATGCCGTTGCAGTTTGCGCAAGGCGATGATGGCCGATAAGTGCGGGTGTGGTGCATCATCATAGCGGCTTGCATCCGGTATCGGTTGCAACGTTGCAATTATAGTTAGTTCGATACCCTGTCAGTGGAATACTGAGTTCGGGGAATTGGCTATTGGTTACCGTAACGTCCACCTGCAGCACGCGAATCTCGGTAGGAAAACTATTAGTAAGCGTGCTTATGCTTGCTGTGAAAGTGGGGGCGTTCACCGGGTTAGGCCTTACCGTAACGCTGACATTGTAATTTTCCAGCCCGGCAATGACGCTGCCGAATTGATCGCGGGCGCCGCTATTATTAAGATTGTAGTAATCGCATACGTTGTCATATTGGGCGCGCGAAGCTTCCGGCGTTGGGCAAACATTGCTTGTTCCGCTACTGGGATCGAGAAATTTCTTGAGCAGAATCTCCTCCATATAAGATTCCGCGATAAGAATAGCCTGTTCCTGTACCATCGGATCAGCGCTGCTGCGCGTGTTGATGGTCATGGTGTATAAGATGCCGGTGGCCGCGATGCCGAGGATGACGACGGTGACGATCAGCTCGATGAAGGTGAGGCCGCGCATCCACGCGCGATTCTTGGGCCGCGCCTCGGAGCGATGATTATATTTGCGGGAGTGATCGTTCATGGGGTTTTTACAAAGCCTGTGCCTCCGATCACGGTGATCGTCCGGCCGCCTACGGTAATGGCAATCGTGGTATTAGATTGTGCGGGCACGAAGCCTTGGGCGTTGAATACGATGGTGGTAACAGGGCTCATGCCGAGTGTAACGCCGCTCGGCGCAGTACCCGTGAAGGCGGTGTGCGTGCCGGGATTATAAACAGGTCGCGTAAATGCGCCTGTTGTACAGTCGGTGAAGCGTTGGTTGAGTGTATAAGTGTTGCTGGTAATATCGAATTGCACCTCGCAGCCGCTGGAGATGGCGTATTTCTGCGCGTAGCGTACCGCGGAAAGCACTTCGTCATAGAAGCCGCGCTCATCGAACGTCAGCTTATCGAAAAATCGCGGCCCGGCGATGGTGGCCAGCAAGCCGAGGATAATGAGGGTTACTACCAGTTCCACCGTGGTGAAACCGGCGTACAATGTACGACCGCCTTTTGATTCAAAATACTTTTTATACATGCACGCCGCCATGGCATTATTTAACCGAAACCGCCGCTGGCGCTATGCGCGATTGATTGATGAGTTCCAGCGTTTCCTTGTCCACGCCTTGAGTCTTGGTAATGTTGTCGATCTCGCGTCTCAATTCATCGGCGCGCGCGGTATCGTTTTTGTAAAACCGCATGTTGGCGGCGAGCACATAATACGGCAAAATTTTCGGTTGCGCGAAGTACCAGTGTTTCATGCCTTCCTCGAGCAATACCCATGCCCGGTCCATGTCGCCTTGCGCGATGAGCAGGCGCGCGTAGGCGTAGCGCGCCGCGTAAAAACGCGGGTCGATATCCAGCGCCTTTTGATACGCCGCCGCGGCGAGCCGCGCCCAATCGGCGCCGGCAAGCGCGGAATTTTCCTGATAGAGCTTGCCGCGCGTGAGTAAATTATCGGGGCGCAGCGGATTGAGCTCTTGCGCCTGATCGAGTAGCGCCAGCGCCGTGTCGTAAAGAATTTTTTTCTGCTCCGCGGTGGCGGCGCTGCTGAGTGTGAGCCCGGCAAGCAAATGACGCATGAGATCGGCGCGCGTGTTCAAAACATTATCGGCCAGCGGCGTGAGGCGCGTGGCGCGTTGCAATAAGTCGTCGGTGACCAGAAATTCGCCTTGATTGGCTTGCGCCAGGGCTTTCTGATAGTAATGATCGGCCAGGCCCTGCATGAAAAAGTAGAGCAGCAGAAAGGCAATGAGCAAGGACGACGCAGTGAAATAAAGCCGCTTGCGCAGCCAGCGCGCGGGGTCGAGGCACAGTATTGTTACCGGTAAATGCTGCACGGCCACTTGCTGAAACCGCGCCAGCGTCACGCCCGCCAGGATGAGCGTGGGCATGATGTAAAGATTGAAATTGAAAAAACTTTGCACCGCAACGGCGAGCAGCCCGGCGCCCAGGCCGCCCAACTCGATGCGCGCGCGCGTATCAAGATTTCCCCTGCGCAGCGCTTGCAGAAACAACCACGCCGCCGCGCCCAACACCGCGAGCAACAGCAACACACCGGGCAACCCGGTTTCCACGGCGATCTGCAAATAATCGTTGTGCACGTAGTAACCGCCGCTGTTATCCTCCGGGTGGCGATACGGCGGCCAGGCGAGCCAGAAGGCGCCGAGTCCGACGCCCAGCCACGGCGCGTCTTTGTACATCTCCCACGCCTGCTGCCAAATAATGAAGCGGCTTTGGCCCGCGCTGGCCGGATTGAACAGCGTCTCCATGCGTCCCACCACGCCGCCGCTCCACGCGACGTTGGCCAGCGCAAAGGCGCCGACGATAAGTGCGAATAAAATACTCAAATCCTTTTTTGCCACGCGCCCCCATACGACTGCGAGCAAAAGCGCCATGCCGAGCGCAAAACTCAGCGCCGCCGCGCGGCCTTGGGTGAGGGCGATGGCGAAGATAAGCGCGAATAAGATCGCGGCCAATGCGATCTTTTTTGCGCGCCATTTCGACTCGTGCAATAGAAAATAGCCCGCGGCGGGCAATGCTATCAAATTTAAAAACGACGCATGGGAATTGATGTCGAGAAACACCGAGCGCGGCCGCTGGTGTTGCACAAAAAATTGGTAAAAGCCCCACAGCGCCAGCGCCACGCCGATGAGCAAAACCAGATTAAAAACGGACGCCCACAGCCGCTCTTGGTCGACGGACAACAGGTAAATCCAGAAGGCCAGCGGCAGACACCCCACCAGCCAGAAATAATTGATGCCCACTTGCGGCGCCGGATTCCACAGCAGACTCAGCGCCAGCCACGTCCAGAACAGCGTTACGCACAGCGTGAGCGCGGTATGCGGAACGTGAAAGCCGAGGCGATAACCCTGCCACGCGGAGACGAGCAGCCACAGGCCGAGCAGAAACAGGGCGAGGTCGTAACTTTGAACGTGGAGGCCGTTGAAAAACAGCGCGGCGACGAGCGCCCCGCCGACCAACAGCGCGCGAACCCAGATCATCATGGTGCTCCGGGACTCCGCGCCGAGCAGCATTGCAGAACTGCCTTGAAGGGATGCAACCCTTGACATACGCAGCAGAAGAAAGGCGGCGCCGGGGGTTTAGGCCAACGCCGCCTTGTGTCTTAAGAAAAATTACTTTTAACTACAGTCCGTAACGTTAACGGTAATCGAAGGTGCTGCATTACTCGACGCCGGCTCCTGATACGTTACAGCGCAATTAGCGGCCGTTGCCACATTGTCTTTTGAATAGGTAATAGAGTTGGCGGTACTGGTAGAGACTGAAAAACCGCTCAAGTCGCCGATCGCATTTCCTATGCCGCCCTGCGTAGCGGTTGGATAGAAGTTTTTCATCGTTACGGTTTGTCCCTCAACGGAAATAGACGTGTTGTGGGCGCCGTTCCGAGCCAGCACCGCTCCTTTGGCCATTGCTGCAGCGCTTTTCATGCTGCCTTGCAATGCCTTAACCGTGGCCGCACGGGCATCCTTGGCCGTATCCGCAAACCGCGGCACGGCAAACGACGCCAATATCCCCAAAATAACGATAACGATAACAAGTTCAATCAGGGTAAAACCCATTTGTTGCTTTTTCATAATGTGCTCCTAAGGGCCGCAGCCCGTTTGATTGCCCCGTCTGCCGGATGCGCGCCGCAGCGTGCGCCGGGATCATTCCCTGTAAGCAAACGGAGAGTAACCGGCCCGTCCCTGTCAGCCGGTTGCAAATTTACCTGGATCAGCAGCCGCTGGTAATGGCCGCGATGGTCGGCGGTGAGCTGGCGCTGGCCGCTTCATCATAGGTGACCGCACAGTTGGTCGGATCCGTCGCTCCGTCTTTCTTAAAACGGAAGATGCCTCCGCTCAACTCAGGCGTGAAGCCCGCCGTGTCGGCTAAGGTGGCGCCGATACCGCTGGAGCTCTCGGTGGGATAGAAGTTGGCCATGGAGATCGTAGCGCCTTCCATGCTGATGGAAGCGCCCGCCGCCTTGCTCTGCGCGAGCGAGGTGGCGTGGGCCAATGCCGCCGCGCTGCGCACGCTGCCTTCGAGACCTTTTACGGTGCTCTTGCGGGCGTCGGTGCTGGTGTCGGCGAAGCGGGGAACGGCAAAGGCGGCAAGAATGCCGAGGATGACGATGACAATAACAAGCTCAATAAGGGTAAAACCCTTTTGTTGGTTCTTCATTGTAAAACCCCTTGGGGACCGCAGTCCCATGTGAATTAACAAATGCGCCGCAGCGCGTTCACTTCATTTAGAGCCTTTCCCCTTCCGCGGAAGGGCAGTACCCCAGTGTTAATTTAACTTAACAGGCGAACGAATGCAACAAAAAGTTTGCGCTTTTGCGGCCCGGCAGCCGTAAAATTTACTAAGTTATTGTTAATTAACAACAAATAGTAGGTTGGCGAGGATGAATAGGCTGATAAGACTTATGAGGAATCCGGCTAATCGGGGGTGGGAAGTGGTGAAGCGTTGGGAATGATCTTGTATGACGCTCAATAACTTACCCCCATCCGGGCCGGGGTAGCGGCGGTTGGCCCAGGCTTCAACCCCTTTTAGCAGGCTGGGCCGGATGAGCATGACGGCGCCGATGAGGGCGGCGCACACGCTGGTAATGGCCAAGAAGGCCGTCATGCTTTCCACCACCCAGCCGACCGTGGCGCGATTGAAGTGTATGGCGTAGGCGGAGATGACGGCCGTTTCGTTGTAGCGGTAAATAAGGCTATAAAGAGTGAACAGCGCCCCGCTCAGGATCAGTGCGCCGAAAAAGCGATGGCGCCTGTATACGTAACGCTCTATTTTAATGGGCTTTTGTAGCTGATCGATCGGCAGGCGCGCGGTCAATCGCTGTTTAATGTATTGCCCGGCCTGGAGCAGACTATAAGGTTTAACGAGCAAGCCTATGCCGAGGAGCAACGCCACTATGCAGATGACGAGCAACACCGTCCAGAAGCCGTAAAAGGCGAGTTCGCTTAAGTTCTCCATGGATTTTCTGGTAACGCGAAGATGTTCGGACTACGGAATCATTACTATTTTACGTGAAACTGATCGTTAAAGATAGTGGGAATAATTCCCACATTCCTGAATTCCGCCAGCGAGGGAATGGCGATCCTTTAAGGCTGCACAGATATAGCCGGAGCGGCTGAAGCCGTGGAAGGTTGCTTGAGCCAACTATAAGGTTCCAACTCGACCAGCCGCACGCCGTTGAGAGTTTCTCTGCCTTTGTCGAAAACCTTGTTGCCGTTGCTGTCGTGATAGACCAGGCGCACGGCGAAGCGCGCGCGCGGCGGGGCGGCGAGTCCGCCGCGGAAATAGTCGGTGTTTTTGACCAGGTAGACCAGCGCGCGGTCACGCGTGTCGAAGTACCACGCGCCGGTTTCGAGTTCGCTGAATTTCGGCGCGGCGAGTTCGCCTAAATAATTTTTGGGCAACTCGCTGAGGTTGGCCATGGGATTGCTGTTTTCCAAGGCGGCGATGGCCGCGACATCATCCTTGGCGAGATGCGCCGCGACCCTGATGTTCAGCGCGCTGCGCAGCGTGCCCACCGCGGATTCCATGGCGGTGATTTCGGCGTCCGAGCGCGTGCCGAGCAGCTTATTGGCGGCGATGACGAACAATATGCTGATGACGACCGCGACAATGGCGAGTTCGAGCAGTGAGAAGCCGCGTTGTTTAGAAGGTAACTTAAACATTAGTATTTATGTTTAACGATCATAGTGAACTTGGATTCTGTGTCTCGGCCATCCCTGGCGAGGCTTCAATTTCCTTAATCGACCCCAGCCAGGACATCCTGTCCTGGCGTTCGCGGCTCCTAAACCCGCCGCTCACCCCCTTGCCGCGCGGGCCAGTTCCCACATGGGCAGGAAAATGCCGAGCGCGAGGATCAGCACCATGATGCCGATGGCGACCATGAGGATGGGTTCGACGGCGGCGCTGAGGCTTTTGATGTCGTAGTCGACTTCGCGTTCGTAGAATTCCGCGACTTCCAGCAGCAGGCTGTCGACCGCGCCGGTTTGTTCGCCGACCGCGAGCATTTGCAGCACCAGCGGCGTGAACATGCCGCTCAGCGTGGCGGTGCGCGTGAGGCTTTCGCCGCGCTCGATGCCGTTGCGCATGGATAGCACGCGCTCGGCGATGAACTCGTTGTCGAGCGCCTTGGCGGCGACGGTGAGACCCTGGATGAGCGGCACGCCGGTGCGCGAGGTCATGGCGAAGCAGCGCGCGAAGCGCCCGAGCGTGGCGCGGCGGATGATGTCACCGACCAGCGGCAAGCGCATTTTCATTTTGTGCCATTGATAGCGGCCGTTTTCGGTTTTGACGTAGGAGCGCAGCGCGACGATGCCGATAGCGAGGCCGGCCAGCAGATACGGCCAGAACGTGACGAAGAAATCGGAAACGCCGATCAGCAATCTGGTGGCAAACGGCAATTCGACGCGGAATGATTTGAAGATTTTCGCGAACGCCGGGATCACGAACATGTTGATGATGACGATGGCGATGGCGATGGCGCTGATGACGATGGCCGGGTAACGCAGCGCGGCCTTGATGCGGTCGCGTGTGTCTTTTTCCAGTTCCAGATATTGCGAGATTTGCAGGAATACTTCATCGAGCCGCCCGGTGCTTTCGCCGACTTGCACGAGGCTGATAATGAGACTGGGAAATATCTGCGGGTGACGCGCCATGGAGCTGGACAAATCGCGCCCCGCCTCGAGATTGGCGGTGATATCGGCGAGCGCCTGGGCCATGGCCGGGTTGCGCGTGGACTCGGCGAGTCCGGCCAGCGCCTGGATGATGGGCACGCCCGATTTTGTGAGCGTGTGCATCTGATGACTGAACAGGATGAGGTCGGAGAGTGTTGGTTTTTTGCGCGCCGTCAGCCTGCGCAGTTGCGTGAGCACGTCGGACTTGGGACGCGCCGGGACGATGTCGATAGGCGTGATGCCGCTGTTGAACAGTTGCGTGGCGACGGCGTCCGCCGACGCGGCTTCGATATTGCCGCGCACCAGGTCGCCACGCACGCCGCGGCCTTGGTAGTGGAAGATCGCCATGGGTTAAATTTGCTTAGCCACGCGCAGCGCGCCGTGCGCCTCGATAATGTCGCCGAAGATGCGCATGGCTTCGTCGACGGTGGTGACGCCGCCGCGCACGTAGTCGAGCGCGGCGTGGATGAGCGAGGCGTTGCCGATTTGTTGTTGCGCGAGCCGCGCGAAGCGGCTGGAGTCGCTTTTGCGCAATGCTTCGGCGAGCGGTTCGCCGATGTCCAATAATTCGTATATGCCGACGCGCCCGTGGTAGCCGGTGTTGTTGCAGTGCGAGCAACCCGCGCCGCGCTTGAATTCCGCGGCGTCGGCGGCGTCGCCGAGCAGGCCGTGCAGCCAGGCGCGCTGTTGCGCATCGAGTTGCGCGGGTTCGACGCATGATTCGCAAATGCGCCGCATGAGGCGCTGCGCGAGCACCGCTTGCAGGGCGGCGGCGACCAGGTAGCCCTCCGCGCCCATGTCGAGCATACGGCTGGCGCTGCTGATGGCGTCGTTGGTGTGCAGCGTGGACAGCACCATGTGGCCGGTCATGGCGGCGGTGAGGCCGATCTCGACGGTTTCCTGGTCGCGCATTTCGCCGATCATGATGATGTCCGGGTCGTGGCGCAACGCGGAGCGCAGCACGCGCGAAAAACTCAAGTCGATGCGCGGATTGACTTGTATCTGGTTGATGCGCGGCAGGCGGTATTCGACCGGGTCTTCCACGGAGATGATTTTGCACTCGGCGCGGTTGAGTTCGGCGAGCGCGGCGTATAGCGTGGTGGTCTTGCCGCTGCCGGTGGGGCCGGTGACTACGATCATGCCGTGCGGACGCTGGATAAGACGGCGAAAGCGTTGCAATAATGCATCCGGCATGCCGAGCTGAGTGAGGTTGAGCAGGCCGCCGGATTGATCCAGGAGACGCATCACCACCGACTCGCCGTACTGCAAGGGCATGGTGGAGAGACGCACGTCTATGGTCTTGTCGTGCACGCGGATATTGAAGCGCCCATCTTGCGGCAGGCGCTTCTCGGCGATGTCGAGTTGCGCCATGAGCTTGAGGCGCGACACCAGCGCCGGCGTGATGCGTTTTTCCTTCATGACTTGCTCATGCAGCACGCCGTCGACGCGCTGGCGAATGCGCAGCACGGTCTCGTCGGGTTCGATGTGAATGTCGGACGCTCCGATCTGCACGGCGTCTTCGAAAATGGATTGCAGCAACTTCACCACCGGCGCGTCGGTCAGACCTTCGGATTGCACGAGTTGCAGGAGGTCGATGTCGTTGCCGGATATTTCCTCGGACAATTCCTCGGCGAAGGTGCTGATTTCCTCGGTGCGGCGGTACACGGTGTCGATGGTGCGCAGCAGATCGGACTCGCGCACCACGGCCAGGCGCAGTTGCGCCTTGAGCAGGCGCGACAGTTCGTCGTAGGCGAAGATGTCGGTGGGATCGGCCATGCCGACCAGGTATTCGCCGTGCGCGTTGTCCAGCGCGATGGCGCGGAAGCGCCGCGCGTGCGTCTCCGGAATAAGCCGCACCACCTCGGGTTTGAACTTGTAGAACTTGAGATTGATGAACGGAATCTGCAACTGGTGCGCGAGAAAATCGAGCAGGCGGTCTTCGTCGATGAAGCCGTTTTCGATCAGCACACGGCCCAGTTTGCGTCCGGTTTTTTTCTGCGCGGCGAGCGCGGTGGCCAGTTGATTTTCCGAAATCACCTTGTGCTCGACCAGCAGATCGCCGAGACGGATTTTTTTGCGTGGCATCATGACGCGGCCCCCTGCGCAATAAGAAGAAAAATAAGCGAACTTCGTTCGCTTTGCTTCTTATTGCCCAAATCTCCAGTTTTTACTCTACCCCTACCCTGTCTTTTATGCTGCGCTATCTCTTCTCCGCATAGAGGCCCGGGGTATACAATCCGTGTACACCCGTGAGGCGGCTTTGCTGCCTCACCCCCTTCAATAGGGGGCGGGGACGCACTCCGGGACACTATCTTATCAATGAATTTCATTGGCGTGCGAGCGCGGAAAGTCTGCCTTTTACGTAACCGGCCAGCGGCGCGTCCAGTCCGCCGCTTTGCAGCGCGCGTGTGTAAGCCTGCGCGGCGTCCTGGGGCTGCTGCACGGCCTCCAGCGATATCCCCAAACCCATCCACCACGTGCCTTGCAGCGGTTTGAGCGCGAGCGCTTGCTGATAAGTTTGCACGGCCTTCTCGTGATTCTCCGCACGCTGATAGAGCGCGGCGAGGAAGCTTAAATAATCGGCGTTTTGCGTGGCCTGCGGCAGGCCTTTTTCCAGCGCCGCCAACGCGTCATTGGCGTTGCCCTGCTCGACCAGCACGCGCGCGTAAAGCTGCACGAGCGGCGCATCCCGCGAATTGAGTTGCACACCCGCGGCGAGCAGCGCCTGCGCTTCGCTCAAGCGTCCGCCCTGCACCAGCAGTTCGGCCAGCGCGATGCGCGCGCGGCTGTAGTTTGCATCGTGATCGAGCGCTTGGCGCAACGCCGCCTCCGCCGCGCCAAGCTGTCCGCTTTGCAGCAACGCGGCGCTCTCCTGGTACGCGGATTCGGCTTGCTCGCGCGGGCTGGCGTTGCGCGGCGTTTTGCTCATGGCCGGACTCGCCGTGGGCGGCTGCGCGGCGCGCGCGGGCGTCGGGGATTTTTCCTGTTTGGGCGCGGCGCTCAATGCCGATGGCGCGGCGGCGGGGTAAATATCCACCACCAGGCGGTGGCTGTAATTTTGCTTGGGAGGCAGGGTAAAGCTGCTGGCTTTAACCGAGGACTTCGCGACGAGCGTGACGCGCACGCCGCCTTCGTGCGCATCGCTTTGCAGATTTTCGATCAGGCTGCCGGCGAGATCGGGTGGCGCGAGCGGGCCGTTCAGTTGCACGCCGTCCAGGTCGATGACGACGCGCGCGGGATTATCGAGCGTGGCGAGGCGATGTTCGGCGTGCGCGCTTAGATCAAAAATAACGCGAGTGTGGTCGGGTAAGCTGCTCAAACGCACGCGTTTGATTTCTACGGCGGCGGAATCGACTTGCGCCGTTGCGGGCACGGCGGGCGGCGCGGCACTTTCCACGGGCATGATGGGCAGCGCTTCATCATCGGCGACATCGGATGGCGCTGGTGTAGTTTCCGGCGCAGTCGGTTGCGCGGCCTCGGCGGCAGGCGTCGGCGGCGCGGGCTGCGCGACTTCGACAGTAGGCGCCAGCGGCGGTGACTCGGGCGCCGGCTGTGCGGGCGAAGCCGGCGCGGGCGTCGCCGCGACAGGCTCAGGCTGAACGGGCGGCGGCGGAATCACCGCGGGTTGCGGCGCGGCGAAGTAGTGCCATAGCAGCGCGATGACGATAACGGCAGTGAGCGCGCTCGCGCCCCATACCGCGTAGCGCACATAAGGACGCGCCGGCGCCGACGACGGCGTGCCCGGCCACACCAGATCGGCGAGCAGGTCGCGCTGTGCGGGCTGCGCGCGGCGCCGCTCCAAGTCTTGCAGCATTTGATTGATGAGGCTCACGGCAACAGCGGCCACAAATAGTACGCACCCGCGCCGATGACGGCCACCGCGAGCGCGGCGGCAAGCGCCACCAGGCGTGTGCGCGGCGGACGGCTGAGCCGTTCGTCGAGCGTGTCGCTGATCGCCAGGTGCACGTGCGCGCGCTCGATGCCGCGCACGCCTTGTCCGTAGGCCGCCATCAGCGCCTTGTGACAGAGAATGTTGATGAGACGAGGAATGCCGCGCGCGGCGGCGTAGATGTCGTTCAGCGCCGCGGGCGCGAACAGGCGCGCGCCGGTGTAACCCGCCACCAGCAGCCGATGCGCGATATAGCCGTCCAAGCCTTCTCTATCTAGCGGCTTGAGTTGATAGGAAAACACGATGCGCTGTTTGAGCTGGCGCACCGCCGGATGCGCCAGCACTTCGTGCAGTTCCGGCTGCCCGAACAGTACGACTTGCAGCAGCTTGCGCTTTTCGGTTTCCAGGTTGGTGAGCAGGCGCAGCATTTCCAGCGTTTCGATGGGCATGGCCTGCACTTCGTCGAGGCACAGCACCACGCGCTTTCCGGCGGCGTAGGAATCGATGAGCGTGCGTGTGAGGTGTTTCAATAATTGGTGCTGATCGTGCTTGTCTTCGTAGGGCACGCGCAACTCGTCGGCCACCGCGAGCAGCAGGGCCTTGGGTTCCAGGTAGGGATTGTGAATGTAGGCGGTGACGAATTCGTTGCGCAGCGAGTTGAGGAATTTGCGGCACAGCAGGGTTTTGCCGGTGCCCACTTCGCCGGTCACCATGATGAAGCCGTCGCCGCTTTTCACCGCCACCAGCAGCGTGTTGAGCGCGTCGACGTAGGAGCCGTACGCATAGAAAAAGCTCGTGTCCGGGGTGATGCCGAAGGGCAGCTCACGCATGCCGAAGTGTTGCAAGTACATGGCGCTGGTCGCTACTGCGCGGTTCCGGTGTTGTGGTTGCGTTTGAGGCTCTTGAACGATTCGGCGGTGCTGCGCAGCGTATCCGACCATTGACCGTCTTCCACGACAATGGGGCGCAGCAGTATCACCAACTCGCTCTTGCGCGAGGCGCGGCGCTTGTGCGTGAACACACTGTCCAGCACCGGCACTTGATCGACGCCGGGCGGGCCGGCGTCGTCGTTGCGCGTGGTGTCTTGAATGAGGCCGCCGATCACCACCAATTGTCCGTTGGCGGCGCGGATGATGCTGTCCGATTCGCGGATGCTGCTGGAGGCGAGCGGCAGCGTCTGCGTGGTGCCGCCCACGGTGAGCGTCTTGGAACGGTCGGTGACCTGGCTGACCGATGGATGAATGTGCAGGATTACATTGCCCGCATCGCTGATCTGCGGCGTTACGTCGAGCGCGATGCCGGAGAAGAACGGCGTGAGCGTGATGTTGGGATTGGTGACGGTGGTGGTGCCGGTGACGGTGGTGGTGGAGACGTTGGTGACGAAGAAGTCGTCGGAACCCACTTTGATCACCGCCTTTTGGTTGTTCACCGTGGACACGCGCGGACTGGACAGCACTTGCACGTCACCCTGTGATTTGAGCAATTCGATGAAGGCGTTGAAATCGTTGAGCGCCAGCGCCAGCGAGAAAATGCCCGCCGCGCCGGAAAACGCCGTGCTGGTGTTGGCCACGCCGGTGGCGCTGAACACGCTGGCGCCGGCGCCCAACTGTCCGGCGGTGATGGATTGACCCTGCGCGGGCTGGCCGAGCAGCGACCAGTTGATGCCGGATTGGAAACCGTCGCTCAATTCCACTTCCAGAATCTTCGCCTCCAGGATCACCGAGCGCTCGATGCTGCTCTGCGTGGCCTTGAGGAAATCGTCCACCGCGCGCAGCTCGTCCGGCAACGCGCGCACGATCACCACGCCGGATTGCGGATTCACCACCACGCTGCGCCCGCCCTCGGCGCCGACCAGGGTTTTCAGCGCGGTTTCCAACTCCACCCAGAAATCGGAACGCGAGCGCGTGTCGATCTGGCTGCCGGAGGTGGCGGCCCCGCTGGCGCCGCCGGTGGGAGTGGTGGGTGTGGTAGGCGTCGTGCCGCCGCCGAGTAGCGCACCCAAGCCTGCGGCCGTGTTGGTGCCGCCGCTGCTGGTGCTGCCCACGCTGCCGGCGATTTGACCGGAGTTGACGCGTGTCTGCGAGCTGCCGGCGCGCTCCACGGTGAGATAATTGACTTTAAACGTGCGTGACTGCATGGTCGCGGGCAGGATGCGGTAGCCCGAAGCGGCGCGCTGGAAGTCGTAACCGTACACGTCGCGCACCGCCTCCAGCACTTCCGGCACCGTGACGTTCTTGAGATTCAGCGAAATTTCACCCGCCACTTCCGGGTGCACCACCACGTTATATGGCGTACCTTCCACCAAACTCATGAAAAATTGCTGCGCGGGCATTTGATTCACCGCGATGTCGAAGCGCGGCTCGGCGCTCGTCTGCGGTCCGGGCGCGCCACCGGTGAGCGGCGGCAACAGCGCCTGTTTCACCTCGCTGGGCGGCGCGGCGCTGGCCGGCGGCGCGGGCTGCGCGCCTTCCTCCAGGGTTTTTTCGATGCTCCTCCAGGTGTCGCCGGTCTGCGCGGGTTGCGTCGCGCAGGAATTCAGCGCGGCCAGACATAGCGCGGTAAGCGCGGCGCGCCGGAGAGGTTGGTCAATCATGGCGATGCACCTGTTTGACTAATCGGTCTTTTTACCTTGGAAATTTTTACGCCGGCAGGCAGCAGGTTCAGCGTGAGAGCGCCTTGCGCGGTTTTTAACTGTACGGCGAGCGGGGTGATGCCCACGACCTGGGCGCCGTCCAGCGTATCACCTTCCTTCACAAGCTGTCCATTGATGACCGCGAGGCGCCGCTCACGCGCCACCAGCGTGGAGCTCAGCACCCACTCGGCTTGCGGCGCGGGCGCTGTCTCGTCCGACGGCGGCAACGGGCCGCTATCCAGATAATCGGCGGGCTGGGTGGGGTCTTGCAGGGCGTGCGCCGCAGAGAAAAGAGCAAAGAGAAAAGAGAAAAGTAAAAACCTGCTTACTTTTCTCATGCATCTTTTCTCTTTTCTCTGTCGTTCAAACACCCAACCAGCCCTCCTTCAAGCTGAGCGTGTGTACGGTAATCGTAACACGCGCTTTGGGAAATTTTTCCACTTTAAGTTCCAAGCTGTCCCAAAACAACTGCCAGGGCAGCGCCTCCAGTTCCTTGAGATAATTATACGTGCTTAGATAACCACCCTCGAACTCCAACACCAAGCCGTGTTTGTACGCCGCCGCGCCGCTTTGCCCCGCGGGCGTCAACGGCACGGCCTCTAGATTTTTTACGCGGATAAGTTTCAGATCGGGTTCGCGCGTCAGCACCTCTTGCAGCACCTTGAGCATTTGCGTGGGTTCGATCAGGCCGATGGTGACTTTTTTCAGTTGCTCGTCGAGCCCGGCGAGCTGCTGCCGCAACTGCGTCAGGCGCGCCTTGTTGGCGGCGTCCGGATCGACTTCGCCGCCGCTCAGCACGGTCTGTTCCTGCAATTGCAGCGCCGCAATCTGCTGCTGCGTCTCCTGCAACTGCGCGGTGATGCGCTTTTGCTTGGCGGTGAGCGGGTCGAGCAGCGCGTTGGCCCATACGCTGTAGATAACGAACAGCATGGCCGCCAGCACCATGCCGCGCTCGCGCAGCGTCAGGCCATTGATCCAGTCGATGAGTTGTTGAAGTTTCTTTTTCATTCGTTTTTATTCTTTGTTATTCACTCACCAGTTGTTGCACCGCCGCTGAGGCCTTTTCCACCACGCCGGGCTGTGTGGGTTCGACCGAGGCCGCCGGCGCGACTTGCGGCGCCGGCTGTGCCGCAATGCGCGCGGGTTCTTCCACGCTATCGGTGGTGCGTAGAGTAAAATCAATGCGCGCGGTATCGGTGTTGGGGCGCTCCATGAGTAGCGTTTTGAATTCGGCGCCGGCGAACGCCGGTTCCTTACCGAGCTGTTGCAGGAATGCCGGCACCAGTTCCGGCGCCAAGGTGCTGCCGAAGATGGTGAGCGCGCCGCCGCCCGCGCTGATGCTTAAGCCCGTCAGCCACATGCCCTCGACGCGCTGCTTAGCCAAACCTTCCAGGTATTTCGAAAAACCGGCGCTGTTGCCGAAACCGCCGCCGGAAAAACTTTGTAGCACGGTTTGCTTGGCGGCGACGTCCGCTTCGAGGCGCGCCACTTCTTGTTCCAGCGCCGCGCTCTTGGTGCGCCCCGCATAGCGCTTGTTGAGGTCTTCGACGCGACTCACGGCAGCCACTTGCTGCGCCTGCAAGCGCGCCAGCACCTGTTCCAATTCCTGCACTTGCCAGCGCGCGTAGACGTAAATGAGCAGGAGCCCGGCGATCATCGCCAGACACACTTGGAACAGCGCCAACGCGCTGAACACTTTGCGCTGCTTGCGGAAAATCGGTTGATAGAGATTTATTTGCTGCATGGCGCGCCTACAGCGTTCGTTGTTCGGTGCGCAGCGCGGCGCCGATGCCGAGCAGGCAGCGTGCTTGCAGCGCGCGGTTCAGCGGCGGCGTGCATTGCAGCAGTTGATTGACATCGAGCTGCCGCACCGCAACGCTCAAGTTGGCGCCGATATATTCCATCAAGCCGGGGGCTTCTTTTTCCAGCGGCGTGACGTAAAGGTGCGTGATAGGCGGCTGCGCATAGTGGCTTTCGTAATAGTCCAGCGAACGCTGGATTTCCAATATCACGCCGTCCAGCGCGCGCTGTAACGGCGGCGCAAGCTCCGTGCCGCTGTGCGCCAGGTGCTCCGCGGCCACCTCGATATTGCGCGCGAGATACAGATCGGATTGCCGGGTAAGAATGATGTGTCCGCCCTGCGGGTCGAGATGCAACAGCGCGACACCGGCGTCGTCTTCCGGCAGCAGCGCGGTAATGTTGCGCAGCGCGAGTTCGGGGATGTCGATGACCGTGAGATTGAGGCGCGCTTCCTCCGCGCGATCGACGTACGACTGCACCAGCGCGGCGCGCGCCACCACCACGTACATCATCTTGGGACGGCCCTGCACGCCTTGGCCGGGGATGTCGAATACGTCGATCACCGCGTCATCGACGTGGAAATCGATCAAGTCCTTGATGCGCCAACGCACCGCGGCCTTGAGTTCCGGCGTGGCGACATTGGGCGCTTCGACCAGCAGCAAATGATAGGAGCCGGGCTCCATGAGGCGCACGCAGCGCGCCTGCATCAGCCCGTAATCCTTCATCAGCTCGCCGAGCACCTTGTCTTGGTGCGCCACGGCCTCGCACGGCCGGAACGCGCACGCCTCCAGGCGCGGCGCGCGGCCCTCGTCGCGCACCACGCGCACCACACTAACCCCTTGCGCGGACACGCTGATACCGACCCAGCCCTTGGGCTGCAAGCTTCTTTTAAGGAGTGGAAACAGGATCGCCCCCTTGGCCCTGTTGCTACTTACTAGACGGCGGACGGTTACAATCGTTACATTTTGCTGCAAGTTAGCACAGTAACTTATTGTTGTAAATGTATTAAGGGTGCTCGTCTGCCGGCTGCCGGGCGATAAAAACCAAATCCCAAACCGGGTGGCCCAGGCGCGCGCCGCGCCGTTCGAACTTGGTTTGCGGCCGGTACGCCGGGCGCGGCGCGTAACAGCCTATGCCCGCGGCGTTGACGAACTGTGGAGCGGCGCTCAACACTTCCAGCATGTGCCGCGCGTAATCCTCCCAGTCGGTGGCGAGGTGAAAATGCCCGCCGGGCTGTAGCTTACGCGCCACCAGCGCCACGAACGGCGGTTGCACCAAGCGGCGCTTGGCGTGGCGGCGCTTCGGCCAGGGGTCGGGAAAAAACAGGTAAATCGCGTCGAGGCCGGCGTCGGGGATGTGCCGGGCCAGCACCTCGACGGCATCGGCGCACAGTATGCGCACATTGTTGATTTGCCGCGCGTCGAGCAGATTGAGCAACTTGCCCACACCGGGACGGTGCACCTCAATGCCCAGGTAGTCGTTTTCGGGATGCGCTGCGGCCAGCTCGGCCAGCGCATCACCCATGCCGAAGCCGATCTCCAAAATGCGCGGCGCGCGGCGCCCGAACACGGCATCGAGATCGAGTGGCGTGTGCGGCGCGGGCGCAAGGCCGTAGCGCTCCCACAGCGTGTCGAGCGCCTGCTGCTGCGCGGCGGTCATGCGCCCTTGGCGCAGCACGTAGCTGCGGATGGGCCGATGCGTTTTGGGAATCGCCGCCATGGGTTTTACGCACGCTTGACTATGGTATGACAATAGTTATACTTGGTGGATCATGAAAATCGCCATCTCTATCCCCGACGATGTTTTTCGCCACGCCGAGCGCCTAGCCAAGCGCTTGGGTATAGCGCGCAGCAAACTTTATACCGCGGCCATGTCCAACTACTTGCAAGCGCACTCCCACGAGGGTGTCACCATACAACTCAACCGGATATACGGCGAGGAGCCGTCCTTGAGCAACCTTGACAACGTGGCTGAGGGTTTGCAATTTAAGTCGCTGATGCGGCGCAAGGATGCTGATGAAGCGTGGTGAGGTCTGGTGGGCTTCCCTACCCGAACCCAGCCGCTCCGGCCCTGGTTTGCGCCGCCCGGTGATCGTAGTGCAGTCCAACGATTTCAACCAAAGCCGTATCACCACCCTCATCGTCGCAACCATTACATCCAATTTAAAGCTGGCGGCTGCTCCGGGCAACGTTTTATTAGCCGGCAAGAGCACCGGATTGAATAGAGATTCCGTCGCCAATGTTTCGCAGCTCCTCACCGTTGATAAATCCTATCTCACCGAGCGAATTGGAAAATTGACGGCGCGGCAGATGCAAGAATTGGACGACGGTTTGCGCTTGGTATTATCGTTGTAAGGAGGGCTAAAAAAACGTGCCTTCCAACGGTGACGACGCGCTGGCGTAGGCTTTGCGCGGGATGCGCCCGGCGCGGTAGGCTTCGCGGCCGGCCTCGACGGCCTTTTTCATGGCACCGGCCATGAGCACCGGGTCCTTGGCGCCGGCGATGGCGGTGTTCATGAGCACGCCGTCGCAACCCAACTCCATCGCTATCGCCGCGTCCGAGGCGGTGCCGACGCCGGCGTCTACTAGGATCGGCACGCGCGCGTTTTCCACGATCAAGCGGATGTTGTAAGGGTTGCGTATGCCGAGACCTGAGCCGATGGGTGCGGCGAGCGGCATCACCGCCACGCAGCCGAGTTCTTCCAAGCGTTTGGCGATGAGCGGGTCGTCGCTGGTGTAGACCATCACCTTGAATCCCTCGCGCACCAGTATCTCCGCCGCCTGCAGGGTGGCGGGGATATCGGGGAACAGCGTCTTGGCGTCGCCCAGCACTTCGAGCTTGACCAGGTCGTGGCCGTCCAGTAGCTCGCGCGCCAGGCGGCAGGTGCGGATCGCGTCTTCCACGGTGTAACAGCCCGCGGTGTTGGGTAAAATGGTGTAGCGGCTCGGCGGCAGCACGTCGAGCAGGTTGGGTTCGTTGGGACTCTGACCGATGTTGCTGCGGCGCAGCGCGACGGTGATGATCTCGGCCCCGCTCGCCTCGGTGGCGCGGCGCGTCTCGTCGAGGTCGCGGTATTTGCCGGTGCCCACCAACAGGCGCGAACGGTAGGTCTTGCCCGCGATGATGAGCGGATCATTTTCCACGGCTTGAGATGCTAATACAGCGTTCATTCACCCACCTCCCACCGCGCGAATAATTTCCACGCGATCACCGGAGCGTAACTGCCGGGTGACATAGTGGCCGCTCGGTACAATTTCCCGATTGATCTCCGTGGCTAAACGGCCGCTCAATTTTAATTCATCGAGCAATTGCGCTACGCTGCATTCCGCCGGAATGGTATGCGGTCTGCCATTTACAAAAATTTCCATGATTACCAAAGCGTTGAAGTTGAACTAAAATGAGGGTTCTATTATGGAGCGCCGCGCCGCATGACGCAATGGAACAAAGACGTTATCCCGCTCGACGCCGCCCGCACCCTGGACGGGCTGTTCCGCGAGCGTGTGCGCCGCACGCCCCACGCCGTCGCTTATCGCAGCTTCGATAAAACCAGCAGCGCTTGGCTGGATATCACCTGGGCGCAGATGGCCGAACGGGTGGCGTGTTTTCAGGCCGCGCTGGCGCGCGAGCGTCTGCCGCCCGGCGCGCGTGTCGCACTCATGCTGCGCAACGGCGTGGACTGGATGGCGTTCGATCAGGCGGCGCTGGCGTCGGGGCTGGTGGTGGTGCCGCTGTACGCCGACGACCGCGCCGACAATATCGCATACATTTTACGCGACTGTTCCCCGCAGTTATTATTTTTGCATGACGCCGCGCAGTGGAAACGCTTGCAGCCGGTGCGCGAGTCGCTGAGCGGCGTGCAGCGCATCGTGATCGGCGGCGCGGCGCGCGGCGCGCAAAACGTCGAAGACGAGCGCGTGGCGCTTCTGGAAAATTGGCTCGGCGACGGCCCGGTGCAAGCCTTGCCGCATCACACACACACATCGCAGCAGCTCGCCACCATCGTCTACACCTCCGGCACCACCGGGCGGCCCAAGGGCGTGATGCTCAGCCATCATAATATATTGAACAGCGCCGCCGGCGGCCTGTGGCTGCTGGACGTTTATCCGAGCGACGTGTTCTTGTCCGTGCTGCCGCTGTCGCACACCTTCGAGCGCAGCCTGGGTTATTACGCGCCGATGATGGCGGGCGCCGCAGTCGCGTACTGCCGCTCCATTCCGCAGCTTGGCGAGGATTTACAAACGGTCCGTCCGCACGTGATGATCTCCGTGCCGCGCGTGTTCGAGCGCGTCTATATGCGCGTGCAGAGCCAATTGCAAAAACGCTCGTGGCTGGCGCGCGCCTTGTTCCATTTGGCGATCGCCGTCGGCTGGCGGCGTTTCGAAGCCGCGCAAGGGCGCGCGCGGCGCAGTCCCGCTTTATGGCTGTGGCCGCTGCTGGAACGCCTGGTAGCGCGCAAGTTCCTGGCGCGGCTGGGCGGACGCATGCGCTGGACGGCGAGCGGCGGCGCGGCGCTGCCGGCGCCGGTCGCGCGCATGTTCATCGGCCTCGGCTTGCCCATTGCGCAGGGTTACGGGCTCACCGAGACCAGCCCACTGATCAGCGGCAACAAACTCGACGACAACGATCCGGCCAGCGTCGGCGTGCCCATCCCCGGCATGGAAGTACGCCTCGGCGCGAACGACGAGCTGCTGGTGCGCGGCGCGGGCGTGATGCTCGGTTATTGGAACAATCATAGCGCCACCTACGCGATGATCGACGGCGAAGGCTGGTTGCACACCGGCGACCAGGCGCGCATCGCCAATAACCACATTTACATTACCGGACGCCTCAAAGATATTTTAGTGCTGTCCAACGGCGAGAAGATTCCGCCCGCCGACATGGAAGACGCCATCACGCTCGACCCGCTGTTCGAGCAGGCCATGATTGTCGGCGAGGGCCGCCCTCATCTCGCCGCGCTGCTGGTGCTGAACGGCGAACAATGGCGCGCGTTTGCCGCCAATCTCGGCGTGGATGCCGACGACCCGGCCAGCCTGCGCAACGAGCGTGTACGCAATCAAATCATGCAGCGCGTGGCCAAGCAATTGCAAACCTTTCCCGGCTACGCCAAGGTGCGGCGCGTGGCGCTATTGAATGAACCGTGGACCATAGAAAACGGCCTGCTCACGCCCACGCTGAAAACCAAGCGCAACGTCGTGATGCAACGCTACGCGGGCGTGATCGAGGAATTGTTCGGCGGGAATTATTAACCCGGCAATAAATCCCGCCGGGTTAATAGCTTCGATGCTATGCTAAAATATATAGTGCAACGCGGGTGTAGTTCAATGGTAGAACTTCAGCTTCCCAAGCTGATAACGTGGGTTCGATTCCCATCACCCGCTCCAAGTGAGGTAATGACAAGTTGCAAGAAAAGGTTCTTCTCTTGTTACCTGTAACTTGCCACTTGATACTTTAATTCATGGAACCACTCATCCGTTTCGGCAGTTTTCTTGCGGTGTTTCTCGTCATGGCCGCGTGGGAAATGCGGCGTCCGCGACTGCATCCGCAGCACAGTAAATTGCGCCGCTGGATGATAAATTTTTCCATCCTAGCCACCGACGTGCTGCTGCTGCGCTTCACGCTGGGCGCGGCGGCGTTCGCCGCGGCGTGGTATGCGGCGCAGCACGGTTGGGGTCTGTTCAATGTCCTCGAGTGGCCGTACTGGCTGGAATTTATTCTGGCGCTGCTGCTGCTCGATTTCGCGCTGTATTTGCAACACGTCATGTCACATGCGCTGCCGGTGTTCTGGCGGCTGCACCGCGTGCATCACACCGATCTCGACTTCGATCTCAGCACCGGCGTGCGCTTTCATCCGGTGGAGATTTTTATTTCCATGCTGTACAAAACGGCGGCGGTCGCGGCGCTGGGCGCGGATCCGTGGGCGGTGCTGACGTTCGAGGTGATTCTCAACGCGGCGTCGGTGTTCAACCACGGCAACGTCTATGTGCCCGAGAAAATAGACCGCTGGCTGCGCTGGATTGTCGTCACACCCGACATGCATCGCGTGCACCACTCCAGCACGGTCGTTGAGACCAACTCGAATTTCGGATTCTCCATTTCGCTGTGGGATCGCCTATGCGGCACCTACCGCGCGCAGCCGGCGCTCGGACACGACGGCATGGAAATCGGACTCAAGGAATACCGCGACGCGCGGCGCTTGGGTTTTGTAAATCTGCTGCTGCTGCCGTTGCGCGGTAAACTCGGACAATACAGTTTCAAAAAAGACGTCGTGTAACTATGCAGCTTATTTTAATGCGCCACGCCGAGGCCGAAGATGGCGAACGCTACGCCGATGACAGTCTACGTCCGCTTACCGCGCGCGGGCGCAAGGTGCAAACCCACATGGCGCAGGCGCTGCGGCGCATGGAATATGTTCCCGATCGCATCATCGCCAGTCCGCGCCTGCGCGCCGTGCAGACCGCTGAAATTTGCGCCGATGTGTGGAACTTAAAGCACGCGCTTACGCAACACGATGCACTCGGCGCGAATTATTCAGCGGATGCGGCACTCGCCATGCTGTGTGAACACGACGCCGACGCCACGCTGTTGTGCGTGGGCCACGATCCCGACCTGCGTCAGTTCGCCGGCGCGCTGCTCGGCATGACGAATTTTTCCAACGTCAAATTCCCCAAAAGCGCCGCGCTGGGCTTGGAGTTTCGCGCTCAGCCGCAGCTCAGCGCGGGCGTATTGCGCTTTTTTTACCGGCCACGTGATTTGCTGGCGCTGCTGTAAATGTTACACGGTGCTAAAATGCTCGCATGTCCGCGCAGCACAGCAAGACTCCGCCCAAGGGCCGCGGCGCGCTCAGTAACGCCGATGGGCGCTACGAGCGCGTTACGCACGAAGCGTTCGACGACGGCTGGACGAGCGCGGACGAGCAAGCGCCGTCGATAAAAACCACGGTGGCCGTCGACGCCAGGCGCAGCGTCATCAACTCTAACGTCTCGCCCGACGTCGGCTTCGACCGCTCCATCAATCCCTACCGCGGCTGCGAGCACGGCTGCATTTATTGTTTCGCGCGCCCCACGCACGCCTATTTGGGCCTGTCGCCCGGCCTGGATTTCGAAACGCGCCTGATCGCCAAGCCCGACGCCGCGCTGTTGCTGCGTCAGGAATTGCGAAGGCGCGGCTACCATTGTCAACCCATCGCGCTCGGCACCAACACCGATCCTTACCAGCCCGTAGAACGGCGCTGGCGCATCATGCGCCAAATTTTGGAAGTGCTGGCGGAGTGCGCGCACCCGGTGAGCATCGTCACCAAATCGGCGCTGGTGGAACGCGACATTGATCTGCTCGCGCCCATGGCGGCCAAGGGTTTGGCGCAGGTGTACATTTCGCTGCCCACGCTGGATCGCACTTTAGCGCGCCGCCTGGAACCGCGCGCCGCCGCGCCGGAGCGGCGCGTGCAAACTCTGCGCGCCCTGCACGCCGCCGGCATCCCGGTCGGCGTGCTGGTGGCGCCGATCATTCCCGTGCTCACCGACGGCGAGCTGGAAACTATTCTCGAAACCGCGCACGCCGCCGGCGCGCGCGGCGCCGGCTACGTGTTGCTGCGCCTGCCTTTGGAAGTGAAGGACTTGTTCAGCGAATGGCTCGCCACGCACGCGCCCGGCAAGCGCGAGCACGTGCTGAGCCTGTTGCGTCAGGCGCACGGCGGCAAGGAATACGACGCACGCCCCGGCGCGCGCATGAGCGGCAGCGGCGCGTACGCCGACATGCTCGCGCAACGCTGGGCCGCGGCCTGCAAGCGCCTCGGCTTCAACGAACAACATACCGAATTGGATGTTACGCAATTCCGCCCGCCCGCGGATCACCAACAGCTTATGTTGTTTTAAAGACATCTCACGCAAAGACGCCAAGACGCAAAGATTTAAAGGCAACCAAAATCTACTCCTGAATAATGGTTGCCATTCTGAGGGAGCGCTAGCGACCGAAGAATCTCTGCACCAAGAGATTCCTCGCTACGCTCAGAAGGGCAAATCCTTACTAAAGTATTTTTGAGTAATTTTTTTGCGTCTTAGCGCCCTTGCGTGAGGCTTTTATGTTTTAACCGCGCGGGCGCACGTCCACACCTCGATAGTCGCAACCCCCGCCGCGCGCAGCGCCGTGGCGCATTCGTGCAGCGTGGAGCCGGTGGTCATCACGTCATCGACCAGCGCGACGTGGCGCGCGGCAATGGGTTTGAGCACGCGGAACGCGCCTTTGACGTTTTTAGCGCGCTGTTTGGCCGGCAGCGTGGATTGCACGGCGGTGGCGCGCACGCGCGTGCAATTTCGATAATCAAGCGGGATACGCAAGCGCCGCGCGATGGGGCGCGCGATTTCCAGCGCTTGATTGAAGCCGCGCGTGCGCAGCCGCGCGCGGTGCAGCGGCACCGGAATAATCAACTCGGGCGGCGGTGCGGCGCGTTGCGCCAGGCGCTCGGCCAGCAACTCGCCGAGCAGCCGCGCCAGGTTGAGCTTGGCGCTGAATTTGAGGCGCTGCACCAGTTGATCGACCGGCGCGGCGTAGTGCAGCAGACTGAACGCCGCGTCGTAAGGCGGCGGCGCAACCTGGCACTGGCCGCATAGTGCATTTACCGCAAGTGGCAGCGCGCAACGCGGGCAGGCGGTGTCGTTATACGGCAATTCCGCCCGGCACGCCGCGCACAGCTCATGCTCGGCGGCCGCGCCGCCACACAGCGCGCACGCGGCGGGAAACAGCCACTGCCCGATCATTTTCACAGCCGCCACGCGTATCTCCATGGTTGACACCATCCGGTGAGCCGTTATGATGCCTTAAACGAACGGGCTATGACATAGGGCGGTAGGCGGTGAACACATCCAGCAGTTGCGTTAAAGACAGCGCCGCGGGCGCACCGGCGTGGACGGCGCAGGCGGTGGAGGCGCTGTTGAATTTGCCGTTCAACGATCTGATGTTCCGCGCGCACAGCACGCACCGCGCGCACTTCGACCCGAACGCGATGCAGCTTTCCACGCTGCTGTCGATCAAGACCGGCGGCTGCCCGGAGGATTGCGGCTATTGCCCGCAGGCGGCGCGCTACGCCACGTCCGTGGAAAACCAAGCGCCGCTGCCGTTGCACGAGGTGGTGGAGGCCGCGCGCGCGGCCAAAGCCCAAGGCGCCACGCGCTTTTGCATGGGCGCGGCGTGGCGCGGACCCAAACAAAAAGACCTCGACCTGGTCATCGACATGGTGAAAGCGGTGCGCGCGCTGGGCCTGGAAACCTGCGCGACGTTGGGCATGTTGCGCGACGGCCAGGCCGAGCAGCTCAAGGCGGCCGGTCTCGATTACTACAACCACAATCTCGACACCGCGCCGGAATTCTACGGCGCGGTGATTTCCACGCGCGCGTACCAAGACCGGCTCGACACCTTGGAAAAAGTGCGCGGCGCGGGCCTGCGCGTGTGCTGCGGCGGCATCGTCGGCATGGGCGAGACGCGCGCGCAGCGCGCCGGCCTGATCGCGCAACTGGCCAACCTCGACCCGCCCCCGGAGAGCGTGCCGATCAACGATCTCGTGCAAGTGGAGGGCACACCGCTGCACGGCGGCGAGCCGCTCGATGCGCTGGAATTCGTGCGCACCATCGCCGCGGCGCGCATCACCATGCCGCGCAGTCACGTGCGGCTGTCCGCCGGGCGCAGCCGTATGTCCGAGGCGGTGCAGGCGCTGTGTTTTCTGGCCGGCGCGAATTCGATTTTCTACGGCGAACAGTTACTCACCACCGGCAATCCGGCGATGCAACAGGACAAGGCGTTATTGAATAAGCTGGGCATGGTTGTGTCAGCGCCCGGCGGGCGGTAAACGTGGTCTCTGACAAGTACTTGGCGGATGAGTTACAGCGCCGCCGCGCACATCATCTCTACCGCACGCGGCGCGTGCTGCACAGCCCGCAAGGCGCGGAAGTGATCGTCGACGGGCAGCGTCTGCTGTGCTTTTGTAGCAACGATTATCTCGGGCTGGCCAACCATCCCGCGGTCATCGAGGCGTTGCAGCAGGGCGCCACTTCGTTTGGCGTCGGCAGCGGCGCCGCGCACCTCATTTGCGGCCATCACGCCGCGCACCAGGCGCTTGAGGAAGAGCTGGCCGCCTTCACCGGTCGCAGCCGTGCGCTGTTGTTTTCCACCGGCTACATGGCGAATCTGGGCGTGGTCAGCGCGCTCGCGCACGCCGGCCAGGTGGTACACGAAGACCGCTTGAATCACGCCTCGCTGATCGACGCCGCGCTGTTGTCCACCGCGCGCTTGCAGCGCTATCCGCACCGCGACGTCGCCTCGCTGCAAAAACATCTGGAGTACAAGGCGCGCAACGGCCACGAAGCGCTGCTGGTGAGCGATGGCGTGTTCAGCATGGACGGCGACCTGGCGCCCATCCCGCAACTGGCCGATCTGGCGCGCCGCTATAACGCCCGGCTGGTGATCGACGATGCGCACGGCCTGGGCGTGCTGGGCAAAAACGGCGGCGGCGCTCTGGAACACTTCGGCATGCGCGGCGAGGACGACGTACACGTGCTGGTCGGCACACTGGGCAAGGCGTTCGGCACGTTCGGGGCATTCGTGGCGGGCAGCGAAAACTTGATCGAAACGCTTATTCAAGAGTCGCGCTGCTATATCTACACCACCGCCGTGCCGCCCGCGCTCGCGCATGCCACGCGCGTCGGTCTGCGCTTGGTGCGGAGCGAGGCGTGGCGGCGCGAACACTTGCACAATTTGATCGCGCGTTTCCGCGCCGGTGCCGCGCAACTCAACCTGCCGGTGATGCCCTCCGACACGCCGATCCAACCGCTGCGGGTGGGCGACGGCGAAAAGGCGCTGGCCCTGAGCGAGGCGCTGCGCGCGCGCGGCTTGCTCATCAGCGCCATTCGCCCGCCGAGCGTGCCGCGCGGCAGCGCGCGCCTGCGCATCACGCTGTCCGCCGCGCACAGCGAGGCGCATATCGACCGTCTGCTGGAAACTTTGGCGGACGTTATTCGTCATCACTTTACCCAGTAACGCAACGTGAAATTATTCAGCACGACGCTCGGCCACGGCCCCGACATCGTGCTGCTGCACGGCTGGGGACTGCACAGCGGCGTGTGGGAAGGCGTCGCGCGCGCGCTGTCCGCGCAGTATCGCGTCACCTTGATCGACCTGCCCGGCCACGGACGCAGCCCCGCCGCGCCGCCTGGCGCGACATTGGATGATTGGGCGGACGCGGTGCTGGGCGCTGCGCCACCGCGCGCCGTGTGGCTGGGCTGGTCACTGGGCGGACTGCTGGCGTTGCACATCGCCGCCGCACAGCCGCGGCGCGTCGCCGTCCTGGCGTTGACGGCCGCCACGCCGCGCTTCACGCAGGCGCCGGACTGGCCGCACGCCGTCGCCGCGCCGGTGCTCGACGATTTTGCGCGCGCTTTGACGCGCGACTATGCCGCCACCGTGCGGCGCTTTCTGGCGCTACAAACACGCGGCGCCGCGCACGGACATGACACGCTGCGCCGCCTCAACGCGCTGCTGCAACAGCATGAGCCGCAATCAGCCGGGCTGCAAAACGGCCTGGCGCTGTTGCGCGACACCGACCTGCGCGCGCGCGTGGCGAACGTCGCGTGCCCCGTGCTGCTGATCGCCGGCGAACGCGACACACTGGTCCCGCTGGCCGCGAACCGCGCGCTTGTGCTAATGTTCGGTTTTGGACGCCTGTGCGTGATTCAGGGCGCGGGCCACGCGCCGTTTCTCTCGCACGCCCCGGAATTTATCCAAGCACTACGCGACTTCCTGCATGACGCCGCCAACCCTCAGCGACCGCCACCGGCTGGACAAGAACCTGCTGCGCCGCGCCTTTGAGCGCGCCGCGCACGGCTACGACGAGGCCGCACAATTGCAGCGCGAGGTGGGCGCGCGCATGCTGGAGCGTCTCGACCTGGTGCGCGTCCAGCCCGCCGTGATCCTCGACGTCGGCGCCGGCACCGGCCAGTGCAGCGACGCGCTGGCGCGCCGCTATCCACAAGCGCGCGTCGTCGCCCTCGACCTCGCCGTGAACATGCTCAAAAAAAACCGCACGCGCACGCCGCTGCTCGAGCGTTGGTTTAGCAATCGCCGCGGATTCGTGTGCGGCGACGCCGAAGCCCTGCCGTTCGCCCCCGCCAGCGCCGACATGATCTTTTCCAATCTCACCCTGCAATGGTGCGACGATCTCGACCTGGCGTTCCGCGAATTCCGCCGCGTGCTCAAACCCGGCGGCCTGCTCATGCTGTCCACCTTCGGCCCCGACACGCTGCGCGAACTGCGCGACAGTTGGGCGCAGGTCGACGATTTCAACCACGTCAACGCCTTCGTCGATATGCATGACATCGGCGACGCCCTGGTGCGCGCGCGTCTCAGCGCGCCGGTAATGGACGTCGAATATTTCACGCTGACCTATGCCGACGTGCCGAAACTCATGCACGATTTGAAAACCCTAGGCGCGCACAACGTTACCGCCGGGCGCGCGCACGGTCTCACCGGCAAGGGTCGCCTGCGCCACTTGATCGCGGCCTACGAAGACTACCGCAGCGACGGCCTGCTGCCGGCCAGCTACGAAGTCGTCTACGGCCACGCTTGGGCGCCGGACGCGGCGGCGCATTCGCCCGCCGCACCGGGCGAGGTGACAATCCCGCTCGAGCAAATACGTCGCGCGGCGGACACAAAAAATTTGTGAGCGGGTTTTTTATCACCGGCACCGACACCGGCGTCGGCAAAACCTGGGTCGCCGCCGGCCTGCTGCACGCAGTCAACGCGCACGGCCTGCGCAGCGCCGCCATGAAGCCGGTGGCGTGCGGCGCCGTCTCCACCCCGCATGGCCCGCGCAACGAAGACGCGCTGCTGCTCATGCAACACGCCGCCTTGCGCGCCGACTATGCGCGCGTCAATCCTTTCCTGTTTGAACCGCCCATCGCCCCGCATATCGCCGCGCACGCCGCGCGGCGGCGCATCGACATCGCGTTGATCAAAACGGAATTCCTGGCGCTGGCGCGCGCGGCGAACTGCGTGGTGGTGGAAGGCGTGGGCGGCTGGCAGGTGCCGCTCAACGAACGCGACAGCGCCGCCGATCTCGCCGCGGCGCTGGAGCTGCCGGTAATACTCGTAGTGGGGATGCGTCTGGGATGCTTGAACCACGCCCTGCTCAGCGCGGACGCCATTGCGCGCCGCGGCGTATCGCTGGCCGGGTGGATCGCCAACGCCATCGATCCGGCGTTTGCGGAACTTGAGCAAAACATTACCGCGCTGGCGCAGCGCATTGCCGCGCCGCTGGTTGGGCGTGTGCCTTATCTCAGAGAATTCGACGCGACGGCGATTGCCGCGGCGTTGGATGTGCAGAAGTTGCTAGCGCAGCCTACGCATCAGCCGGTGCGGCCAACGCGAGCTTGAGCTTTTTAAGCGCGTTCTTTTCCAACTGGCGAATGCGTTCCGCCGAGACTTGGTAATCCTCGGCCAAGTCTTGCAAGGTGGCCTTGTTGTCCGCCAGCCAGCGCCGCGCAAGGATGTCGCGGCTGCGCGCGTCCAACTGCTCGAGCGCGGCCCGCAAGTGCGTGCTGCTGTCTTCCTCCCAATCGGATTGCTCCAACTGACTGGCCGGGTCCATGCGTAAGTCTTGCAGATAAGCCGCCGGGGCGGTTTGCACGGTGTCTTCGTCCGTGTCCGGATCGGCGTCAAACGCCACGTCCTGCCCGGCGAGGCGCGCCTCCATCTCGCGCACCGCCTCCGCGCTCACCCCCAGGTCGTGCGCCACCGCGTTCACCTCATCGTGCGTAAACCAGCCGAGGCGCTTCTTAGCACTGCGTAAATTAAAGAACAGCTTGCGCTGCGCCTTGGTGGTCGCCATTTTGACGATGCGCCAGTTACGCAGGATGAACTCATGAATTTCGGCGCGTATCCAGTGCACCGCGAACGACACCAGCCGCACCTTGAGGCTGGGGTCGAAACGCCGCACCGCCTTCATCAGGCCGACGTTGCCTTCCTGAATGAGATCCGCGAGCGCCAGACCGTAGCCGCTGTAACCGCGCGCGATATGGATGACGAAGCGCAGGTGCGACATGATCAAGCGCCGCGCGGCGTCCAGGTCGTTGTCGCGTTGCAGGCGCACGGCCAAATCGTGCTCTTCCTCGGCGCTGAGCATGGGCTCGCGGTACGCGGCGCGCACGTAGGCATCCAGACTGCCTATCGGGGTCGTCAATACGGGTAGGTCTATGGGTTTGTTCATAAGGATATCCTCTCCTTAATTATGCACACATTTTATCACGGACAGCCCGGTGCAAAAATGCCCCGGCTGTCGCCGGCGTCTTATACCTAAGACGCCGTCCGGCGCATGAAAGTTCAAGTCCGCCCGTTCGCTATAAGGCGCTCACTGATAAAGTGCGGCAGACTCCGCCACGAACGGCTTGTCCGGGGATTCGAACGGCTGCGCGCCGTGCTGCGCCGTGAATAAATACACCCGGTTACGTCCGGCATTCTTGGCGGTATACAACGCCTTGTCCGCCAGCGCCAACAGGCGCGTGAGGTTGGCGCCGGGATGATCGGCGCTACAGGCCACGCCGACGCTGACCGTGATGGGAATTTGTACCGGACACAATGCCTCGGCGTTGCGCCGCAGCGTCTCGGCCTGTATACCGGCCTCCGCGGCGGGGCAACGCGGGATCAGAATGGCGAATTCCTCGCCGCCAAAACGCACCACGATAGAGTCTTCTCCAAAGTGTTGCCGCAACATGGCACCCAGCCTGATTAAGATATGATCTCCGGTGATATGGCCGAGATCATCGTTGATCTTCTTCAAATGATCGACATCTATCAAAAATGCGCTAACCGGATTGTTGTCCGAGTTGGCGAGAAAACGCTCGCCGCCGTCCAATAAATAACGCTTGCTGCGCACGCCGGTAAGACTGTCGGTGGTGGCCAGGCGGCGGATTTCCTCGGCCTGGCGCAGCAGCGCGCTGTATTGCTGCTTGATGAGCAGCAATGAGTGCAGCCGCGCTATGAAAATCTCCTCCACAATGGGTTTGGTGACCACGTCGTTGCCGCCGGCCTGAAGCACCTCCAGATGGCGACGCTCGCTATTGTCGGCGGTGGTGACCAACACCGGCAGTTCGTGGTGGGAATAGTGATGCGTCAGGCGCAGCGCGCGCAGCAGATCGGCGCCATTCATGCCGCCTTGCAGGAAAAAGTCGGTGACCACTATGTCGAACTGCCGCGCCTCTTCCGGCGAGGCGCGCTGCAAGTATCCCAGCGCTTCCTGGGCGCTGGGCATGTGCAGCACCTCCAACCCCTGTTTTTCCATGATGCGCCGGGTGATTTCGGCGGCGGTGGGGCTGTCTTCCACGTAGAGAATCTTGCCGACCTGGCCGAGTTTGCGCAGCGACAGCGCCTTGATGAATTCGACGAGATCGGCATAGCCGTGCGAGCGGTCGAAATAGTCGGTCACGCCGGCGGCATAGCCCTCGCGCAGCAGCCGTTCGTTGGCGTCGCTGGCGACCACGATGACCGGCGTGAAACAGTGGGTGGCGCTGCGGCGGATGTGGCGGCACAGGTCCAAGCCGTCCATATCCGGCAAGGTAAGCGAAGTGGTGATGAGGTCGTAACGGCCGGATTCGAGATAGCTCAGGGCTTGCTGCGCGGAGGCGCAGGCGGTCACGACGGCGTCCGCCATTTCGATGCGCAAGATACGGGTGATCAGGGTGCGTGACACGCCCGATCCGTCGACTACCATGATACTGGCCTGTTTCTTCGGCACGCTTGTTCTCCCGCCAGCTCCGCCGGACGGTTACGCCCGGTTACCGCTCAATATTACGTTGATGCGCTTCCCCTGGAATTTTACGTAGACTCCCGTTGTTTATTCATCACAAAATAATCATAGCTCGGCGCCGCGCCATCCCCCGAAAGAGTTATACGGGCTCTATGGCCGCTAAGTGGCGCTTTACCGCAAGCAGCGAACCGCCCAGACCGAGGGCAACCCCGGACGCCAATACCGTCAAGGCGCTCGCGCCGTCCAGTCCGCCCAATTCGAAACCGCCGGCGTAGAGGGCGGATAAGCGGCGCACCGGCTCTGTCAGCAACCATAGCGACAAACCGACCAACACACAAGCAATAATGCCACCAAATAGGCCGTACCACAAACCATTGTATAAAAAAGGCCGGCGCACGAAGGCATCGGTCGCGCCCACCAGTTTGATAATCTCTATCTCATCGCGGCGGCTGTGGATGGCAAGCCGGATGGTGTTACCCACGATGAGCAGCACCGCCAAGGCCAAAAACGCGCCCGTGACCAGCACGCCGCGCTGCGCCACGGCCAGCAGCGCCGTCAGGCGCTGCAGCCACTGCATATCGGCCTGCGCCAGCTCCACCTCCGGCAAGGCCCGCAGCCGCTCCAGCAGTTGCGCCGTTTCCCGGGGCGTTGACTGCAAAGCGCCCCCCGGCTGCACCACCAACACCGCCGGCAGCGGATTTTCGCCCAATGCCTCCAACGCCGCGCCGAAGCCGGACAGCCGCCGAAATTCGTCCAGCGCCTCGGCGCGCGTGCGCACCGTCACCGTCTCCACCCCCGGCAGCGCACGCACGCGCTCGGCGAGCCGTGCGGCGTCCGCGTCGCTCTGTTCCGGCTTGAGAAACACCGAGATTTGCGTGACGCCGCGCCAATCCGCGCCGAGCGCCTCGACGTTCTTGAGCAGCACGTGCAGGCCGGCGGGCAAAGCCAGCGCAATGCCGATTACCGCCGCGGTCATCAAGGTCGAGCCGGGGGTGCGACTTAACTGCCCCAGGCTATAAATCAGCGCTTGTAAATGTTGCAAGAAAAATGCCTTGACGCCGCCGCGCGTGCGCGCCAAACCGGCGGAGCGCGCGGCGGGCGCACGGCGCAGCGTGGCCCCGGAACGCTTTTTAGCGGAGTGACGAAAAATCATGAATAGATTTTTTCAACATCTTATGGCGCCGCGGCCAGCTGTTCATGCGCGGGGGTGTCGGCGGCCAGGCGGCCGTTTCTCAGCGCGAGGATGCGATAGGGCATACGGCTGATGAGTTCCAGATCGTGGCTGGCGATCAACACCGTCACGCCGACGCGGTTGAATTCCTCGAATAAGGTCATGATCTCGCGCGCGAGTTCCGGGTCGAGATTGCCGGTGGGTTCGTCGGCGAGCAACACCGGCGGCTTGTTGACCACGGCGCGCGCGATGCCGACGCGCTGCTGCTCGCCGCCGGACAGCACCACGGGATAGAGCTTTTCCTTGCCCAGCAAACCGACCTTGTCGAGCGCCGCGCGCACGCGCCGTCCGATCTCGGCGTGACTCATGCCGGCGATCACCAGCGGCAGCGCGACGTTGTCGAACACCGTGCGGTCGTTGAGCAGTTTGTGATTTTGGAAAATCATGCCGATGCAGCGGCGCAGATACGGCACGCGCCCGCGCGTGACGGCGGCAAGGTTCTGACCGTTAATAATGACTTGCCCGAAACTCGGCCGCTCGATCAAGGTGATGAGCTTGAGCACCGTGCTCTTGCCCGCGCCGGAATGGCCGGTGAGAAATGCCATTTCGCCGCGCTGCAACGCAAAGCTCAACTGGCTCAGCGCCTGATAGCCGCCGGGATAGCGCTTGTCGACGTTACTGAATTGAATCATATAAAGGCAGATACAAGTGAAAAGATACAAGATACAAGTAAAGGCAACACTACATATGCCTGGGAAAAGGGTTTTACTTGTATCTTGTATCTTTTATCTTGTTACTGATTTTTATCGAACAGCGCATCCACAAATTCCCCGGCGCTGAACTCGCGCAAATCGTCTTCGCCTTCGCCGACGCCGATGAAACGGATCGGCAGACGCATCTTCCGCGCGAGGGCGAAGATCATGCCGCCCTTCGCGGTGCCATCCAGTTTGGTCAGAATCATGCCGGTGAGGCCCAACGCCTGATGAAACTGCGCGGCTTGCTGCAGCGCATTTTGCCCGGTGCCGGCGTCCACCACCAATAATACCTCGTGCGGCGCGCGCGCGTCGGCGCGGCCCAGCACGCGCTTAATTTTCTTGAGTTCCTCCATCAAATTGGCCTGCGTGTGCAAGCGCCCGGCGGTGTCGGCGATCAGCACGTCCACGCCGCGCGCCTTGGCGGCTTGCAGCGCGTCGAAGATCACCGCCGCGGAGTCGGCGCCGCTGTGCTGCGCAATCACCGGAACGTTATTGCGCTCACCCCACGCCTGAAGCTGCTCGACGGCGGCGGCGCGGAACGTGTCGCCGGCGGCGAGCATTACGGAATGCCCCGCGCCTCGCAGGCGCTTGGCGAGCTTACCGATGCTGGTGGTCTTGCCCGCGCCGTTGATGCCCACCATCAAAATCACGAACGGCCGCACGTCGGACGGAATCGTCAGCGGCTGCTCGCACGGCGCCAGGATGGCGCGCAGATCGTCGCGCAGCGCCGCCAGCAGCGCCGCGCCGTCGGTGAGTTGTTTGCGCGCCACGCGCGCGGTGAGGTCATCGATAATTATCTGCGTGGCTTCCACACCGACGTCGGCGCCGAGCAGTTGCGTCTCAATGTATTCCATCAGCTCGGCATCGATCTCCTTCTTGCCCAGCACCAGCCGACTCAATCCTTCGCCCAACTGGCTGCGCGTGCGCGACAGCGATTCCTTGAGGCGCGCGAACACACCGCGCGCCGCTTGCGGCGCGGCGTCTTTATCCGTATCTTTTCTGAAACTGAACATGGGCATTGTGGTCTTAGAAGGCGTGATTTGGTTAGAAGCTCTGAATGAATCCGTCCCGAACTTCTCAAGGTACGAAAAAAGCCAAAAAGCGATTTTGGCTTTTCTTCATTTTACAATCACTTGCGTGATTATAAAATGGCGATACATCCCTATATCGCAGGAATCTCTGATAAAATCAGAGCTTCCATTAAACTATCCTAACACTTCATTGTGGCAAGTAAAAAAATCCCTCTCTACCTTTACGATTTTTAAGGACGGTTTATGCTGAAACGCCTGTTACTGGTGATATTGCTGTGCGCGCCGTGGGCGGCCGGCGCCGAGCAAGCGGTGAGCGACGCGTCCGCGTCCGCGCCGGCCGTCGCGTTGAAATCCAACCCGCTGGTCCACGAATATAAATTGGACAACGGGTTGAAGCTGGTGGTGAAAGAAGACCACCGCGCGCCGGTGGTGGTCTCGCAAGTGTGGTACAAAGTCGGCAGCAGTTACGAACCCACCGGCGTCACCGGCATCTCGCACGTGCTCGAACACATGATGTTCAAGGGCACGGCCAAACTCAAGCCGAACGAATTTTCGCGCATCGTCGCGGCGAACGGCGGCAAGGAAAACGCCTTCACCGGGCGCGATTATACTGCGTATTATCAGCAACTGGAAAAAAGCCGCCTAGCCGTCAGTTTCGAACTCGAGGCCGACCGCATGCGCAACCTCACGCTACCCAATGAGGAATTTTTGAAGGAAGTGCAAGTGGTCATGGAGGAGCGGCGCCTGCGCACCGAAGATGATCCGCAGGCGCTCACCTACGAACACTTCAACGGCGTGGCGTTCTTGAGCAGCCCTTATCGCCAGCCGGTGATCGGCTGGATGGACGATCTGGAAAACCTGCGCATCGAGGATTTGCAGCAGTGGTACAAAACCTGGTACGCGCCGAACAACGCCACCGTGGTGGTGGTGGGCGACGTCGATCCCGATGACGTGCTGAAATTGGCGCAAAAATATTTCGGCGCGCTCAAGCCCAGCGAAATTATTCCTCCCAAGCCGCGCCGCGAAATCGAACAGCGCGGCATGCGCCGCCTCACCGTGAAGGCGCCCGCGGAGTTGCCGTATCTGCTCATGGGCTATCAAGCGCCGGTGCTCACGTCCGTTCCCGCCGATAATGCTTGGGAGCCCTACGCGCTCGAAGTGCTGGCCGGCGTATTGAGCGGCGGCGACAGCGCGCGTCTGGCCAAACATTTGGTGCGCGAGGCGCAGATCGCCGCGGGCGCGGGCGCGGGCTACAGCCTGTACGCGCGCCTACCGGACCTGTTCATGGTGGAAGGCACGCCGGCGCAAGGCCACAGCGTGACGGAGCTGGAACAGGCGCTGCGCGCGCAAATCAAGCGCCTGCAGGATGAGCCGGTGAGCGACGCGGAACTCAAGCGCATCAAGGCGCAGGTGGTCGCCGGCGAAATTTACGAGCGCGACTCCATGTTCGCGCAGGCCATGCAGATCGGCATGCTGGAAACCGTGGGATTGGACTGGCGCCTCATCGACACCTACGTGGAACGCATCGGCGCCGTAACCGCCGCGCAAGTGCAGCAGGTGGCGCGCAAGTATCTCACCGACGACCGTCTCACGCTCGCGGTGCTCGATCCGCTGCCCATAGACCCCGGCAAAAAACCGCGCGCGCCGGGCGACGCCTTGGGAGGGCATAATGTACGCTAAAATATTTTCGTTATTTTTATTTATCTTACTCCTGCCCGTCGCGGCACAGGCTGCGCCGCCCATCGCGCACTGGCAAACCGCCAACGGCGCGCGCGTGTATTTCATCGAAACCAAGCAACTGCCCATGGTCGACGTGCAAGTGGCGTTCGACGCCGGCAGCGCGCGGGACGGCGACAAACCCGGCGTGGCGCTGCTCACCAGCAGCCTGCTCACCGACGGCGCGCAAACCGCCGACGGCGAATTGAACGCCGACCAGATCGCCGAACGTTTCGCCGATCGCGGCGCGCAATTCGGGGCGGGCGCGGACCGCGAAATGGCCACCGTCAGTCTGCGCAGCCTAACCGACCCCGTGCTGTTGCAGCCCGCCGTGGACACCATGGCGGCGGTGCTGGCGCGGCCCACTTTTCCGCAGAGCGGTTTCGAGCGCGAGCGCAAGCGTATGCTCATCGGCCTGCAAGCGCAGGAACAATCGCCCGGCGACGTGGCCGACAAAACATTTTTCGCCGCGCTGTACGGTAATCACCCCTACGCCACGCAACCGCTGGGCAACACGGAGAACCTCAACGAACTCACGCGCGCCGACGTGGCCACACATCACGCCCGCTACTACGTCGCGCGCAACGCGGTGATCGCCATCGTCGGCGCGCTGAGCCGCCAACAGGCCGAGGCGCTGGCCGAAGCCGTGGTCGGCAAATTGCCGGAAGGCGAACCCCCCGCGCCGCTGCCCAAGGTAGACAATCCCGAGGCGGCGCGCGTCGTCGCGCTGGTGCGGCCCTCCGCGCAAACCCACGTGCTCATGGGCATTCCCGGCATGACGCGCGACGATCCCGATTATTTTCCGCTGCTGGTCGGCAATCACATCCTCGGCGGCAGTGGCCTGGTGTCGCGCCTGTCCGACGAGGTGCGCGAGAAGCGCGGGCTTTCCTACAGCGTGTACAGCTATTTCCAGCCGATGCGCGTGCGGGGCCCGTTCACGCTCGGCCTGCAAACGCAGAACGGTAAAACCGTGCAAGCTCTGCAAGTGCTGCGCGAGACGCTGCAACGCTTCGTCGCATCCGGCCCCACCGAACAGGAACTCGACGACGCCAAGCGAAACATCACCGGCGGCTTCGCGCTGCGTATCGACAGCAACGCCAAGCTCGTCGATTATCTCGGCGTGATCGGCTTTTACAAATTGCCGCTGGATTTTCTTGATACGTATCCCGCGCGCGTGGAAAACGTCACGCTGGAACAAATCAAAGACGCCTTCAAACGGCGCGTCAACCCCGAGCAAATGATCACGGTGATCGTGGGCGGCGGCGCGGACCATTTCACCGGTGAAAAAAGCTAAAACGCACAAGCCCAACCAACTGCGCATCATCGGCGGATTGTGGCGCGGCAGGAAACTCACGTTCCCCGCGAGCAGCGCGCTGCGCCCCACGCCCGATCGCGTGCGCGAAACGCTGTTCAACTGGCTTGCGCCGGTCATCCACGGCGCGCGCTGCCTGGATTTATTCGCCGGCAGTGGCGCGCTCGGTTTGGAGGCCCTGTCGCGCGGCGCGGCACGCGCCGTGTTGATCGACCGCGATCCGCACATTATCGCGCACCTGCGCGCCCACCTCGCCACGCTGCACGCGCAAGGCGCCGAATTGATTCAAGCCGACGCGCTGCAATTTCTACAAAATCCGGCGCACGAAAAATTCGACATCGTGTTCCTCGACCCGCCATACCACCAGGGATTGCTCGAACCCTGCTGCCGCCATCTGGAACACCACGGCTGGCTCAGCCCCGGCGCGCGCGTTTACCTGGAGGCCGAGGCCGAACTCGGCGCCATCAACCTACCGCCCCACTGGCGACTTACACACAGCAAAAAAGCCGGCCAAGTAGGGTATCATTTAGCAGAGCGTTGAAAAACTCAGTTTTTCAACGCTCTGCGGTACGGCACATGGATGTGCCGACATTTTTCAAATACGCAAGTATTTGAAAAATGAAGCAAAGTAAAAGTGGCATTTTTGCTTTGTGTGGTTGAAAAAGTCCTGGACGGACTTTTTCAACTTTATTAGCCGTGCGCGAAATTTGGTCGCGCAGGACCTCACACAGCAGGGGGCACCATGCACATCACCGCGATTTATCCCGGCACCTTCGATCCGATCACGCACGGGCACAGCGACCTCATCCAGCGCGCCGCGCGCCTGTTTGACCGCGTCATCGTGGCGGTAGCCGCCAATCCCGCCAAAAAACCGTTCTTCGCATTGGAGCAGCGCGTGGCGTTGGCGCGCAAGGTGCTGGCCGACCTGCCCAACGTGGAAGTGGCCGGCTTCGACACCCTGCTCGCCGACTACGCCAGCGCGCGCGACGCGCAAGTGATCCTGCGCGGCCTGCGCGCGGTGTCCGACTTCGAGCACGAATTTCAACTCGCCGGCATGAACCGCCGCCTCGCCCCCAAGGTCGAAACGTTGTTCCTCACGCCCGCCGAGCAATACGCCTACATCTCCTCCAGCCTGGTGCGCGAGATCGCCCTGCTGGGCGGCGACGTGTCGGCGTTCGTGCACGAAGAAGTGCGCAAGGCGCTATTAACCCAGTCACGTTGATTTTATGTTCCGCTTAGCCACACGAGCATACCTGGCGAGCCTGCTGATTATTTTCTGGTCACCCGCCGCCTGGGCCGATATTCCGCCCACCGATGCGGTAGCCAGCGCGCATCCGCTCGCCACCGAGGCGGGTATGCAGATTTTGCGGGAGGGCGGCAACGCCTTCGACGCCGCCGTGGCGGTGACGGCGGCGCTGGCGGTGGTGGAGCCGTACAGTTCCGGCTTGGGCGGCGGCGGATTTTTCCTGCTGCACCGTGCGCGCGATAAACATGAAACAATGCTGGACGCGCGCGAGAAGGCGCCGCTCGAAGCCACGCGCGACATGTATCTCGACGAGCGGGGCGAAATTATTCCCAATCTGTCCGTGGACGGCGCATTGGCCGCCGCCATTCCCGGCACGCCGGCGGCGCTGGCGCATCTGGCGCAACACTATGGCCGCCTGCCGCTGACTAAGACTCTCGCCCCGGCGATTAAACTGGCGCGGCAGGGTTTTCCGGTGGACGCGATCTACCGGAATCTCGCCGAATTCCGCCTCGACGTGCTGCGCCGCTTTCCCGCCGCCGCGCGGGTGTTTCTCGATGAGCAGGGGCAAGTCCCGGCGCTGGGCGGCACGATCAAGCAACCCGATCTCGCCGCCACGTTGCACGTCTTGGCCGAGCAGGGCGCGGAGGGTTTTTACAGCGGCCCGCTGGCCGAGCGCTTGGTGCAGGCGGTGCGCGCGGCGGGCGGCATGTGGAGTCTGGACGATCTCGCCAATTACCAAGTGATGGAACGCGAACCCGTGCGCGGCGAATATCGCGGCATCAAGATCACGTCCGCCGCGCCGCCGTCCTCGGGCGGCGTGGCGCTCGTCACTATGTTGAATATTCTAGCCGGCTACGACCTCGACGCGCTGCCCGAGGCCGCCCGCGCGCACCTTATTATCGAGGCCATGCGCCGCGCCTACCGCGACCGCGCCGAGTATCTGGGCGATCCGGATTATGTAAAAATCGACGTGACGCGCCTCACGCATCCGTTTTACGCCGCCGGCCTGCGCGCCGCCATTCGCCTCGACCGCGCCACGCCGAGCAGCAGTCTGCCCGACGCCGCCGCCACGCCCTCCGGCCCGCACACCACGCACTTTTCGATTCTGGATCGGCAAGGCAACCGCGTGGCCGCCACGCTCACCATCAACTTCCCGTTCGGCTCGGGCTTTGTGGCGCCAGGCACCGGCGTGTTGCTCAACGATGAGATGGACGACTTCTCCGCCAAGCCCGGCGCGCCGAACCTCTACGGGCTGGTGGGCGGCGCGGCCAACGCCATCGAACCCGGCAAACGCCCGCTGTCCAGCATGACGCCGACCTTCCTGGAAGGCGAGCACGGCGTGGCCATCCTCGGCACGCCGGGCGGCAGCCGCATCATCAGTATGGTACTGCTCGCCGCGCTGGATTTCGCCGCCGGACGCGGGCCGGACTCTTGGGTCAGCCTCAAGCGCTTCCATCATCAATTTCTGCCGGACGTGGTGCAGTACGAACCCGGCGCCCTGTCCGCCCCCGCCGTGGCGCGGCTGGAGGCCCTGGGACACAAGCTCCGCCCCCTAGACGACACCTACGGCAACATGCAGGCCATCCTCTGGGACCGCACCCAGGGTACCCGCGCCGCCAGCGACCCGCGCGGCATCGGCGCGGCGCATACCGCCCCGTTACCGGCCCGGCGGTTGTTGCGCCGCAAATAGGGCTCCAGTATAATTAGCAAAATTTATCGCCCAATCTGGAGCAGGAGAAAACAATGTCTGCATTAATGATTATCCCTATCATCATTTTCGGCGGCGGCATCCTTCTGGCCATCGCGCTCACCAACATCGCCCTGGCCAACATCGACCAATCCTCCAAGAAATAAGTTTCCCGCATCCGGCGCCCACCACGGCGCCGGATTTGATTTGCCTTCTCGATGCCGCCTGCATCGGATTTTGCTCGTGCCGCCATGCTCAGACTCCCTCATCCGCTGATTAAATTTCTGTTCATGTCGACCGTGTTTTTTTTCATCGGCACCGTACACGGCGTGCTGCAAGTCACGCACCCAATCCGCGGCTGGCTGGACGCCATCGGCAGTCCGCTCACCGGGCCGGGCCACATGATCGATCCGCTTGCGCACGCGCACATCAACGTGGTCGGCGGCGTGGTGCTGTTCGTCATGGGCGCGACCTATTATTTATTACCCACGCTCTCCGGCAAACCGCTGTACTCGCAGCGCCTGGTGGAACACACCTTCTGGTGGACGGTGGTGGGCGTAAGCTGTTTCTACACGACGCTGATGGTGTTCGGCATCTGGGAAGGCTACTTGATGTTGCACAATCCCACCGCCGTGGAAGACGTGCACAGCATTTACCGCCCCATCATCGCCACGGTCTCCACCGTAATGGGCATGGGCTTTTGGATTTATTTCGCAAATATCTTTCTGACGATTAGAAACCTGCTCAAAGGTCGCTAATGCTGGAATGCGGTTGCCCCGAGCACTACCCCGACTGGCACAACCAGGACGTCAACCTCGGCGGCCAACTCGTACACACCGCGCCGCTGCCCATGTTTCTGCACATGCCGCTCGGTTTCGAAGTGCGCGCCGCGCAACAGCGCCACACCATCGAACAACTGGGTTTGCGGGAACGCTGGCCCGGTCTGGTGCTGACCCGCTCCGCCGCGTTTCGCGGTCAAATCATGCGCCTATTGGAAAACGCCGTGAGCCCGGCGCGCCGCTTGGAATTTTTGCCCGAGCCTTTTTGGGTGCGCGGCTACTTGCATGAAGGCGGCGTAGGCAACCTCGCCGCGCCCATCAAACACATGCAGAGCGCGCTGCTCGCGCAAGGACGGCGGCCCAAGGAATTATATCTGTGCTATTTGACCTGCCCGCGGTGCAGCGCCCGGCGCGGCGGAGAAAAAATTCTGCTGCTGCGCCGCTGGGTGGAGAGTCCGGCCTTGCAGAAACGTCTTGAATCTTCGTCTCACGCAAAGACGCAAAACCGCAAAGAAAAAATAAAGATAATGTAAATGTAGATAGTGTGGCTATGCGCACGAACCAAGGTTTAATCAAATATCTTCCAAATTTTTTGCGTTTTTGCGCCTTTGCGTGAGATGTTATTTCTGTCCGTTGCTTGGGATCGTCAAGGGAAAGCGCAGCACCGTTTGTTCTTTTTTGTCCGGCAGGCGTTGCAGTTGCACGAACAAAGTTTGCACGCCCGGCTCCGTCATCTCCACGCCGCGTCGATAAATGCCGGTGCGCCCGTCTTGGATCGCCTGCACCCATTCGTCGCCGTCGCGCATACGCAGCGATATCAGCAAACTATGCTCAGCCACGCGACCCGGCCGCGTCGCCGACACCAGTACCTCGGTCACGCCGAGCCGCGGCGGATTGGGGCGCGTCTCCACGGCGATCTCGACGCCTTGCCAATATTGGGGAGGGAGTTGCGTGTCCTCGTCCGCGCACGCGGCAAGCAGCGCGCAGCATAGAAAGATCAAACTGTATTTCATTTAAGATTTTTCGATTCGTTTTTATCCGTATCCAACCTGCCAGCGCGCCGCGAGCCATATAAAGTGACCATGTAGTAAATAAAACCGATGCCCGCCAGAATCCAAACGATGGCGGCAACGAAACCCCAGTCCACCCAGGCGCGCTCGTAGCCGGGCCGGTCGCCCCAAAACGGGAAGCTGAGACCGATGGCCACCAGCAGCACCACAAAGATCACCGCGCCGAACCAGTAAGGTATGTTGTGCTGCGATTCGGGAATTTTTTCCACCAGTTCCCAATCCTCCAGGCCGCGCTTGGCGTGGCGCTCCTCTTCGCTGGCGTAGCCGAAGTTATCCGGCGGCGCCTCGCCCCACTTGGTATCCTGTTGCGGATTGTCCGCTTTACGCTCTTCGCTCACGCCTTGCCCCTCGGCACAAAATGCTGCACGCGATAACTCTTGCGCCAACCATCCGCCGCCGCAATGTCCACTGTGAAGCTGTGTAGACCGGGCGCCAGCCCCGGACGGATATGCAGGTTGATGTCTTGACGGCCCGCGCCGGTGAACGCAGCTTGGTCGGATGCGAGATCGTAGCTGCCCGCGGGCAGGCCGCGCACGTCGATCTTGAGCGTCACGTCTTGATAGAGTTTATTGGCGACGTTGATGCGATAATCTTGAATGGTCGCGCCCTGCAAGGTTTCCGCGCGGTACACGGAAAAATGATACGGCTCATAGTTCCAAATGCCCCATGCGAACAGAGCCGCGCCGGCCAACGTCACCGGCAGCGTCCAACCCGCGCGACCGAACAGCGAGATCAAACCGCTGCGCAAACCTGTGCGCGCCGCCGCCACGCGCGCGCCGAATTCGAAGCGCAGCAGACTCGCCGCATTGCTTTTCTGTTGCAGCGAATCGCAGGCGGTGACGCACGCGCCGCAGTTGATGCAACTGTCATACAGCGACGTGTTGCGCGGATCGATCTCCACCGGGCACACCTTCACGCAGTAATTACACGTGGCGCAGCCCGCCGCGTCGGCGCGCGCGGCGTCGTAGGCGATGTGCAGCGTCTGCTTGGTTTTGAACGAGTGCTGCCAGACGCGATAGATGCACATAAAGCGACAGAAAAAGTAGCGCACCACCGCGATGTCCACCAAGATGATCACCACGAAGATGGTGTAAATCCAATGCAGCGAATTCGCCAGGCGCGCGTCTTCCTGGAAAGTGATGAACGACCAGATCGCGCCGGGCGCATAGAAATACAAGAGCGGAATCAACGCCGCCGCCATCGACACGCCGAGAAACAGCGCGCCCAATATCAGCCAGTTCGTCCACTTGCGCTTGCCCGGCGAAACGTGCAGCGGCTCACCGTCCAGGCTGACCTCGGCGCGCTTGCCGAGGAATTTGTGCGTCATGCGATTGGCCCACTCCGACAACGTATTTTGCGGGCACGCCCAGCCGCAAAACGCCATGCCGACAGTGGAATACATGAGGATGAGCGCGCTCGCCACCGCCACCCAGAATCCCATGACGATGGAGAAATCGGAAAACCACACTTGGCGGCCCAGCACCACGAAGCTGCCCGCCGCCGGATCGATGCGAAACAGACCGGTGAGCGGAATGAGAATAAACACCAGGATCATGGCGGCCTGCACGGCGCGCCGCCACCAATATAAACGCTTGCCCGCCGTCTTGGGCGATTGCGCCTCAACGGTAACCTTGATGCGGCGCAGGGCCTCGTTTGCGCTTATAGACATATTATCATTTTACCAAAATAGGCGGTCTTTATCTTGAGGAAATTTAAGTTAATCAGTAGCTAGCTTGAATCATGAGGGCGCTAAGCTCCTCTTTAAAAATCCGATTTTTTTCTCGGCGTCTTGGCAGTTAAAAATTTTCAAAAATCCGCACGAATTTCCTTATCCAAAGGGCTTACGGCCTGCAAGCGGGCGCGATACATTTCCGCGGCGCGCGCATCGCCCGCCGCGCGTTCCAGATGCCACAGCGCGCGCAATGCCTCGGCGTGATCGGGGCGAATTTCCAGAATAGTTTGCAGCGCCTTGCGCTCATCCATGCCGCGTCGCACGGCCTGCGGCAACGTCGCCAACATGCTGTCGGCCAGCGAAAATCCGACCCAGCGATCTTGCGGATTCGCTTGATACGCTAAGCGCATCAAGCGCGCGCCTTCATCACTGCCTTGCAGCGTCGCCTGCCAGCCGCGCACCGCGAGCTCCGTGGCGCTGTAGGCGCGCTCGAAGGCCGGCATGTCCGCGTTCGTTACGTCAAGCGCCTGCGCCGCTTGCTCCATCGTGGGGCGGCCTTGCAGCAAGCGCGTGAGCAGCAGCGTCAAATCGAAGTCGCCTTGATAACGCGCGCGCGGCAACTGGTATTCGATGCGCGGCGCCCACTCGTCTTGCAACGGTCCGTCGCCCGCCGCGATTTTACCCCAGTAGCGTCCCAGCCACGTCCACGCGCCTTCGCCGCCGGTCGCGGCGCGCTGCGCGTCCGCATCCAAGCGCCGTAGATTGGCGAACAGCGCCGGCGCGCCGAAGAATCGATCGCGCGGCCCGACCAGCGCCAGCCGCAAGCCGTCCATGAACACCACCGCTTCAGGGAACACGCGCTGAAACGTGCGCAGCACCGTGGCGAGCGATTCAGCGTCGAATTGGTTGAGCGCCAGCCATTGCACGAACAAACCGCCGTCGGTCAACCGCGCGCGCGCGCGCGCGAATTGCTGCACTGTCAGCAACGCACTATGCCCAGCCAAATCGGGATGAAATAAGTCACCAATGATGACATCGTAGCGCTGCTCATCAGCGCGCAAAAACCGCCGCGCGTCGTCGCGCGCCACATGCATGCGCTGCAGCACGCCGCCGTTGACCGGTGCGAACCACGTCGCCGCCGCGGTGAGCGCGCCTTGCGACAATTCCACGGCGTTGCGCGCCAAATTCGGGAACGGCTGCGCGCCCGCGGCGGAGATGCCGGTGCCCAGGCCGAGAAATAATACCGAGCGCGGCGCGGGGTGCAGCAGCAGCGGCAACCGCGCCTGATTTTCCTGCACGGCCACCGCGGCTTGATCGGACGCGGCGTCCATGCGTTGCAGATCGGTGAGCAAAACGCGCTGACCGTCGGCGCGCTCCACCACGTGCGTGATGGTGAGCGCGTCCTCGTGCCGGTATAGATCGCGCGCGTTTGCTTGCGTCGCGGGCAGCAAGCGCGCGACATCCGGTAATTCATACACGGGCCAAGCCAGCGCCAGCAAGCCCGCCAAACCCACGCTCGTGACAATCCAAATGCGGCGCGGCAAATAACACGCCACGCCGAACAAAAACAACAGCACGGCGGCGGCGCATACCGTGCCGGTCGCGCCCAGCCACGGCAATCCAACCGCGCCCGCCGTCACGGTGCCCAGCGCCGCGCCCAGCGAATTCGCGCCGTACAGCCACGCGCCTGCGTTGCTCGCCGTATGGCGCGCGGCGAGCAGCGGCAGCCACGCGCCCAGAATCAACGTCACCGGTAAAGTGACCGCCGCCAGCACCGCGCCTTGCCAGAGCATGGCGCTGAACAAACCGGTATAGCGCGCCTGCTCCGCCCATGCCGATACCCACGGCAGCAGCCATAAACTGAGCAGCGCGAACACACCGGCCACGAACGGCAGCAGCGTCAGCCACCACGCGGCGCGCGCGCGGCGCGCCAGCAAACTGCCGAGGCCTAGACCCAACACGAACACCGCCAAGATTACCGCCAGCACGTACTCGGTGCGCAACAGAATCATGCCGAACAAGCGCGTCCAGCCTATTTCCAACAGCAGCGCCGCCGCGCCCACGCCGGTATATGCGAGCAAGGGCAAGCCGGCAGGGCGTTTAAATTCACGCGCCCCTACAACAGGCTGCACGGCCCACGACTGGCGCGCGAGCAGCCACACCGCGCCGCCCACCAGGAGCCCGAGTCCCGCGACTATGCCCATGGCGTTCACCCAGCCGAACGCCGGCAACAGCCACAACGGCAGCAACGCGCCGAGCGCGCCGCCGGTCGCGTTAACTCCGTAGATAACGTTAAGCCCGATGCGCGCCGGCGAAACCGCCCGCAACACCAGTGCGAAACCCGCGCCCATCGCCGTGGCGGGAATCAACAGCCAGAACAGCGCAGCGGTGCCTTGCAGCGCATACCACGTCCACACATCGACGTGCGGCGCAATGCCGCCCAGCCACGCGTCGGAAAGTTTCAACAGACCCGGCGACAGCAGCGCGTACAGCGCCACGCCGATCTCCAGCCACGCGAACACGCGCAGCGGATTGGCGGCGCGCTGCCCGTGGCGCGCACCGAGGATGCTGCCCAAGCCCAGGCCCGCCATGAACGCCGCCACGCTGACGATGACGCCGAAGATACTCACGCCGAATTGCAGCGCCAGCATACGCGCCCACAGCACCTCGTAGGCGAGGCCGGTCAGCCCCGACAAGGCGTAGAGAAAAACCAGAAACCAACCGGAGATGCGTGGAGTGGACAACAGATTTCTACTGAATTGGAAGCTAGAAGGGGAAGAACCACACGATGGCGACCACCGCGTGCACGATCGCCAGCGTCACGGTGAGTCCCGCCGCCACCATGTGCGCGAGGAATACCGGCTTACCGTACACGCCCATGGCGATACCCAGACCCGCCGTGACCAGCACGCCGATCAGCAACAAGAAACCCATGTAAAACAGGATCTCATGTTTGCGCTTGGTGGCGATGCGCTCTTCGTCGGCGCGTTGTTTTTGCTTGGCCTGCGCGGCGAATGCCTCCAGCACCCGCTGCCCGTTTTGATCGTCTTGCCGTCCGTCCTGCGCGTGCGCCGCGCCGCCCAGGCCGCATAACAGCGCCAGCACGACACCGAGCACGCCGTTGCGCGTACATCCCCCCGTAACGGCGCTCAGCATAGACTAGGCGTCATCCCGGTGCTGCGCGGCGCGGGTACGCTGCGCGTGGCGCCAGTAAAGCCAGGCAAGGCAGGCAAACGGCACCAACACGCCGACCAACAAAAACAAAAATATTTTCCACAGCGTATCGATGGAGACGTGCAGATAGCGGTAGCTGTCCAGCGCGTATGCGGCGTTGGATAAGGTCAGCAGCAGCAATGTCAGTCCGATGTTTCTTTTCATATCACTTCACATTCTGCGCACAACGGAACCCGTAAAAATCCGAGGCATAGTGCGGCAATGAATAATTACGATGATACGTAGCCGTGGAGAACGGATCGCTCTTCCACGAACCGCCGCGCATGACCTTGTAACGCGCCTCGGTGGTGATAAGGTCGATCACTTTCAAGGAACGGTCGGCGGCGGAGCTCACCACACCGGCCTTGGCCTTGAACAAATCCTGCGGCGCATCGGTGCCGGCATAGGGTAAGAATTCATCCGCCGTCCATTCGCTGACGTTGCCCGCCATGTCCATCACGCCGTACGGACTTGCACCCTTGGGATAAGCCGTGACCGGCGTGGTCGCGCCGACATTGTAATACGTATTCAGGCGCCGCGGGTCCATAGCGTCGCCCCACGGCCAGCGCCGCCCATCCGTACCGCGCGCCGCTTTCTCCCATTCCGCTTCGCTCGGCAAGCGCTTGCCGGCCCACTCCGCATACGCCTTGGCGTCGTACCACGACACCAGCGTCACCGGATGCAATTCCTGGCCGGCGGGTATCTTGCCGTTTTCCCAATAACTCGGCGGACGATGGCCGGTGGCCGCCACGAAGCGTGCGTACTGCGCGTTGGTCACCGGATACTTGTCGATCCGGTACGCGGGCAACTCGACGCGATGTTGCGGACGATTTTCATCGTTCGATTGCACGCTGTCGGTGCCCATCAAAAACGCCCCGGCGGGAATCACAACCGTGCTTTCGACTTCCTTCCACTGCTCGGCCGTCAGCAAGCCGCCGGCTTCTTCCGACGTGTACGCGGCGACGCCGCTTTGTCCGCGCGCCGCCAGCGTCATGGCCATCTCGCCCGCCGCCTTGATACGCGCGTGTTCCTCGCTCAAGTCGTAGGTCGCCTTGGCGCGCATATCCGCCATACGCAGCGAGCCGAGCTCCACCACGTGCAGCGTGCCGCCGATCATCGCCAGCACCACGCACAGCACCAGCGTGGCGAACAAATAACGCTTGCGCCGCTCGCGTTCGGCGGCGGGAAGCGCGCGGCGCGGGCGCGCCGCTGAATTCCTCGGCATTTCCACGGTTACAAAACCTATTGCACTCGGCTGGTCGGATAATCCTTGCCGGTCAACTTCTCATACTCCGCCTTGCGCGTCTCGTGCAAATACCAGTCCTTCACCTTCAGGCTCGCCATATAAGCGGCCAGCGTACGGCGGTCCTGCTCCGGCAGGTGCGCATAGGAAGGCATTTGATATTCCTGCTTGAGGCGCGACGGCAAAATGGCCTGGGGATTCGGCGCCGAGAAATAATTATAAAACCATTCCTCGTCGCGCAGCGAACCGATGCCGTCCAGCGCCGGAGCGGGCACGAACTCCAGCATATTGCGCACCGTCCACAGCGTGTGGCAGCTCTTGCAATTCAGCGCGCGGTAAAGATCGGAACCGGCGCGCGCCAGCGCCGGCGTGGCGGTGCTGTAAAACGGAATGCCCGGATCGCGTTCGGTCTGCGTGCCCATGCGCCAGATCACTTTACCCATGGAGATCACAACCAACGCGGCAATAATCCCCAGTATCCATTTTTCACCGGTACGCAGCACCATAGGTCGGCGGTCTTTCAAAACGGGAACGGCTCCACTCGGCGCGCCTCTCCGGCCGCCTGGTTTTTATAAGGGACGGGGCGCCGAATGATTTTAATGACGGGCGCCGTCTTGCCGCTCATTCAGCACTTCATTGCGGCGCTTGATCTGCTGCGCCAGCACTTCCTGGCTCTTGGCGTATTCGGCGGGCGACATCTTGTCCTTGTCGTCCTCGTTGAACATCACGTACTTGATATCCTCGTCGAACTGCTCGTTGCGAAACGCCCAGCGGATGCCAAATACCACCATGACGATAATCGCCGCGCCCACTACCAGCCACAAGTAAATCGTCCAGCCGTCGATAAGAAAGTCGGTGTTCATATTGCTCACCCTCGTAAACTCAAAAGAGATATCCGCCCAATAATTGCAACGCTCCAAAGACTATAGACACCACAATACCCAGGAAAATCCACACAAACAACCACTTTTCGCCGGTTTTGATGGCCTTGGAATTCTTACCCAGAATGAACGATGCCGCGATGCCGGCGAACAGCGCGATGGCGAGCAGCATGAAAATGAAAATCGCCACGCTGAACTTCTGGCTGTGTATGCTCTCGATGCCGCTGTAATCCGGCGGCAGCGGCGTCTGCGTCGAGAGCGGCGGCAACGCGGCCAGTACCGAGTAAACGCCGGATGCAGTCTCCATTATCCAATCTATATTCATATCAGACTAACCGCCAAGACGCCAAAAGAGCTTAGATAAAGCTATTCGTACGCTTTCCCTTGATTCAACTTTGTAAGATTTTATCTTGGCGCCGTGGCGGTTTGATTTCTCAAAAAAACAATGCCGCACTAAGGCGGCATTGTCTCGCTGTGTTTAACCGCTACGGCCGGTTATCTTTTTTTCAGCTTCTCGAGATCCTTATAGCGGTTCGGCGCATAACGATCCACGACAAAGCTGTAAATAATCGGCGCCAACAATGCCACCAGGGTAACGCCGATCAGTACGATCGGGGGATTATCTAAGTCAATCATGCTGACACCTTGCGGGCCATGCCGCCCATTGTGGGTTGTACACTGGGATGCGGAGTCTCCACGTCGCCCCAATCTTCACGCTCGTTGCCGTGCACCGGCTGGATGCGGTAGCTCGGCAGACGCTTGACCACGATCATCACCGCCAAGCAGAAGTAGATCACGTAGAAAATATCGATGGCGTAGCCCTTATCCCACCATGGCTGCTTGCGCACGATGGTGCCGTCGGGACGCACGTTGCCCTCGAAGTTGGCCAGCACCACCTGGTCACCCAATACGGTGTATTCTTCCAGGTCGACGCCTTGTTGCTTCAGAGCGGTGATGCTCGGCTGCAGGGCGCGCAGATCATCCATGGTCACCGGATGGCGCAGTTGCTCTTGCAGATACTGAGTAGGATTCTCGCGCAGTTTTTGCACGATGAAGTCCATACGCGCCTTGTCGTTGGGCAGTGCTTGCACTTCCGGCGTCTCCATCAGCGCGATCATCGGCTCATAGATGGCGGCGGTGGGACGCTGGCCCCACAGCGGGAAGGTGATGAGGAACGCCGACACGATGGTGAGTATCAGCAGATACACCACCGGCACCGGTAGGCGGTTGTTGTTTTCCATGATGCCGCCCATGCTCTCGGCTTCCCATAACTCCATCGCCACCTTGTTCTGGTCTTCGGTGGTCAGGGAGTAGAGCGGCTTACTGAATGTCCAAGCCATGACACATCCTCCTACTTCAAGTTCAAGACAAAGTCGATGAGGTAGCGAATTTCGCTGTCGCTGCGGTACGCCGGCACTTCCGGCGGCATCACGCGCTCGCCGCGGCGGTACTCAAGATACGCCTGGCGCCACGCGGCGTAGTCGATCTTGTTGCCGTTGGCGTCGGTCTCGCCCCATAGATAGTCGAAACGCGGCATAATGGAGTGCGGCTGCACCAAGCGCGGATTGAAAAAGTGCAGCATCATCCACTCCTTGGAGGAGTTGCGCGAGCCTACGTGCAGCAGATCGGGCGCCTTGCGGTCGGAACCGAACGCGGTCGGCGACTCACCGTTGAAGTCTCCCAGATAGGGCGGCGGGCCGAATACTTGGAAGTCCTGTGTCTGCTCAGGCAGCAGGGTGTGGCACCACCAGCAACCCTCACGCACAAACATCTGTCTGCCTTGACCGGCATAAATCGTGTTGGCGTCGCCTGCGGTCTTTATCACCTCATCCGGCGTCCAGCCCAGCGTGGCGGTAGCGTTTTCGATGTACGGGTAATTCTTGCCCTCGTAGTCGCCATGCTTCACCAGGAACACCGCGCCTTGCGCTTCCGAGGCCTCGCTGATCCTGCCCTGGTTAACGCTTAGATCGCTGACGCCCGCGCCCAGCACTTGCGGATGCCGAATACCGCTGGGAAATTCGACGTCGGGCAGGAACACGTAGGCGAACGTCGGATCCATGCCCGCGCCGCTCTTCGGGTCCTGCTTGAGCATGACCTTGATCGGCTTACCGTGACCCTTGAGCAACGGGTCATCGAAGCTGAAGCCGCCGTAGTTGCCGTAGGTCAACTGCTTATCCAACGCGACCGCGGTCGACGCCACCGAATAAATGTTGTAGCTCGGCATTACCAGCGTGATGAACATGGACAGCGACAACGCTATCCCGAACATCCGGGCGCCGATTTTATACTCTCTAAAGGCCACGCCTGACCTCCTCCCTTGTCAAATTTAAAGAATTAACGCTCGTAGGCCAACTCGTGCGCCATGCGGCCCGCGGGCAGCACCGTACCAGCGCGCGCGGTCATCCACATGTTGTACAGCCACACGCAGTTACCCAGGAACACGAGCGTGCCGCCGAACCAGCGTGCGATCATGTACGGGTGCTCGGCGATCACGATGTCGATGTACGGGACTTCGTAAATCTTGCCCGCGCCCTGGATGAGACCGGCGATGGTCATGGAAATCCAGTAGATCGAGAAGCCGATCAGCAACATCCAGAAGTGGAAGTTGGCGAGCGACAGCGAGTACAGCTTGCGCTTCATCAGAGTTTGCAGACCGTAGTACACGGCGGCCACTTCGATGAAGGTGGAGAAACCGAGCAGCGCCAAGTGCGCGTGCGCCACGATCCAGCCGGTGCCGTGAATGTACCAGTTGATGGAGCGCGTCTGCTGGAAACCGCCCTGCATGTTGAGCGGGATGGCGAGCAGCACGCCGGTCACGGTGAAGCGCGTCTCGATGTTCTCGATGAACATGTTCCACTTGCCTTGCATGGTGAGCAGGATGTTGGACACGAACGCGATGGCCGGCACCAAGATCAGCACGCCCTCCACCGAAGCGAAGGATTTCAACCACTCGGGCAGCGGCGCGGACATCAAGTGGTGCGCGGCGGGCGTCGAGTAGAAAATCACGATGGACCAGAAGTGCAAGTGGCCGATGCGGTGCGAGTACAGCGGATTGCCGGTGATCTTGGGGATCGTGTAGTAGGCAATGGCCGCCGCCACCGGGGTGATCCACAGGCCGAGAATGTTATGCGCGTTCCACCAGGTGAGATAGGCTTCGGTGAGGCCGGTGAGGTGGAAGTATTCCGGCAGGTTGCCGACCAGCAGCACGATCATGAGCATGAAGATGGAGCCGGCGAAGAACCAGTTGGTGGTGTAAATGCCCTGCGTGCGGCGGTGCGCGATGGTCATCCATACATTCATGGACACCGGGATCAGCACGCCGAACAGGAAAATCAAATCGATGGGCCAAATGAAGTCGGAATATTCGCGCCCGGAGGTCATGCCCAGCCACATGGTGAACAGGCCGACCGCCAGCCCGATGTTCCAGTTCAGGCAGCTCCACACGCCGAGCTTTTCCGACCACAGCTTGGTGTTGCCGAGCGCCGGGGTGATGTACATCATGGCGCTGGCGAAGGCCATGGAGATCCAGCCGAAGATCACCGCCATCACGTGCACTTGGCGCATCTTGCCGAAGGCGAAGTTTTCGTAACCGGTAACCCAATCGGGGAAGGCCAGTTTGGCGGCGTTGAACGACCCCAAGCCGGTGCCGATGATGAACCAGATGATGGCCGAAAATGCAAAAAATATCGACGACGTTCCCGCGGGGATGTCCTCGTTCTTTGCGAACAGATATTTCATTATCATGTGAAAGAGACCTCGAGACCTTAATTCAAAAACCCGTTGCTCAATAAGCCCTCCGGCCCCAGCCGGACGGCGGCGTTCTTATTTAGGCGTTACACAGCACGGCTTGATCAGGCCGCGGTTTCCCACCTTGCCGCATACTTTGCACGGCGTCAGCAAATACCAGGCAAGCCACATGCTCGAGAAGGCGCTAACCATGCTCAAGATGCCTGCGAAAGTCGCTAAGTAAGCCATCAACTCTACTCCCAATTAAGTTTGCGGCGCTTGTTTAAAAAGCGCCCAAAAATAACGCCGGCGTTAATGGCCAGCGTGTCCCCCGCCCTTCTCCGCCATCTTATCATGGCCATGCAGGGCCAGCAATAAAATCGCGATGAAGGCAATACCGAATACCAGCATGGTCCAGGTCATGAAACCGTTGAACGTGGTCGGCAGGTAGGATTCGATGCCCCAACCTCCCCAGCTGGCGAATTTGTCGCGCCCCAGGTTGGCCATCAGGTAGATGCCGAACACGCTGCCGTTACCCATGCCCACAACCATGCCGAGGATGAGGCTCAGAATGAGGGATTTTTTTACGAAACTTGCTGGCTGTGCCATGTATCAATCTCCACTAAACCATGTCTTTTTAGACTTGCCGCATGTAACGGGGTTTCATATCCCGCGCGATTGTTTAAAATCGTTCTAAATTTACCGTAGCGGCGCGGCGATTGCAATACGAAAGGCATATTTTTTATGAGAGAATTACTGAAAATGGCGCAAACTAAAAGCTCGGCTTTAGTTTGCGCCATTTTCAGTAACTTTCCATTTTAACCCACCCTACTCCGTCCCGCCCCCCTTCAAGGGGGCGGGGACACAGCATTACGCGAGGCTTTTTATGAATTCCTCTGTTATAAAAGAAGCCATCATCTACCTCATCGTCGCCGTGGCGGCTCTGGTGATCTTGGGTTATTCGGTGCACATGCTGGTGGGCGGGCTGGTCAGTCCGGCCACGGAATACACGCTGATCGCCGTGGCCTGCCTGGTGGGCGCACTGGTAATCGCCTATATGGCGTGGGACGTGATTCGTCTGCGCAAACGCCGCGGCGGGTCTACTGATAGACCTTGAGCGCGCCGGTGATGGCCTTGAAGCGTTCGTCGCCGAATTGGCCGCGATGAAAAATGAATTGCAAGCGCCGTCCCAGCACATCCATACCCGCCAAACCGAAGGATTTGCCCTGGGTGTCGGCGTAATAGCGTAAGTCTTTGACCAAGTCGATTTTTTCGCCGTTGCGCAATTCCACGCGCACGCGACCGGGCGCGACGTCGAGCAGCGTGGGAGCGCTCGGCAACAGCATGAGGCGGGTCTTTAAAATGCGGTTGGCCCCGGCGATGAAAAAGAACGAGGCGAGGAAGGCCAACAGGTAGGCCCAGGTTTGGTCGGCGCCGTACCAGAATTTGAGGGCGAGCAACGCCAGGATCACCACGGTCGGCACGTATAGCAGCAAATCCCAAATCACGCCCGCGCGATCGGGCGAGAGCGGATAGCGCGCCGGTTCACTCATGCTCAGCCCGCCGCCGGCTCGAGCACTCGGCCGAGCGCCGCTTCCAGTTCCTGATAGATCAAGCGCCCCGACTGCACGTAACGCACGACGCCGCGCCGGTCGATGACGAACGTCCAGGGATCGCCCATCACGCGGAACGCCTTGTACGCGCCGGGATTTTGGTACTGATCCATGTGCAGAAAGACGACTTGCGATTCGTATTTGTTGAGCGCGGCCTTGAGCATTTGCAGTTGCGCGTCGCATGGCGTGCAGTGGCCGGGGGTGGCGAACGCCACCACCAGCGGCTTATGGAGCGCAAGCGCCTGGTCCAGCGAATATTGGTACATGCGCGCGTCGGGCTGGCGATAGGTGGTGATCTTGCTGAAATCGCCGCCCACGTCGGCCAGCGTCTTGGTGGCGATGCGCGGCGCGGGCTGACCAGCCTTCAGCGCGGTCTTGTCCGTGCAGCCCGCCAGCAAACCGGCGGCGAGCAGCGCGCCGATTAATAAATATTTAATGTATTTGCTCATGCTAATATTAGACCACTATAGCGCGACAGTGCACCGCACCTTTGCCGTCCTTGGCGTTGCTCTGCGGTAGATATACAACCCGAGCCGGTACTTCCTGTAGCGGCGCTCGCGAACTTTGCGCAGCGATCATTACGCCGCATCGTCGCCATCCATGGCGGGGCTTCGGTTTTCTGTTAAAGCCCAGCCAGGCCTTCCCGGCCCGGCGCTCGCGAGCTTTGCTCGCTCGCCCCAACCGACAGCCGTGCGGAATAAATTGTAACCCCAGATAATATTGGCGCTGAGCACCAGCAGGCCGAACGTGCCTACCAGAATCATCAGCGGACGCACGACCTTGTTCACTTCTTCGATGGGCATGGTCATGCTGCTCATGCCGCCCAGCGCGCCGGCGGCGACGAACGAGATCACCATGCCGAGCAGACCGAAGTTGTGTATCCAGAAGTGCACCTTCACCAGCTTTAAACTATAAATGGGGCGGTTCACCACGCGCACTACCACATAATAAAGAGCGGCGAAGATCGCCATTTCCACCCAGCCGAGCAGATTGATGTGGCCGTGCCCGAGCATAATGAGGTTGCCGAACGGGCGGTTGTTAATGAAATCGCGCAAGTCCGGAACCATTCCCACCACGGCGCCCCAGGAAAAACCGATGATGCTGTAGATGATACAGGCGTATACGAACCACAAAATATAACGCCGGTATTCGATATCCTGCGCGCCAGCTTCACTCATGCCCTTGCGACTCCTGCTGTGCCTGCTCGGCTTGCTGTTTCTGCTCGGCCTCGCGCTTCAAACGCACGCGAATGTCCTCATACTTGGTCTTCCAACTTTCCGGCGCCCACATCTTCACCATGGCGTCGATAAATCCGGAGCTTTCCGGCGGCGGCTCCTTGGCCAACGCCGAGCCTTGCTCGGCTTTCAACTCGGATAGGAATATGGCGATATCGCGCAGGTCTTGCGCGGGCAGCGACTGCACGTAACCCGCCTCCTTACCGGCGCCGAAGCCGTGGTCAAATGTTTTCGTCGGGTAGGTCGCTTCCGGGTCGTGCAAAAACCGCTCGATCCACTCGCGCGTGCGGCGCGAGCCGATGCCATCCAGCGACAAGGCGTTGTTGGTGCCGCTGCGCATGGCGCGGTGGCAGGCGGTGCAGCCCTCGGTGCGGAACAGCATGGAGCCGTGCTTGCCCGCGGCGCTGAGGTCGAACGAGGCGCGCGATACGAACATCGGTTCGGTGGAATGCGAGCGCACGGTTTCGAGGATCACGTAACCGACCGCGGCCAAGGCCAGAAAGGCGGCGAATACGATGAACAGAATTTTCTCGCCGGGCTTGAGCGGCTTTCTGGAACTCATGTCAAAATTATAACACGCACGGCGCGGATAGATGAGAGGCGGGCATCAAACATTAGATGGTGCGGCGCGGTGCGAGTTCTTGATTTTTTTAGATACCTCGCCTTAAAAAAGCTAAAGGGCGGTCAAGCCGCCCTTTAGCTGCGCATCAATACGGCGTACGGCTTTAGTGCGCGCCGCCCTTGACGGTGTCCAGCGGCAGATCATGCGGCAAACGCGTGTTGCCGATGGTGGAGGGTTCGGCGCCAGTCAGATAGGCCGCGACGTTGTGAATGTCGTCGTCGGTGAGATTGCGCGCCACCGCCTGCATCTGACCCATCGGATCGTTCGCACGGCTGCCGTCGCGCCATTTCTTCAACTGGTTGACCAGATAGACGTAGCGCTGGCCGCCGATGGGCGGATAAATCGGCGCGGCGCCGCGACCATTGTATTGGTGACAGCTTTGGCAGGCCGGCACGCCTTGCTTGGGTATGCCGTACAGCACGATGCCCTTGCCGAGATGGCTTGCGCCCACCGGCACGGTGCCCGCGCTCTTCACCGCTTCGAGGTCGGAAGCGGAAGCCTGCATGGGCAGATTGATGGAGGCTTCGTACGCAGCGATGTCGGCGCGGTCTTGCTCGCTCAGCGCCTTGGCGATGCCGTTCATGACACCCATGGTGGTGTCCAGGCGCGTGTCGGTGGCGAAGTTATAGAGCTGCTTGCGCAGGTAGACGAAACCGAGGCCGGCCAGACGCGGCGTGCCCATGTTGTCGTCGCCCAGACCTTGTTCGCCGTGGCAGGACATGCAGGGGGGAGCTTCACCCTTGCCCTCCGTAAAGATTTTCTTGCCGCTTTCCGGGTCGCCCACCAGCTTGAGCGCACCGCTGGGCATCGGCTGGGGCGCCGGGGCTTCGGCGACCGGAGCCGCTTCAGCGGGGGCCGCGGCGGCTTCGGGAGCTGCCTCGGCAGGCGCCGCGGTGGCCTCAGGGGCTGCGGCCGTGTCGGCGGCAGGGGCCGCAGCATCGGCGGCCGGCTCGGCGGCGGGGGCCGCGTCCTCCGACCAGACAAAGGTCGGCGCAGTCAGCGCCGCCAGCAACGCCGCAAACGGCAGCGCCTTAACCCCTATGGATAAAAACCGTCTCATGTGAAGCCTTCCTCCCATTACTTTAAAATTCCGCGCCGCCGCGCCGGCTTGTGCGCCCGGCGTACTGAATCGTTGAATGCTCTATTTTTTTGAAGAGCGCTTGAACAGGACTACCGCGATGCTCAGCGCCACGACGATAATAATGGCGTACATGGTGAGCACGTCGCCCGTTGTGTATTGCACGGACTCTTTGGCTAAATCTACGGATAAATCTAACAAAACACACCTCCCCTGTTCGGCTGGCCCAACGACTGCTTAAAATTGGATAATCGCTTCATTATGGCATCTAAATTATAGCGATGCAAGCCGCCCGCGCCCCTGTAACGCATTCCCTGCATCCGGGCGTGGTCCGCATCGATACTTTTAGGAGTAAAATGGCTTTTTGCGTGTACACGGATTTCGCCGGTCATGACTATTCAAGACTTTGCAGTCTTTATTATTCTATTCATTTTCGCGGATATTATTTTTTATATCGTGATTATGAAGGGCCTGCTGGTGTCCAGCATCACCGGGCCCACGCCCGCCGACGAGGCGCGGGCGCGGCAGATAACGCCGGGCTTCGCGGTGACGCTTGCGCATACGCCGGCGCTGGCCGTGACGATGCCGCGCGTGCGCGAACAGGGCGGCGGGCGCGGGCTCGCCGAGCCGTTGGCCGATTTCGATACCTTGGTGCGCCGTGAGCTGCAAAATTTGAGCATGCCCGACGTGCGCTTCATTCCGCCGCCTTATTGGCGGGCGGGCGAGGCACGGCGTCTGGAAATGACGGTAACGCAAAACGTCGTAGAAAGCATGACCAAGGCGCTGAACGCCGCGGCGCCTGGTAATATCGCCGCGCTGCGCATTGCCGCGCTGCTGCACGTGGCCCTGTGCGCGGATGGCTGCACGATCACACCGCTCACGCCGCCCGAGCAGCGCCTCGGCGCGGACGGCGCGCTGTCGTGGGCCTGGGAGGTGGTGGCGCTCAAGGCCGGCGAACATACGCTGGGATTCGACGCGGTGCTGAAACTGCGCACCGCGGGCGTGGCCGAGGAGTTAACGTATAGCTGGCACGAGGGGCGCGTTACGGCGGCGGCCAACCGTGCTTTCGCGCTGAAGCGTTTTTTAAGACGTCACTGGAAGGGCGCCGCGACGCTATTGACGCTGCTTGCGGCGGGCGCGGCTTACGCGGTGTGGCGTTGAGACGCGGCTGCGTCGTCCATCATAAAGAGTTGCAACAAATCGTTGAGCAACCGCGCGCCGTGCGGCGTGGGGCGCACGTGCGATCCGCTCCATTCTATTAAGCCGCGCGCGACGGCGTCGCGCAGCGGTGCTTCGACCCAAGCAAGCGGTAAGCCGGTGTGCGCCGCGAACGATTCCAAGGAAAATCCTTCGCTGAGCCGCAGCGCATTCATCATGAATTCGAGCAGCGCGTCGTACGGCGTGAGCTGCTGCTCGCCGCCGACGTGCTTCGCCGCCGCGACGCCGTCCATGTAGGCGCGCGGCTGTTTGATTTTCCACAGACGCGTGATGGACTGTTGTTGCGCGTCCGTTATCTTGCCGTGCGCGCCCGCGCCGATGCCTAAGTAATCGCCGAACTCCCAGTAGTTGAGGTTATGTTTGCAGCGGCGGCCCGCTTGCGCGTAGGCGGAAATTTCGTAATGTTGGTAACCGCGCTCGGCGAGACGTTGCTGACAATGCTCCTGCATGGTCCACGCCGCATCGTCGTCGGGCAGCACGGGCGGATGGCTGTGAAAAAACGTATTCGGCTCGATGGTGAGCTGATAGTGTGAAATGTGCGCGGGCTCCAGTGCGACGGCCGTATTCAAGTCGGCGAGCGCCTGCTCGGTGTTTTGTCCGGGCAGCGCGTACATCAGGTCGAGATTGAAGTTGTCGAAGCCCGCGTAGTGCGCGGCCTCGGCGGCGGCGATGGCCTCGCGGCGTCCGTGGATACGCCCCAGGGCGCGCAGGTGATCGTCGTTAAAACTTTGGATGCCGATGGAAAGACGATTCACGCCTGCGGCGCGAAATTCGGCGAACTTGGCGTATTCGCTGGAGCCGGGATTGGCCTCCAGGGTGATCTCGGCGTCGGGCAATAAATTCACCCGCGCGCGGACGCCGCTTAATAATTCGTTAACGGCCTCCGGCGAAAACAAACTCGGCGTGCCGCCGCCGATGAAAATGCTGACGATGCGTCGCCCCCAAATGCGCGGCAAATCGTGCTCCAAGTCGCGCAGCAGCGCCTGCGTATAGTCGCGCTCCGGCAGCGCATCCCTTTGCTCATGCGAATTGAAATCGCAATACGGACACTTGCGCGCGCACCAGGGGAGGTGGATGTAGAGGGAGAGCGGAGGTAAGGTGGTGAAGTTAAACACGAGTAATGAATAATAACTTTATCATCGCCCGCCGTTCAATGCTTGGACGATTTGCACGGAATCGGTGGGGCGCAGCGGGTGCGCGAGGTCGAATATCTGCTCGCCGCTGGTCGTTCCGAAATATAATTCCACGGGGTCGTGCGTGTCCGCGCTCATGGCTTGGCGCTTCACCGTCCACCAGGCTTGGGTTTGCGGCAGGCCGTTGTCGAGCCGCTGCCAAGTCTTGCCGGCGTTGCGCGTGACATAAGCAGCCGGTTTGCCATCGGGGCTGGTGCGCGGCCACACGGTGGCGCCGTCCATCGGGAACACCCACGCGGTATCGGCGTCGCGCGGGTGCACCACCATGGGAAAGCCGACGTCGCCGACGCGCTTGGGCATGGCCCTGCCGATACGTATCCAGGCGTTGGCCGGGCGGTCGAGCCGGTAAATGCCGCAGTGATTTTATTGATACAGGCGATCCGGGTTGCTCGAGCAGAGTCGCACACGGTGCGGATCGTGAAAGGCGATGTTGGCGGCGTCGAATCCTTCGACCACTTCCATGCCCTGCACAAGCGGCGCGAAGCTGCGGCCGCCGTCGCGCGATTCGTGCACGCCGCCGCCCGACATGGCGAAATAAAGATGCTTGGGGTCGCGCGGGTCGACGATGATGGAGTGCAGCTTGGGTCCGTCCGGCGTGCCGTCCTGCACGCTGCGTCGCCATGAAACAACCGCGCGCCCTTGCGCGTGGCGACGAGCACCAGCATCTTTTTTTGCTTAGGGTTTTGCTTGGCGCGGGAACGTATCGTCTGTTTTACGCGCGTGGTGGATTTTTGCGTTCGAGCTACGGACTTTTTGATGGTGCGCGCCATAGTAATTTCCCTTTGCGACGTTCGCCGTTATTTTGAGGGATATCTTATAAATCGGAAAGGAAATTCAACTGAGGTAATTCCAGGCCGGCTCATTTTACCTTATAGACTTTACCCCGATGAGCTACCTTGACAACAATCACGATGAGCTCGTTGTTTTTAATTTCGTAGATGATCCGGTAGACACCTTGCCGCACGCGGTAGCGCTCTTGAGCGGAAAGTTTTTCGCTGCCCGGCAGGCGCGGTTCCGTGCTCAACGCTTTAATGCAATCGAGTATTCGTTTTACGTCTTTATTTGGTATGCCTCGGAGGTCCTTGGCTACGGACTTCTTAAACCGAATCTCAAAGCTTGCCATGGGCCTTGAGGTCTTTCAACAGCGCCTCGTAACTCACCGTAGGCTCCGCGACGCGCTCCTCGAAGGCGGCCAAATCTTCCTGGTCTTCTCTCAAGGAATGGCGCACGGCCTCATTGACCAACTCCGACAGCGAACGATGCGTGGAAGCGGCCTTCAACCGCAGGGCATTGTGGATATCCGATTCAAAGTAGACGGTGGAACGCTTAGTGGCTTCGTGCATGGGAATCACCTCGCTTCCACTATAGCGTTATGACGCTTTGACGTCAAGGCGTTGATGTTTCTTAAGGTTAACTTTAGCTTTCGCGGAATCCCGTTCAATAGCCATTAATAGATATTCTCGTTTTAACCCTGTTGTTAAGATTCACTTCATTCGTTCCAATCTGCGCTTGCTGAACGTTGAATAGTATTTATGCATTCTTCTGGGAGGTCATTTAGAAATCTTCTAAACATGCCTATATCTTGCGAATCGTCGAGAAGCTTGATTAATTGAGATAAATTGCGTTTCATTAACAAGCGCCTGCCACTTGCCGCAGCAGACTCCGCACGCTCCAGCTTCGAATCAAGCTCTCCCGCCCACTTGCTTTCCATGCTCAATTGATACTCACTAGCTGATTCAATATCAATGCGAGAAATACGATCAATTCCTAACTGGATATCTTCTACCAAAATCTTTCTTAGATTGTAATCTTCTCGTAACGCTGCAACTCCATCGAGAATACCCACCTGTTCCTCGATGTAGTAGGGGCGCTCAACCCTTCTTCCTTGAATTGCTTCCTGTGCATCGATTTCTTCTTTCGTTGCCGCTCTCTGAGTGATGATCTGATTTGAGCCGGCACGCACCATGCGCTCAAGCTCCCTACGGAGCTTTTCTGGCGTGCCTGAGTTAGGGGTTTTTAATGCTTTGGTGCATTTATGCACCCAATCTGCCCCATATTCATTGCCTCGCAATTCAGCTATCTGCTCTTCATATTCTGGAATGCGGCTAATAAAAGCTCTCAGAGCTTCCTTCTGGGCCTTGATTCGGACATCTCTGTTAAATCTATTTCTTAGTGTCTGAAAATTAACCGAGAAGTGGTTTTTGCCGCATATGTTTCCGATATTAGTTACAACTTTGCTTTTAGCAGATACCAAGTAACCTCGGTTGTGAGGTTGATGGCATGCAGATAAACCACAAGGTACAGGCTCAGGGAATACATAACTCCCGATGATTGCCTCTAGTTCAATTGACTTCGGATCAATATCTTTGACGTAATCAGGCCTTTCAAGAATATCGCCCCAACTTTCTATCCGTATGAGTTCTTTTTCGCCATTAATTGTGATCATTGGCTTTTACACATAAATCAGTACAGCGAGGAGCTAGTAGGTTGATGTAAGAACAATAAGTCGAGGCCCGCGTAGAATTATTACGCTGCGGATTCAAGAGGAACATTCCAGCCTGGAAATAGCAATACCGCCGGATGGCATTTGAGGGCGCGGGCCAGGACTTTTGCACGCTCGACGCCGAGATTGACTCGGTCATTTTCGATGGCCGAAAGCGTGGATTGAGGAATGCCTGTGAGTTCGGCTAGTTGATTTTGGCTCAGCTCCTGAAGCTCGCGGATGATGCGCACGGATTCGCCCACCGTGACTTCGATGCGCTTTTTTGCAGGCCGGAACTCTTTCATGTCAATGTCTCCTATAATCATGCGGGGTAACTTGGACTACCTGAATTAACAGAGCATCGGCTACTACCTGATAAATGACTCTCCATTGTAGGCCGAGCCGAGAAGATCGGCAGCCTTTCCACTCGCCGGATAGGGCTGCATCATGAAACCCTTTGATCGCGCGTAATCCCGGCGGACCGGAAAGCGTGGCGATGTCTTTCCATTTCTCGTATCGTTTGAGTACCTCTTGCGGCACCCCTGTGGAGAGTTGTTTATCGACCCTGCGGTGTTCTTCGATGCGCCACATATTATATTGTGTCTATATTAATAATGGTATGTCAAGACCACTTGTCGGATCCGCCGCGCTTGATCCGCCCTACTTGATTCCGGGTTTTCGCTGCGTTGCGCCCGAAATGATGGTACAGATTCCGTGATTTTGATGCGGGTTTTAATTAGGCATCTTTCAGCAAACTCGCCAACTGGCGCAGGGCCTTGGCGCGGTGGCTGAGTTGGTTTTTGACGGCGGGGAGGAGTTCGGCGGCGGCGCAGCGGTGGGTGGGGACGAAGAAGAGGGGGTCGTAGCCGAAGCCGAAATCGCCTTGCGGCTTGAAGAGGATGCGGCCTTCCCAGGTGCCGTGGCAGATGATGGGGGTGGCGTCGTGGGCGTGGCGCAGGTAAACCATGATGCATTGGTAGCGCGCGCGGCGTTGGTGTTCGGGGACGTTGGCGAGCTCTTGCAGGAGTTTTTCGTTGTTTTGCGCATCGGTGGCGCCCGGCCCGGCGTAGCGCGCGGAATAGATGCCGGGCGCGCCGTTGAGGGCGTCGACTTCCAGGCCGGAGTCGTCGGCGAGCGCGGGCAGGCCGGTGTGTTGCGCGGCGTGGCGCGCCTTGAGGAGGGCGTTTTCGACGAAGCTCAGGCCCGTTTCTTCGATGGGCGGGACGTTGAAGTCGGATTGCGACAGCAGTTCACCCACGCCTTCGGCGATGGCTTCGATTTCGCGCAGTTTGTCCAGGTTGCCGGTGGCGACGACGATGCGTTTCATATAGAACCAGAGAAAAGGACAGGCGCAGCGCCATGCGCATGCCTGGCATTTGCTTTGCTCTTTTCTCTTTTATCTTTGCTCTGCTTCATTTAATACCGCTCGTTGTTTTTCGATCAACTCGGCGATGCCGCCTTTGGCGAGTTCGAGCATGGCGTGCAGTTCATCCATGCGGAAGGCGTGGCCTTCGGCGGTGCCTTGGATTTCGATGAATGCGCCGGCTTCGTTCATGACGACGTTCATGTCGGTTTCGGCGTCGCAGTCTTCTTTGTAGTCGAGGTCGAGCACCGGCGCGCCCTTGTAAATGCCGACCGACACCGAGGCGATGAGGCCGTGAATGGGGTCGCGCGTGATGAGTTTGTTGCGTACCATGCGGCGCGCGGCGTCGACCAGCGCGACGTAGGCGCCGGTGATGGAGGCGGTGCGCGTGCCGCCGTCGGCTTGGATGACGTCGCAGTCGATGAGAATGCTGCGCTCGCCGAGCGCTTCGAGGTTGACCACCGAGCGCAATGAACGGCCGATCAGGCGTTGGATTTCCAGGGTGCGTCCGCCTTGGCGTCCGGCGGCGGCTTCGCGTGCGACGCGCTTGCCGGTGGCGCGCGGCAGCATGCCGTATTCGGCGGTGACCCAGCCTTGGCCCTTGCCTTTGAGGAACGGCGGCACTTTGTCGTCCACCGAGGCGGTGCACAGTACCTTGGTGTCGCCGAACTCCACCAGGACCGAGCCTTCGGCGTGTTTGGTGTAGTGGCGGGTGAGTTTAACCGGGCGTAATTGGTTGGGGGCGCGTCCGCTGGGGCGCATGGGTGTTCGTTCCATTGTGGTGATGGGGGTGTAGCTTAACATATGGAGCGTGCGGAGTGATGTGTTACTCCTCACCCCTCACCCCTCACCCCTCACTCCTAACGCCTCACTTCTAGTATAGTAAGCCCTCCACAGCCACGAGGTTCTCACATGATACGCAGTATGACCGCCTTCGCGCGGCAGCACCGTCAGACACAGGGAGGGGGATTGTGCTGGGAGTTGCGTTCCGTGAACCACCGGTTTTTGGAAATTTCGCTGCGCCTACCCGACGAGTTACACGCTTTGGAACTTGCCGTGCGCGAACGCATCGCCGCATCGCTGAAGCGCGGCAAGGTGGAATGCCAATTGCGTTTCGAGCCGACCTCAGCGGCGTTGATCGACCCGGCGGGCGTGGGGCTCGGCGTTAACCTGGAACTGGTCAAGCATTTGGTGCGGGCGGCGCGCGAGGTGGGCGACCTGCTGGACGACGCCGCGCCGCTGAACGCGCTGGAAATTCTGCGCTGGCCGGGCGTGCTGAAGACGGCGAATCGCGGCGCCGAGCAGTTGGCTACCGAGGCCATGGCGCTGCTGGAGGACGCGCTCGGCGAATTGATCGAGGCGCGCGTGCGCGAGGGCGCCAAGATGGCGGCGGCCATCGAGCAGCGTTGCGCTGCGATGCTCGCCATCGTGGAGCAGGTGCGGCTACAGTTGCCGAGCATTCTGGCGCAGCTGCGCGCGCGCCTCACCGGCCGCTTCGCGGAATTGAACGCCGAGATCGACCCCACGCGCCTCGAACAAGAAATGCTGATTTTGATTCAGAAAATGGACGTGGACGAGGAATTGGAGCGCCTCGCCATGCATATTCAAGAGGTCGGCAGGGTGCTGCACGAGCGCGAGCCGGTGGGCCGGCGCCTGGATTTTCTCATGCAGGAACTCAACCGCGAGGCCAACACGCTGGGCGCCAAGTCGGTGGATCAGGAAACCACGCGCGCGTCCATCGAGCTTAAGGTGCTCATCGAACAAGTGCGCGAACAAATTCAAAATATCGAGTAACGCCGCGTGACGGGAACGCTCTACATCATCGCCGCGCCTTCCGGGGGCGGCAAATCCAGTTTGGTGAACGCGCTGTTGCAGTGTATGCCGAATCTGCGCGTGTCGGTGTCGCACACCACGCGACCGGCGCGACCGGGCGAGCAGGACGGCGTGCATTATCACTTCGTCGATCAGGCGCGCTTCGACGCGCTGCGCGCGGCGGGCACGTTCCTCGAATACGCCGAGGTGTTCGGGCACTGTTACGGCACGTCACGGCAATGGGTGGTGGAGCAGTTGCAAAACGGGCTGGACGTGGTGCTGGAAATCGACTGGCAGGGCGCGCGCCAAGTGCGTGCGCAGTGGCCCGACTGCGTGAGCATTTTCATTCTACCGCCGTCGCGTGCGGTGCTGGAGCAGCGCCTGCGCGCGCGCGGCCAAGACGGCGCGCAAGTGATTGCGCGGCGTATGCAGGCGGCGGTGGACGAAATGGCGCATTATCATGAATTCGATTATCTGGTGTTGAACGACGATTTCGACACCGCCCTGGCCGATTTGCGCGCGATTATGCGCTGCCGACGGCTGCGCCGCGACGCGCAAGCGGAGCACCTGAAACCCTTGCTGGCGGAGCTGTTAGCGCAGTGAACCGCTTCGGGGTATAATTATAAAAGCCCTGAATAAGTCCATCCCTGGACTTCTCA
>JBFLZV010000002.1:0-95632 GCA_040756035.1 Pseudomonadota bacterium
AGGGGTGAGGGGTTACTCCTCACCCCTCACCCCTCACTTGCAGTTAAGAGGGAGTCGGCCTATAAGCCGGGTTCTGTCGAGGACAGTCATTCCTCTAGGACGCGCGTCGCCGCGCGTCTCAAGCAACCTACCCGGAAACAGTGCGGGCCGCACTAATGTTTCCCTATTTGGTCTTGCTCCGAGCGGGGTTTTCCGTGCCGCGGCGTGTTGCCACCCGCGCGGTGCGCTCTTACCGCACCTTTTCACCCTTGCCGGTCTGCGTGGCAGACGTAGGCGGTATATTTTCTGTGGCACTTTCCGTAGGCTCGCGCCTCCCAGGCGTTACCTGGCGCTCCGCCCTGTGGAGCCCGGACTTTCCTCTATGCCGTAGGCACAGCGACTGTCCGGCCAACTCCCAATATAATTATAACACGGCGGGGTAGTTTAAATTTGAATCTGCACGCGCAGTGGATCGCCCTCCACGGCCAGCACCTCGACATTGGCGCGGTTGCCTCTGCGGAAAAACACCAGATCGAGCGTGGTATGGCCGATATGCAGATTGGACAGGCGCACCTCCTTGAGCCACGGCGGCAGGCACGGCTGGAGGATTTGCAGCGTGCCGCGCGGCGCGTCGGGTTGGATGCCGAGTATGGCGCGCAACAACAGGAACCAACTGCCGCTGGACCAGGATTGCGGCAGGCACGCCACCGGATAGTGCACCGGAAAATCGGCCTCGTCTTGGCCGATGCCGCAAAACAATTCCGGCAGGCGCATGTGCGCGAAGCTGCGCGCCGCCGCGAACAAGGCGTCGAAAATTTTCAGCGCCGAGGACTGCATACCGTAATTCGACAGGCCCATGGCGATCATGGAATTATCGTGCGGCCATACCGTGCCGTTGTGATAGCTGAGCGGATTGTAGGCTTGCTGCTGGCTGGCCAGCGTGCGGATACCCCAGCCGCTGAAAAATTGCGAACCCATGAGGCGCTGCTCGACGCAATGCGCGCGCGCGGCGTCGATGATTTTATTGAACAGCAAATGGCCGGGATTGGATGTCAGTGTCGGCAGCGGTTTTTTATTTCCATCCAGCGCCAGCGCGTAATATTCCAAATTAGGCAGCCAAAAGTGTTCTTCAATGCGCGCCGCCAGGTGGTCGGCGCGCTGGCGCCACTGCCGCGCCGCGCCGGCGTCCTTGCCGGTCTCGTGCAGCAGCGCGGCCAAGCGGCGAAACGCGTCCACCGCGTAGCCTTGTACCTCCACCAGGGCAATCGGTGGATCCGGTAATTTGTGGTCGGGCCACGGCACGCCGTCGATGGAATCTTTCCAGCCCTGATTTTCCAGCCCGGCCTTGCCGCTCGCGCCGAAATACTCGATGAAGCCGTCACCGTCCGGGTCGCCGCCCCAGCGCTCGGTGCTAACCAGCCACTCCGCCGCCTTGACCGCGGCGGGCAGCAGCGCCAGCACGGTGTCTTTGTCCGCCGTCCAGCGCCAGTACTCCTCCAGCAGCACGATGAACAGCGGTGTGGCGTCCACGGTGCCGTAATAAGGCGTGTGGCGAATCGCACCGATGCGCGCCAGTTCGCCGTAGCGCATTTCATGCATGATTTTCCCCGGTGCTTCCTCGCGAAACTCGTCGGGTTTTTTCCCTTGATAATAGGCGAGAAACTGCAAACTCTCGCGCGCCAGATCCGGACGCACCAGCAGTGCCTGGAACGCGGTGATCAAGGCGTCGCGGCCGAACGGCGCCACGTACCACGGCACGCCGGCGGCAATGATGTGGCGCTCGCCTTCTTCCAGTATCAGCGCGCGCAGATCGGCGCGGCCTTGCGTCAAGGCAAGATTGAAAAATTCATCGGAGGTGCTGAACTGCGTGCATTGTTGATTCCAGGTTTGATAACTCTGATCGACCTCGCGCTCACGTTCCGCGAACGATGTGGTGGGCAGGGAGATTTCGCGGTGTTCGAGAGAATGGCCCTGGCTGGGTAGCACCACGATTTCCAAGTCGACTTGCTCCGCGGGTTTCAGCGTCAGTTCCCATTGCGCGTGATGGCCGTCCAGTGTTTTAGGATTCGGCGAAAAAATCAGATTGGTGCGGTAATACATTTCGTCCACGCCTTTATAAGTCAGGCGCACTTGATTCGAACCCACCTGCGGCGCGTAGAACTGGCCGCGCTTATCGCGCTCCATGCCGCGCACCTCGAATAAATCCGCGAAGTCCGCCGCGAACCACAGCTCCAGATGCAGGCGCACGGTGTGCGGCAAATAATTCAGCAAGCGGATATGGTCGACGAACGAGTCGGTGATGACCTGGCGGCGCTGCAAGTGCATGAAATTTTTTTCACGGAATTTCGCCTCGGCGCCGTCTTCCAGGGTGAAGCCGTTATAAATGGAAAAATCGATCTGACTGATGTAATGCGTGGAGACGTGACTGCACAGTTCCGCCGCCACATCGCCGGGCAGTTTTAACTCGTAGAAGCTCAGGAAGCGCGTGTCCTTGAAAAACAACCCCAACTCCGCGGCGCTCGCCGGGCTGACGTTGCCGCGGCCGTTGAGCACCGCGAAAGTGCTGCCGCGCTTGAGCACCAGTTTACGGCCGGTGCCCACCTCCGGTCCGCGCGCCGGCGGCGCCCATCCGAACACTTGCTCTAGGGGAATGGGCGTGAGTTCGCCGCTGGCCAAATCCGCCACCGCCGGTTTAGCGGGCGGTGCCGTAGAGGGCGGCCGGTAGCTCACGGTGCGGTTCGGCGCGGCGCACGCCGCGCAGCGTCCGATAATAGGCGAGATGCTCATCGGTCATGCGCACGGCGCTGAAACGCTGCACGGCGTGTCGCCGCACACGCGCGCGATCGAGGCGCGCCGCGGCGTCCAGGCGCGCGAGCATCTCGTCCGCGTTGTGCACCTTGTAGCCGGTAATGCCTTCATCCACGATTTCCGGCACGCTGCCGCGCGCGAAGGCGACTACCGGCGTGCCGCACAACATGGCCTCGATCATCACCAGTCCAAAGGGTTCTTCCCAATCGATGGGAAACAACACCGCGCGCGCGTTGCCCAGCAAGTCCACTTTTTGCGCGTGATTCACCGGTCCCAAATATTCCACGCCCGGTTGCGTGAGGCGCGGCACTAGATGCTTTTCGTAAAATGCGTGATCTTCCCCGTGCACGTCGCCGGCGATGCGCAGCCGCACGCCGGCGCGCCGCGCGACGTCGATGGCCGTGGCCGGCCCCTTACAGGCGGAAAGGCGGCCGAGAAACGCAACGTAGTTTTGGCTGTGCTCGACAAAGGGGTAATGTTGCGGTTGCAGGCCGTGATGGATCACGCGCGCCCTGGGCAGCGGCGTTTCCAACGAGCGCTGCCGCTCGCTGATGAATATGTAGTGCGCGTCGCGATGGCGGCTGTAAATATGGCTTAGCTCATCTTCACGGTGGTGATGCACCGTATGCACCACCGGCGCGTCGCCGATGAATTTCGACAGGATGAGCGCATGCACGCTGTGCGTGTGGATGATATCGAACGATTCCGCGCGGCGCAGTATGTCGCCATAGGCGTGCGCGACGTGCTGCAGCTCCGTCAGCGGACTGGGCGGCCAGAGCGCCTGTTCGTAGCAGTAGCGCAGCTCGGCGCGGGTGCGGCTGTCGCCGGTGGCGTAGATCACGACGCGATGGCCGCGCTCGACGAGGTCTTCGGCAAGTTGATGAATGATCAGTTCGGTGCCGCCGTAAGTTTTAGGCGGGCAGCTTACGCAGGGTGTGCTGATTAATGCAATACGCATTGTCACGATCCTTGTTTGCGATAATGTAGCTCCTCACGCGCGCGAGGCAACCTGCGCGCCGCATTAAACTGTTAACCCGGTAATAAATAGTGCCGGGTTAATAAGTAGACAACCGTTTTTGCGAATTTCTCCCGGCGTGGAATCAGAATAGCGCAAAGTCCCACGACGCCACTTGGAAGCCGATGCTCGGTGTGGCGACTTCCACTACCACGGGCGCCGGCGCGCGCGGCGCCATGCCGCGCTTGGCGTCGACGTCCGCGTCGAGATATTCAGAAGGTTGAAACAGGCGCTTGGCGACGATCACGCCGTTGAGATCGGAAATGGTCAACTGCAAGGCCGGATAAGGCTGGCGGAACGGCGCTTGGTTCACCAGCGTTACGCGCGCGATCAAGGCGTCCTGCACCGCGGGATGCGGACGCAGGTCACGATCGAGCAGCTGTATTTGCGCCGTATCGCGGCGCAAAGGTATCTCGCACGCGCCGAAAGTGTTGACTACTGAACACACAAATTCCAAGCCGGGGCGCAGCGTCGGATATTGCGCCAAACTGTCGCGCATAAAAAAAGCATACTGCGCGATCAACAGAATCAATAATCCCAGCGTGCCCACGAACCACGCACCGGTGCCGAACCAGCCATAGGGTTTTTTGGCGGGGACGTAATCCTCGCGCAGCAAATCATCGTCCGGCGCAAAATCTATTTCGCTGATGCGCGGTTGCATGCGCCGGTCCGGCACGATGATGGCCGGCAAATCGGCGCCAAGGGGCTGCATCTGTTTGCCGCTCTCCGGCTGCGGCGCGTCGTGGCGCGCCTCTAAAATATCCGACTTGAAATCGGCGGCGTGGTTCAGGGTGACATTATTGCGCGGCGGTTCCGTTTCTTCCGGTTCGTCGATGAATAAAAAACTCGGCCGCGCCGATTCGGCCGGCTGTGCGGTCTCCGCCACGCGCGGCGGTTCCGGCGGCGGGCTCGGTTGCGCGGACGGCGCGACTTCCGGGGCGGGCAGCGCATGGTACTCGACGCGCTCGACGACGGTGGGGATTTCCGGCAGTTGTTCGGTGAGATTGAGCAGCGCGTTGAAAACGCTGTCGCACGCCCCGCAACGCACCTTGCCCTGGCCGAGCTTGAGTTGAGCGATGCTGATGCGGAAAAAACTGTCACAAGCCGGACATTGTGTATACATAGTTACACCTTAGCCGATTTTCGGATTCCTTCCAAGCGCGCCCACCCTTCATGCACCACGATATCGGCCATCGTAAACCAAGGCGTGTAGGCGCACGCCACATGCTGTGCCTGCTCGCTAAGTAGGCCGGACAGCACGATGTGTCCGCCCGGCCGCAGCAAGGCGGCGAAGCGCGGCGCCAAATCGACGAGCGGACGCGCGAGAATATTGGCAAGTAACGTGTCGGCGATGGGAACGAGCCGAGGGCCGCGGGCCACGGACGGCCCGGTTGCGGATTCGGCGATGGGAACGAGCCGAGGGCCGCGGGCCACGGACGGCCCGTTTGCGGATTCGGCGATGGGAACGAGCCGAGGGCCGCGGGCCATGGACGGCCCGTTTGCGGACTCAGATTGCGGAGGTAATTCAGCATCGGGCAGGCCGGTGACGATCACGTCCTGCACGGCGTTTTTTTCCGCGTTGGCGCGCGTCGCCTCCAGCGCCTGCGGGTCGATGTCCGCCGCCCACACGCGGCGCGCGCCAAGCTTGGCGGCGGCGACGGCAAGAATGCCGGAGCCGCAGCCGTAGTCGATCACGTCCAAGCCGCGCAGGTTCGCAGCGGCCAGCCATTCCAGGCACAGCGCCGTGGTCGGATGCATCCCGGTGCCGAACGCCAGACCGGGATCGAGCAGCAGATTGACCGCGTCCGGATCGGGCGGCGTGTGCCAGCTCGGACACACCCACAGCCGCGCGCCGAACCGCCGAGGCTGAAAATCATCGCGGCAGGCGCGCTGCCAGTCCCGATCCTCAAGGATTTGCACGCCGCACTGCAACGCCGGTTGGCCGAGCGCGCCGCGCAGTTTTTCCAGCAGCGCCGCACGGTCGATTTCCGCCGCAAATAATGCGCTCACTTGGGTGTGTGACCATAGCGGTGTCGTGTCCAACTCCGGCTCATAGATAGGTTCATCTGCATTATCTTGCAGCGTCACCGCCAACGCGCCCGCCTCGCTGAGAAGTTCGGATAATTGCTCAGCCTGTTCAGCGCGGGTGTGGAAGGTGAGTTGGATCATAGTAAATTAGGGAAAGGGGAAAAGGGAAAAGGGAAAAGGGAAAAGGGAAAAGGACTCTCTCTGCCTCCTCCCTTTTCCCTTGTATCTTTGCCCTTTTCCCTGATTTTAATTTTTTACAACCCCAGCTTCTTTTCCAAATAATGGATATTCGTGCCGCCGGCCTGGAACGCGGCGTCGCTGAGGATGTCCTGGTGCAGCGGAATGTTGGTCTTGATGCCGTCGATTACGATTTCATTGAGCGCCGTGCGCATACGCGCGAGCGCGGCGTCGCGCGTCTCGCCGTGCGCGATCAGCTTGCCGATCATGGAGTCGTAATAGGGCGGCACCGTGTAGCCGTTGTAAATGTGCGAATCGACGCGGATGCCCGGCCCGCCCGGCGCGTGAAACTGCGTGACGGCGCCCGGCGAGGGCATGAACGTCCACGGATCCTCGGCGTTGATGCGGCACTCCAGCGCGTGGCCGCGCCATTGAACATCCTTTTGCCGGTAGGAGAGATGCTCGCCGGCGGCGATGCGCAATTGTTCCTTGACGATGTCCACGCCGGTCACCATTTCCGTCACCGGATGCTCGACTTGCACGCGCGTGTTCATCTCGATGAAATAAAATTCGCCGTTCTCGTACAGAAACTCGAACGTGCCCGCGCCGCGATAACCCATCTTGCGGCACGCCGTGGCGCAGCGCTCGCCCATGTTGTTGCGCATTTTTTCCGTGATGCCGGGTGCGGGCGATTCCTCGATGATTTTCTGGTGGCGGCGCTGCATGGAGCAGTCGCGCTCGCCCAGGTGGATGACGTTGCCGTGTTCGTCGGCGAGCACCTGGAACTCGATGTGGCGCGGATTCTCCAGGAATTTTTCCATGTAGACTTTATCGGTGCCGAACGCGCTGAGCGCCTCGGACTTGGTCAGGGAAACGGCGTTGAGCAACGTCGCGTCGCTGTGCACCACGCGCATACCGCGTCCGCCGCCGCCGCCCGAGGCCTTGATGATGATCGGATAGCCGATGTCGCGCGCCAGCCGGAAATAGTCATCGGGGTCGTCGCCCAGCGCGCCGTCCGAGCCCGGCACGCACGGTACGCCGTATTTTTTCATGGCCGCGATGGCCGATACCTTGTCGCCCATCAAGCGAATCGTTTCCGGGCGCGGGCCGATGAAAATAAACCCGCTTTTCTCCACGCGCTCGGCGAAATCGGCGTTTTCGGAAAGAAAACCGTAGCCGGGATGAATGGCCACGGCGTCGGTCACTTCCGCGGCGCTGATCACCGCGGGGATATTTAGATAACTCTGCGCGGAAGGCGGCGGGCCGATGCACACCGACTCATCGGCCAGGCGCACGTGCTTGAGGTCGCGGTCGGCGGAGGAATGCACCGCCACCGTCTTGATGCCCAGTTCGCAGCAGGCGCGCAAAATGCGCAAGGCGATTTCGCCGCGGTTGGCGATCACAACTTTTTCAAGCATGGAAGAAATCCAAGAAACTACGCGGGATAATCATCACTCAATGATAAACAGCGGCTGCCCATACTCCACCGGCTTACCATTCTCCACCAGCACCGCCTTCACCACGCCCGCCTTGTCGGACTCGATCTGATTCATGATCTTCATGGCTTCGATCACGCACAGCGTGTCGCCCACTTCGACGCGGCTGCCCACTTCGACGAACGGCTGAGCGCCGGGCGCGGGCGCGGCGTAGAACGTGCCGACCATGGGCGCGTTGACCGTGTGGCCGGACGGCGCCGGCGGCGCTGCCGGGGCATGCGCAACGCCGGGCGCGGCGGGCGCATGCGCGACGGCGTTGACGGCGGCGCCGGACGGACCGTGCATCACCACCTGCGTGGCGCCGCTCTGGCCGTAGCGGCTGATGCGCACCGCCTCTTCCCCCTCGCGGATTTCGATCTCGGCGATGCCGGATTCCTCCAGCAACTCGATCAATTTTTTAACTTTGCGTATATCCATCAGCGTTGTCCCAAGTAATGCAGGGCCGCCTGCAAGGCCAGCTCATAGCCATGCGCGCCCAAGCCGCTGATCACCCCGGCGGCGATGTCGGAAAAATACGAGGTGCGGCGGAACGCCTCGCGCGCGTGAATGTTGGAGAGATGCACCTCGATGAACGGAATACGCACCGCGCACAGCGCGTCGCGTAGCGCGATGCTGGTGTGCGTGAAGGCCGCCGGGTTGAAAATAATGAAGTCCACCGAATCGGCGGGCGCGGACTGGATGCGCTCCACCAATTCGTGCTCGGCGTTGCTTTGATAAAACTCCAGCGTGTGGCCGACCGCTTCGGCGAGCTGTTCCAGGCGCGCGTTGATATCCGCCAGCCGTGCCGTACCATACACCTCCGGTTCGCGCGAACCCAGCAAATTGAGATTGGGCCCGTGCAATACTAATAGTGTCGCCATTATTATAATTCCCACGTTTAAGCCGGGCCCATTGTGCACGGCTGGCGAGAGTTTGTCCAGTAACAGCTAAAATTTAACGAAATTCGCCGCAGATCGGCGCAGTTTAGACGGAGTTTAAGAAAGCGCTTGCTTTACGTGAACCAAAAACTTCTCGGCGTTGAGGAATCCCACCAGGCGGTAGTTACTGCGCTCCGCGCCGTCGGGACCGAAGAATAGGATGGACGGCGGGCCGATCAGGCCGAAATGCTTGAGCAGCGCCTTGTCTTGGTCATCGTTAGCGGTCACGTCGGCTTGCAGCAGCACAGTCGCGCTCAGCGCCTGTTGGACCGCCGGATCGGAAAACGTATAGCGCTCCATTTCCTTGCAGGCCACGCACCAGTCGGCGTAGAAGTCCAGCATCACCGGCTTGCCTTGTGCGCTGGCGGCGGCGATTTCTTGATTGAGTTGCTCGATGGTTTTGATGCGCCTGAAGGCGAGGTGCGCCACCGGCGCATCGGCGTCGCGGGCGGTGTTTGCGGCCATCAGGCCGCGCAGCGGCTGGAAGGCGTCATTGCCGCCGCTGGCCGCGCCCGCCAGCAAAAACGCGCCGTATATCAACAGCGCCACGCCTAAGCCTTTCCATAATTTATGCCAGCCGATGGCGTCCGGGCCGAGGCGCTCCAGCGCGCCCATGTACACGCCGGACACGATGAGCAGCAGTGCCCACAGCAGCAGCGTGACCGGGCCGGGCAGGATGCGTTCCAGCATCCAGATGGCGACCGCCAGCAGCAGCACGCCGAACACGGTTTTTACAGCGTCCATCCAGCCGCCCGCTTGCGGCAGCCACTTGCCGAGCGAGGTGCCGATGGCGAGCAGAGGCGCGCCCATGCCCAGCCCCAGCGCGAACAGCGCCAGGCCGCCGAGCGCGGCGTCGCCGGTCTGGCCGATGTAGATCAGCGCGCCGGCCAGCGGCGCGGCCACGCACGGCCCGACGATCAGCGCCGACAGCAGGCCCATCACCGCCACGCCGGCTAGCGTGCCGCCGCGCTGTTTGTTGCTGAGCGCGGTGAGCGCGCTTTGCCAGCGGCTGGGAAGTTGCAGGTGATACAGCCCGAACATGGACAAGGCCAACGCTACGAAGATCGCGCTGAATATGCCCAGCACCCACGGATTTTGCGAGGCCGCTTGCAAGTTCTCGCCGAAGCGTCCGGCGATCACGCCCACCACCGTATAAGTCAGCGCCATGGCCAGTACATAGGTGAGCGAAAGAATAAAAGCCCGGCGCGTATTCTGCACGTGCTGTCCGGCGATGATGCTGGACAGGATCGGAATCATGGGAAACACGCACGGCGTGAAGGTGAGCAGCAATCCGAAGCCGAAAAACGTGAGCAGGGTCAGCGTGAGATTATCGCCGGCCAGTGAGCGCGCGATGCGGTCTTGCTCCGGCAGCGCGCCGAGATTGCCCGCGGCGCGCGCGTCGTCCGTCACCGCGGGCAGATTCAAGCTCACCGTTTTGGTCATGGGCGGATAGCAAAAACCCGCTTCGGCGCAGCCTTGATAAGTGGCGTGTAGCGTAATGGTCGCGGGCGCGGCGGCGGCGCGCACCAGCGGCAGCGTGACGGTGACTTGATCGTGATACACCTCGACCTTGCCGAAGGTCTCGTCGGTTTTGCTTTCACCCGGCGGCAACTGCGCGGCGCCCAGGCTCACGCCCGCGCCGTCGAGCTTGAAGGCGAATTTGTCGCGGTACATGTAATAGCCCGGCGCGATGTCCCACTGCGCGCGCAGCGTGTGACTATCCTGCACGATGAAGGAGGGTTTGTATGCCTCGTCCGGCTCCAGGAATTTATCGGCGCGCTGGGAAAAGCCGAAGCGCTCGCCGAGATTGTCGAAAAATCCGCCCACCGCGCCGGACGGAACAGGCAGCGCGATCACGCTCAGCAGAAAAATCAGCAGCAGACGTTTCATCACGTTACGGTTTTCGGTCATGTTCTATCCAGTCCAGATAGGCGGATGAACCGGCGGCGATGGGCAGCGCGATGATTTCCGCCAGTTCGTAAGGATGATGCTCCATGATGCATGCCTCGAGTTGCGTGTACGCCGCGGCGCGCGCCTTGATGAGGAGCAGCACCTCGTCGCCTTCCTCGCGCTTGCCCTTCCAGCGATAAATGGAACGCAGGCCCGGCACCACATTCACGCACGCGGCGAGGTCGCGGTCCAGCAGCGCGTGCGCGATCCGCGTCGCGGTATCTTGGTCGGGACAGGTGCACAGCACCACGTGATAATTCGCGCTCATTTTACATGCGCCGATTGATCGAGCCAGCGCTGCACCGCGTCGACCAGATCGTCCTCGTAACCGGTGAAATAGTGATCGGCGTCGGGAAAGCGCGATTGCTCGTAGTGTTTGTTGCCGGCCTGTTGCGCCGCCGCGGCGCGCAGTCTGTCGGTCTCCGTGACATTCGGGTGATCGTGTCCGCCGTAGATGTCCAGCACCGGCAGCGTGATCTTGGCTAAGGAATTCGGTGTGTACAAGCGCGGATCGAGCGTGTAAATGGTGCTCTGCGTGGTGGGCGCTTCCAGCGCGACGCCCACGAAGCCGCTGACGCCCTCGGGTTGTTCCTTCGCCAAAAATGCCGCGCCCATGGCGGCGCCCAATTCATGGCCGAGCAGCACGATGCGCTTGGCGCCCTTGGCGCGCAAGAATTCCAGCCCGGCGCGGATGCGCGCCGGCGATTCCTCGAACAACGGGCCGAGCGCGATGGCCGGCGCGCCCGCGGGCAGCAGCGGCATTTGTAAGGATAAAGTCGTCCAGCCGCGTTCCGGTAATTGGCGGCGTAGCGGCGAGATCACCTCCGGCCAATCCGGATGCCGGCCTTGGCCGTGCATGATTAATACCGCGCCTTTGGCCGGGCCATTGCTCGCCGGTGTATAAATAGCGAAAAATTTTTCGTCTTTCTTTTTTTGGCGGGCGGTGAGCCACACCGGTTCGCCGATCAGCAGCGTCTCCTGAATTTGCGCCGCCCAGCGGTCCTCGCGCTGCTTGAACACGGCGTGCGCGCTGCTGCTCAGCGCAAGACCGAGGATCAGCGACATGACGATTCTAAAGAGCTTCATGGTGTTACAGCGCGGCGGTTTGCGGTGCGGCCTCGTGCGGGCGCGGATAATGCGCGGGGTAGGGTGCGCGCGCCACGCCGGACGCAATGGCGGCGTGCGCTACGCGCGGCGGCACATGCGCGAGCAGGCGCGGGTCGAACGGCTTGGGAATAATATACTCCGGCCCGAACTGCAAATGCTTGAGGCGATACGCATCACACACTTCCTCGGGCACCGGCAGCCGCGTCAGTTCCGCCAGCGCCAAGGCGGTAGCGATGGTCATGTCCTGCGTGATGCGCGCCGCGCGCACGTCCAGCGCGCCGCGGAAAATATACGGAAAACCCAGCACGTTGTTCACCTGGTTCGGGTAATCGGAGCGCCCGGTGGCCATGATCAAATCCTTACGCACGCCGTGCGCGAGCGCCGGGCTGATTTCCGGGTCGGGATTAGACAGCGCGAACACGATGGGACGCGGCGCCATGGCGGCGAGCATTTCTTTAGTAACCAGATCGGGGCCGGACACGCCGATGAACACGTCCGCGCCGCGCATGGCGTCGGCCAGGGTGCGCGCGCCGTGCGGTGCGGCGAATTCCAGTTTATAGCGGTTGAGATCGTCGCGCCCGCTATGGATCACGCCCTGGCGATCCACCAGCATCAGATTTGCACGCGGCGCGCCCAGCGCCGTCAGCAGGCGCATCGAGGCGATGCCCGCCGCGCCCGCGCCCAGGCACACGATGCGCGCGTCCTTAAGTGATTTGCCTTGCAGTTCCAAGGCGTTCAACAGCCCCGCCGCGACGATCACGGCGGTGCCGTGCTGATCGTCGTGAAACACCGGAATGTCGAGGCGCTCGATCAACGCCTGTTCGATGTCGAAACAATGCGGCGCGGCGATGTCTTCCAGATTGATGCCGCCGAAGGTCGGCGCGATGCGCGCCACGGTGTCGATGAACGCCTGCGGCGACTCGGCGTCGACCTCGATGTCGAACACGTCGATGTCGGCGAATTTCTTGAACAGCACGGCCTTGCCTTCCATGACCGGCTTGCCGGCCAGTGCGCCCACCTTGCCCAGCCCCAGCACCGCGCTGCCGTCGGTGATCACCGCCACCAGATTGCCCTTGGCGGTGTAGCGGTACGCGGCCTGCGCGTCGCGCGCGATCTCGCGCACCGGCTCCGCCACGCCGGGCGTGTAGGCGAGCGCCAGCTCAGCCTGCGTGGCGCACGGCTTGGTCAGCGCCAGCGCGATCTTGCCGGGCACGGGCCGCGCGTGGTAATCGAGCGCGGCTTTTTTCAAGTCATCGGACATATTTAGAACCGTAGCATAGGGCAAGAACGGTGATTTTAACTTGTATCTTGTAACTTGTAACTTGTTACTGAATTTATTCCACAATCTTCACCAGGTCGCCTGGCGCGGGTTCGCCTTCCGGGTAAAGGTGGTTGAGCAGGCGCAATTGCTCCTCGGCGTGATCGGGGATGCGCGAGTTCCGCGCCAGCGCGGCGAAGCGGGTATCGGGCCGGGCGCGGATGATTTTGAGGCGCTGCGCCTTGGCCAGCGCGCGCTCGTCGGCGCTGAGCGGGCGGAAACTCTGCGCCGTTTTGATGAACACGTCGTCGTAAACGTACGGATTATCCGGATCCGCCGCGATGCCCGCGAACACGTAGGCGCGGCCGTTGAAATACAGCACCGTGAAACGCCCCAGGCGTTCGCCCAATGACGTCCGCACCGGCGCAAGCGCGGTGTAGCCGTTCATGCCGCGATGCTGCACCGTCTCACCGTTTTGCAGAGCGCCGAGCTTGAGTTGCGTGCGCAGAAATTCGCGCGGCGCGACGCGCGGCGGAATTTCCGCGGAGTTGATTTGCAGCAGCGCGCCGCCGCCGGGCGGTTGCGCGCGCAATTGATCGGGCCGGTTTTCCACGCGCCAGCCCTCCGGGAAGGTCAACGCGAAGCCGAGCTCGCCGTGATAAAACTGATTGCCGCGCCGCACCCCCTCGTGCTCGCTGTCGCCGAAGGTCAAGCCATCCAACATATCCAGGAAGCCGGCGCGGTTCACGCGCGTGGTGTTCGCGGTTTTCAGCGCCTCGGCGCGCCCCACCACCTGCTGCAGGCGCGTGTCGTTGTCGGGATGGCTGGCGAACAGCCCGTGGTAAGTGCGCGGCGCGCGGCCTTCCTCTTGCGCCACGCGCTGCTCGAAACTTTCCTGATTCTTGAGCACGCCCAGCACTTGGATGATGGCCTGCGGATCATAGCCGCTGCGCGCCATGTACTCCGCGCCGAGGCGGTCCGCCTCCAGTTCGTGTTCGCGCCCGTAGCCGCTCAAGATCGCGCCGCCCACCACGTTGAACAATTGCTGCGCGCCCTGGCTGCGCAACTCCGGCAACAGTATCGAACCCAGCGTGTAACCCAGGTTGGCCACGGTGGACGCGGTCTGCTGCTGCACGCTGTGGCGTGCCGTGACGTGACCGATCTCGTGGCCCAGCACGGCGGCCAGCTCCGCCTCGGAATTGAGATACGCCAGCATACCGCGCGTAATATAGATGTAGCCCCCGGGTAAGGCGAAGGCGTTCACGTCCGGGCTGTCCAGCACCGTGAAGTGGTATTCGAGATTGGGCCGGTGGCTGTTGGCGGCGAGTTGCGCGCCCACGCGCTGCACGTACTCCTGCAACGCGGCGTTGTCGTAATAACCGAATTGTTCGACGACCTGCGGCGCGGCCTCGCGCCCCATTTCGACCTCCGATTGCTCGGAGACCAGCACGAAATTACTCCTGCCCGACACCGGGTTGCTGGCGCACGCGCTGACGATCAGGACGCTGCACAAAAAGAGGGTAATAAGGCGCATGGACGGATAATATTAACTCGGCGACAAAATATATCCCTATATTTTGTCGCCATCGACCAAGCCGGTACCTGCCCGGCCTAGTCTCGCGCGGCTTAAGGCCGCGGCAAGGCATCCGCGCCTTGCTCAACCCGGCAATAAATCCCGCCCGGTTAATAATTCAGGCCATTATTAGACAGCGTCGCCGCTATAAGATTGCATGAGCCGGGCAGGGTGGTTACCTTGCATTTTCCACGTGATCGAGCGCCGCCGGATGGCGCACGCGCATCACCAAGCCGCCGCGTTCGCGGTGCAGCCAGCCGCGCGCAATCAAGGTGCGGCCTTCCCAGTGGCGCATGGCCGGCGCGTCGAAATAGCGCAAATCCTTACGGTCGATGCGCAGCGCCACGTCGCCGGGCAGATTCAGCCACACGGACTTGGCGCTTTCGGCGATGCGCGCCACGCGCCCGCGCACCACGTAAAAACCCGCTGCATCGCGCGGCAGCGCGGCGGCCTCGACCGGCTGGTAGCGAGGCAGCGACCAGATGCCGCGCCGCGCCTCACGCGCGCGCCGCTCCGCGGCTCGGTAACACTCCAGATTCCACACGTTGGGCGGCACGACGAGCTGCGTAGCGTAGCCCTGCTCCAGCAGCCACGCCTCGACGCTGACGCCGTTTTCCAGATAAAGATGCGCGAGCAGGCGTTGATACGGGTCGCGGCGCTCCGCGTCATAGCGCAGTTGCAGGAAGGGTTGCGCGGCCAGCAGCTTATCCAAGGCGCGCGCGGCCTCTTGGGCGTAGGGTTGCGAGGGCGCGCCGTCGCGCCCCAGCTCCGGTGTATCCACGCCGACGAAACGCAGCTTGCGTCCGTCGCGCAACTGCACGGTGTCACCGTCATGCACCCGGCTTACGCGCACACGCTCGTCGACGCGGTCCGGCGCGCAGGTTTGCGCGTGAGATACGAGAGAAGCGGTGCAAAGCAGGACAACGTAAATGCACCGCAGTACGCCCACCATGTCGGCGGCCGCGCGATGAAGCTACTTTTTCATCCCGTACTTCTGGCGGAACTTGTCGACGCGCCCGCCGGTATCGGCGATCTTCTGCTTGCCGGTGTAGAACGGGTGGCATACGGAGCACACTTCGATGTGCAAGTCCTTGTCCAGCGTGGAATGCGTTTTAAACGAGTTGCCGCAACTACACGTTACGGTGATTTCATTATAGGCGGGGTGTATAGTCGGCTTCATGGTCTTTACCTTGGTCGTGCGGCCACCCGGACGATACCAGGCACCGCATTAAGTAAACGGCGTATAATAAATAAAATAAGAATTCAGCGCAATGCGAGACGGCGCTTAGTTACATGAAGTCGGCGCGCGGAACGGCAGCACCTTTGCCTTGGGCTTGGGTTCGGGCGTATGCGCGGTGGTGGAATGTAACTGACTGAGGGTTTGCAGAGACTCGCGCAGCCCGCCCTTGCCCATGACGGAATCCCACATCATATTGGAAATGCGGATGCAGGCGGCCAACGGCGTGCCGGAGGTTTCGCGCACTTTGTCGATGCGCCACTGTAGGCGCCGCAGCCGCGACTGGCGTTCCGTGGGGGAGCGGTCCAGCACATTGTTAAGCAGTTCGGCGCGTTGTTGCTCGAAACTGTCCGGATCGCTGCTGGCTAGACGTGACCAGGCATCGAAATCGATGTCCCAGTCGAAGGCGGAGTGTGTGGGCTTACCCGTATCCATGGGCATATTATATCTTAAAAGAGGCAAGTGATTGAAAAATTTCACCAAATTTCGTTTTTTCGGCCCGAATATTGCATCTTGTATGCAATCAATAACTTTTGATAGTAATTTGAGAAAGAAGTTCAGGCTAAAGGGGCGGGGTGCATGATCACCAAAACCATAAAGTCGTTTAAATACGACCATCTGGGCTTGGACGCGGAGGCCATCAAGCGTTCGTTGGCCAACCACTTGGAGTACTCGGCGGGCGAGGATTTGCTCACCGCCATGGATCACGACTGGTTCAATGTCGTGGCCTACGTGGTGCGCGACCGCCTCATCGAACGCTGGATGGAGACCATGCGCACCTACTACAAGGAAGACGTCAAGCGCGTTTACTACTTGTCGCTGGAATTCCTGATGGGCCGCATGCTCAACAACAGCCTGCTCAACATCGGTTTTCAAGATGAATTCCAACAGGCGCTGCACGACATCGGCCTGAGCCTGGAAGACATCAGCGAATTGGAAAACGACGCCGGCCTCGGCAACGGCGGCCTGGGCCGGCTGGCGGCGTGTTTCCTCGATTCCATGGCCACGCTCGGCCTGCCCGGCTACGGCTACGGCATCCGTTACGAATACGGCATGTTCAATCAGTCCATCGAGAACGGCTTCCAAGTGGAAAAGCCCGATAACTGGCTGCGCTACGGCAATCCCTGGGAATTCGCGCGCGCCGGCGCGCTGTATCCGGTGAAATTCCACGGACGCGTAGTGGACTACACTGACGAAAATGGTCAATCGCGCTACCAATGGGTGGACGCCGAAGAAGTCATGGCCATGGCCTACGACATTCCAATACCCGGTTTCCGCACCACTACCGTCAACAACCTGCGCCTGTGGGCCAGCAAGTCGACGCGCGATTTCAATTTGCAGTATTTCAACGACGGCAACTACGTAAAGGCGGTGGAGGAAAAAAACGCCTCGGAAAATATTTCCAAGGTGCTTTATCCGGATGATTCGACCTCGCACGGCAAAGAGCTGCGTCTCAAGCAGCAATATTTTTTCGTGTGCGCCTCGCTGCAGGATATTTTGCGGCGCTTCAGCAAGACCGACGACTCGATGTTCCAAAAGCTGCCGGATAAGGTGGCCATCCAGCTCAACGACACGCACCCGGCCATCGCCATTCCGGAATTGCTGCGCATCCTCATCGACAAGCACCACCTCGACTGGGAGCGCGCCTGGGACATCACCGTGCGCACCTTCTCCTACACCAATCACACGCTGCTGCCGGAGGCGCTGGAGACGTGGCCGGTCGCGCAGTTCGAGGCGCTGCTGCCGCGCCACATGCAAATCATCTACGAAATCAACCACCGTTTCTTGAGGGACGTGATGCACCACTTCCCGGGCGACACGGACATTTTGCGGCGCATGTCCATCATCAACGAGGACGGCGAGCGTTCCATCCGCATGGCGCACCTGGCCTTCGTCGGCAGCCACAAGGTGAACGGCGTCTCGGCGTTGCACACACGGCTCATGAAGACCACCATCTTCGCCGACTTCGACCGGCTGTTCCCTCATCGCATCATCAACATCACCAACGGCATCACGCCGCGCCGCTGGCTGAATCAAGCCAATCCACGCCTCGCCGATCTGATCTCCGCGCGCATCGGCAGCGCATGGATCACCGAACAGGGCGAGCTGAAAAAACTCATCGCTCACGCCGACGATCCGGCGTTCCGCGCCGCGTTCCGCGCCGTGAAGCGCGCCAACAAGGAGCGCTTCACCAAACTCGTCAAGCAGCGCTTGGGCGTGGAGATCAACGCCGACTCCATGTTCGACGTGCAGGTCAAGCGCATCCACGAATATAAGCGCCAACTGCTCAACGTGCTGCGCGTGGTGACGCTGTACAACCGCATCCGTTTCAATCCGCGCGATGATGTCGTGCCGCGCACCGTCATCTTCAGCGGCAAGGCGGCGCCGGCTTACACCATGGCCAAGCTGATCATCAAACTCATCAACGACGTGGCCGAATTCGTGAACAACGATCCGAGCGTCGGCGATCGTTTGAAGGTGGTGTTCATCCCGAACTACAACGTCTCCACGGCCATGGACATCTTCCCCGCCGCGGAGCTCTCGCAGCAGATTTCCACCGCCGGCACCGAGGCGTCCGGCACCGGCAACATGAAATTCGCCATCAACGGCGCGCTCACCCTCGGCACGCTGGACGGCGCCAACATCGAAATGCGCGAGGAGGTCGGCGCGGAAAATTTCTTCATCTTCGGATTGACCGCCGAGCAGGCCGCGCAACTGCGCGCCGACGGCTATCGCCCGTGGGATTACTATCACGGTAACGCGGAATTAAAACAAACACTGGACATGATCGGCGGCGGCTTCTTCTCGCCCACCGAACCGGACTTCTACCGGCCCATCGTCCATTCCCTGCTGGAAGGCGGCGACCACTACTTACTGCTCGCCGATTACGCCTCCTACATGGCGTGCAACGAGCACGTCGACCAACTCTACCGCGACCCCGAAGAATGGACGCGCCGCGCCATCCTCAACGTCGCCGGCATGGGCAAATTCTCCAGCGACCGCTGCATCCACGAATACGCCGAAAAAATCTGGAACGCCAAGCCGGTCAAAGTGGAGTTGAGGAGTTAAACCACGCGGGTAATTGGTAGTGGGGGGGCGATGAAATATTGTTCCTTATTTTTCACCATTATTTACTCACTAGCGCTTCATCGAATCGAAAAATTCCGCGTTGGTCTTGGTGGCTTTGAGGCGGTCGAGCAGGAACTCCATGGCGGCGAGTTCGTCCATGGGGTGCAGTAGTTTGCGCAGGATCCACATCTTCTGCAATTCGTCGGGCTTGGTGAGGAGTTCTTCGCGGCGCGTGCCGGAGCGGTTGATGTGGATGGCTGGGTAGATGCGTTTTTCGGCGATCTTGCGGTCCAAATGGATTTCCATGTTGCCGGTACCCTTGAATTCCTCGTAGATCACGTCGTCCATGCGCGAGCCGGTGTCGATGAGAGCGGTGGCGATGATGGTGAGGCTGCCGCCTTCTTCAATGTTGCGCGCGGCGCCGAAGAAGCGCTTGGGGCGTTGCAGCGCGTTGGCGTCCACGCCGCCGGTGAGCACCTTGCCGGAGGACGGGATGACCGTGTTGTAAGCGCGCGCCAGGCGCGTGATGGAGTCGAGCAGAATCACCACGTCGCGCTTGTGTTCGACCAGGCGTTTGGCCTTTTCGATGACCATTTCGGCCACTTGTACGTGGCGGCTGGCGGGTTCGTCAAAGGTGCTGGACACTACTTCACCCTTCACCGAGCGCGCCATTTCCGTCACTTCTTCCGGGCGCTCGTCGATCAGCAGCACAATCAAATAGCATTCGGGATGGTTGGCGGCGATGGACTGCGCGATGTTTTGCAGCATCATGGTCTTGCCCGACTTAGGCGAGGAGACGATCAGGCCGCGTTGGCCCTTGCCGATGGGTGCGATCAGGTCGATGACGCGTGCGGTGATGTCCTCGGTGCTGCCGTTGCCTTGCTCCAGCGTGAGCCGCTCGTTGGCGAACAGCGGTGTGAGGTTTTCAAACAGCACTTTGTTCTTGGCGTTTTCCGGAGCCTCGAAATTGATCTCGCTGACCTTGAGCAGCGCGAAGTAGCGCTCGCCCTCCTTGGGCGGGCGGATCTTGCCGGACACCGTGTCGCCGGTGCGCAGGTTGAAGCGCCGCACCTGGCTGGGCGAGACGTAGATGTCGTCCGGGCCGGCAAGGAACGAGCTATCGGCGGAGCGCAGGAAGCCAAAACCGTCTTGAAGGATTTCCAGCACGCCGTCGCCGAAGATATCTTCGCCCTTTTGCGCGTGCGCCTTGAGGATGGCGAAGATCACGTCTTGCTTACGCGAGCGCGCCATGCCCTCGATTTCCATCGATTGGGCAAGGTCGATGAGTTCAGCGGCGGGTTTCTTTTTGAGTTCGGTGAGATTCATGAGAGTGTGCTTTGTGAATGAATGCGAAGTGACACAGTCCGTTCGAGACGGCTGTCAGAATTGTACGATTTGTTGGGGAGTGTACTGCCGGTGAGGCAGAAGACTTCTTTTTAGAATACTTATACTACCTTTTCAGCATACCATTAAATTTTGCGCGCGTCCAGTCCTCCGCGGCGAAATTTTGCGTGGCGAGTCTTAATTAAAGGTTGGAATCGATAAACGCCGTCAACTGCGACTTCGACAGCGCGCCTACTTTGGTGGCTTCCACCGCGCCGTTTTTGAACAGCATCAGGGTTGGAATGCCGCGTATGCCGTAGCGCGGGGGCGTGGCGGGATTTTCGTCGATGTTGAGCTTGGCGATCTTGACCTTGCCGGCGTATTCCGTGGCGATTTCGTCCAGGATCGGGGCGATCATCTTGCAGGGCGCGCACCAGTCTGCCCAATAGTCAACCAGCACCGGGTTGCCGGCCTTGAGCACCTCGGTTTCAAAATTTGCGTCACTGACGTGTACGATGGGTCCGCTCATGTGCCTCGTGTCCTGATGAAAAACAATAATTAGGAATGTGCTGTGGGGAGTGGCGCGTGGCCCTGGCCACCGTGCCCGGAATGTACATTTGAGCCGATTTGGCGGAATATTTCAAGCCCAATAGTAGGCCGATTCTGCTATTCTGTACGGCTATGACCGAGAAACATTTAACCGGTGTGACGTTCGCGAGCCTGAATTTGCCGCGTGAGTTGCTGCAAGGCATTGAACAAGCGGGCTTTTCCCACTGCACGCCCATTCAGGCCGCGGCCCTGCCGCTGGCCCTACACGGCCGCGACGTGGCGGGCCGCGCGCAAACCGGCACCGGCAAGACCGCCGCTTTTCTGCTGGCCGTCATGAACCATTTATTAAAGCATCCCGCGCCGCCGCAGCGCAAAGCCGATCAGCCGCGCGCGCTCATCCTCGCTCCCACGCGCGAACTCGCCATTCAAATCCATAAAGACGCCGAGGTGCTGGGTCGCTACACCGGTCTGCGCCTGGGGCTGGTGTACGGCGGCACGGGTTACGACACGCAGCGCGCCATGTTGGAGGCGGGCGTGGATATCCTGATCGGCACCCCGGGGCGGCTCATCGATTATCTCAAGCAACACGTCTTCGACCTCAAGGCCGTGCAAGCCATGGTGCTGGACGAGGCCGATCGCATGTTCGACCTGGGGTTCATCAAGGACGTGCGTTTTCTGCTGCGGCGCATGCCGCCGCCGGAAAAGCGCTTGAACATGCTGTTCTCGGCCACGCTGTCACTGCGCGTCACCGAGCTGACCTACGAGCACATGAACAATGCCAAGCTGATCGAGATCGAGCCGGAAAAAGTCACCGCCGACAAGGTCACGCAAATACTCTATCATGTCGGCGAGGACGAGAAAATTTCCTTACTGCTCGGCCTGCTCAAGCACATGGACCCGCGGCGCAGCATCGTGTTCGTCAACACCAAGGTGGTGGCGCATAGAGTGTGGAGCTACCTGGAGGCGAACGGCTACAGCGCGGCCATGCTGTCCGGCGACGTGCCGCAGCAAAAGCGCGAGCGCCTGCTCACGCAATTCCAAAAGGGCGAGCTGGCCATCCTGGTAGCCACCGATGTGGCGGCGCGCGGCCTGCACATCCCGGACGTCAGCCACGTGTTCAATTACGACCTGCCGCAGGACGGCGAGGATTACGTGCACCGCATCGGGCGCACCGCGCGCGCCGGGGCGAGCGGCGACGCCATCAGTTTCGTGTGCGAGCAGTATGCCTACTCGCTCATCGACATCGAAAAATACCTAGGCCGTAAACTGCCGGTGGGACGTATCACCAACGACATGCTCATTACGCCCGTGCAACCGGAAAAATCCGAGCGCGAAATCGCGCGGCCGTTTCGCGGGCGTCGCGGCGGACGCCCGCCCGCGCCGCCGGCGCAGGGCCGCCGCGCGGGCCGCGCACGGACCGCCGGCAAAAGATAGGCGCTGATGGTTGAAGAACGGCGGCGTTCCCTTATCATAATGTTTTTTTCTATATAGTTATCGTTGGAGTCGATTCATGGCGCGCATGATATTTTCTGACGGCGGCGAAACGCAGGAGTTGCCCGCCATCCAAGCGAAACTCGGCGAGATCGGCATCACCTTGCGGCAATGGCCGTTACCGGACGATGCCGCCATGCGGCGCTTGCTGGAACAGCCGGCGCTGGACGATGCGCAAAAAGAGCAACTGCTGCGCGCCGTCGATCATCGCTTCGAGACGTTGAAGCAAGAGGCCGGCTACACCACGCGCGACATGGTGGTGCTGCACGAAAACATTCCCGGTCTCGCCGACATGCTCGGCAAGTTCGACAAGGTGCACTATCACACCGACGACGAGGTGCGCTACATCCTGGCGGGCAAGGGCTATTTTGGTTTCGTCGATCCGCGCGGCGAGCAGTTCATGCTCGAGGTGGCGGCCTCCGACTACATCAACGTGCCCGCCAATACCGAACACTGGTTCACGCTGGGCGGATCAAAGCGCATCAAGGCGGTGCGCTACTTCATCGACACCAGCGGCTGGACGCCGGTGTATACGCAAAGAGCCGTGGCCAGTTTCGAGTAGCAGGTAGGTCGGTTCAAGCGCGCCGCGCGGAACCGATAAGCAGAAACTAAAAATGCCTCAACCGTTTGACGACCTTACCCCGCGCGCCGCGCTCGTCGAGATCGCGCGCGACTTCCACGCGCGCGGCTGGATGGCGGGCACGGCGGGCAACCTCAGCGCCAAGGATGACGACGCCGCGTTTTGGATCACCGCCAGCGGTATGCCTAAGGGCCGCTTGCAGGAATCGGACTTTCTCCTGGTCAACATAGCCGACGGCGCACTGATTGAACGCGCCGCCGCGCACAATAAACCGTCGGCGGAAACCGCTATCCACCGCGCTATTTATCAATGCGTGCCCGAGGCGCGCGCGTGCCTGCACGTGCACAGCGTCGATGCCTGTCTGGCCGCTGCGCGCATTCCGCTCAGCTCCACGGTATTGCCGTTGCCCGCCCTGGAAATGATCAAGGGCTTGGACATCTGGGAAGAACGGCCGCGTGTCGCGCTGCCGTTATTCGAAAATTTTCTCGACGTCGGTAAAATCGCGGAAGCCATTACCGCGCGCTTTAAAAGCGAGCCGCCGCGCGTACCCGCGCTGATGGTGCGCGGCCACGGCGTGACGGTGTGGGGAAACAGCCTGCAACAAGCCTATAATAGAGTCGAGGTAATTGAGTTTATCCTGAGCTACATGGCGCGTGTTTAAACTGCTAACGGGCGCGCCGTTCGTGCCCACTTTGCATCACTTGGCGTCTTGGCGGTTACTTTATTGACCTATGAAAATCATCCTCGCCAATCCACGCGGCTTCTGCGCGGGCGTAAGCCGCGCCATCGACATCGTCGAGCGCGCGCTGGAAAATTTCGGCGCGCCGATCTACGTGCGCCACGAAGTCGTGCACAATAAATTTGTGGTGGACGACCTGCGCGCCAAGGGCGCGGTGTTCGTCGATGAATTGGACGAGATCCCCGACGACGGCATCGCCATCTTCAGCGCGCACGGCATATCGCGCGCGGTGCGCGAGGAAGCGGCGCGGCGTAAGTTGAAGGTCTTCGACGCCACCTGCCCGCTGGTCACCAAGGTGCACATGGAGGTGCTCGGCCACTACCGCGACGGGCGCGAGTGCATCCTGATCGGTCATAAGGGTCACCCGGAAGTGGAAGGCACCATGGGGCAATACAACAAGCCGCAAGACCTGGGGTGCATGTATTTGGTTGAGACCGAGCAAGACGTCGCGGCGCTGCGCGTCACCGATCCGGAACGCCTGGCCTTCGTGACGCAGACCACGCTCTCCATGGACGACACCGCGCGCGTGATTGACGCGCTACGCGCGCGCTTTCCTAAAATCATCGGCCCGAAAAAAGACGATATCTGCTACGCCACGCAAAACCGCCAAGACGCCGTGAAGGATTTGGCGCAACGCTGCGACGTGGTGCTGGTGGTCGGTTCACCCAACAGCTCCAACTCCAACCGCCTGAAAGAACTCGCCGGCAAGCTCGGCACGCCCGCCTACCTCATCGACAGCGCCGCCGAAATTCGCGGCGAGTGGCTGATCGGCGCGCACACCATCGGCGTCACCGCCGGCGCCTCCGCGCCGGAGGTGTTGGTGCAGCAGGTGATTGCGCGGCTGCAAGAGTGGGGTGCGCAAAGCATCGAGGAAAATAGCGGACCGCGAGAACGCGTCATGTTTCCGCTGCCCAAAGAGCTTTTAGCCGAAGGTGTAAAGCCCTAAACTACTTCCCCGGAATATCGGGGATCGGTGTTGGTAATAACAGTCGTCAAGATAACATTGGCGGCGTCGCTGTTGCCCGAGGCGCCGGGTCTGCTCCAACTAACCTGAACGGTGATGGTGATGTAGCTATAGGAACTGCTCACGGTGGGGGGGGCGCTGTAGCACGTCCGTGTGTAAACGGCTGTGGCGGTATTGATGGTTTCGCTTCTGCCGGAGGTCGGGCAGGCATTTGCGTCCTGGATATCGGAGAAATCTATTACCCCGGTTGCCGAGACGGTGTTCGTTATTGTTTGTAGTTGCCGGTAATTTCTAAGCTGTTCGATCTTCTGCTCGGCAAGCGCCACTGCTTCGCTGCGTTCCCTGGCCAGTGAACTGCCCTGCAGTACCACGCCTTGGAAGCGCGCCATGGCCGCCAAGCCCGTGGCCAGCACGGCAACGGTAATCAGCACCTCGATGAGGGAAAAGCCGCGTTGTTTAAGCTGCATGATGTGCCGCCCGCTTATAGCTTATACATCATCTGTCCAGGAGCCCGGTACTTTTACAAAAAGGCTCGGCCCGCTGGGGCCTCCGTTGCATCCATTCCTGCAGTATTTTGTATACGTGATGTTCACCGTGCCCGAGAAATCCAAGCTTTTTTCGGAGACCATGCCTCCATATAGAGTAGCGCCGCCGCTGGCGTCCACGCCTGTGTCGTCATTGATATCGCCCGTTACATAGACGAAGCCGTAGATCGTCACGCCACCGTTAATGGTGAGGGTGCCGTTGATGACGAGTGTCACGGGGTTGGTAGGGCTACCGATCACGGTATTGGAGTTAAGCGTGGTGTTACCGGTAACCCAGAGCATGGGCGATTTTGGTGTTCCATGATTCGTGATGGTGTTGCCCGATTTGACTACCCCGGTATTGCCGAGTTGAGTATTGCAATTGCCGTTACATGTGACGGGCGTGCTCATGCTTTGCACATCGGCCTTACTGGTGCCGAAAGTGTACTGGAACAGGGCATCGCGTTCCGCACTGTTATCTACTACGCCGGTTATGCCGGTAATTTTTATAGCGCCGTTGGGTGACAAGCCCGCGCCGTCCACGCCATTGACCGAGGTGACGTCTTTGCCGTGTGTGTTGATCTCGCCTTGCGCCTGGATAGCGATAGGACCGATATTGTTTACAATATCGATGGCATTACTGTTGGAGTGGTACGAGCCTCCCGTGGTCAAAGGGTTTGGAGGAGTGCGGGGCAGACGACTGGTGCGCTTGATGTACTGTTGGATCGTTTTGCTGGCGCCGGCCACTTGGCTGGGGTTGGCGTTTGCAACGTAATCATCCGAGTAACCGGTGGCGGTAATGAGGATAAGGTTAGTGTTGCCTCCACCGAGTGGTTGGCTGTAGCTATAGGTGTATCGGTTGGAATGGCCGGCCACGCCCGTGGCGGTAAGCGTGGCGTTGGTGACGTTGTTGGCGGAGCTGGGGCCGGTGTCGACGTCGGCAAAAAGTCTGTTGGCATCATAAATCGCCAATTCCAGCGCGGCCTGGGCGGCGTGCAACGCCTGTTTGGCGCGGTAATCATTGGCGGCGATTTTCTGTTCCATGTTGCCGACCTTGGCTGAAGAAAAGGTCATAAGCGTGATGGCCATCAGCAAAATCATGGCGGTGATCAGGGTGGCCATGCCGCGCTGATTTTTGCCGGGTGTGTTAAATTTTAGTGAAGTGGTCATGGCATACACTCCTTTATTATCAGCAGGGTGCTCTGCATACGGCGTCGTTGCGGACGCGCACGGTGTCTGTAATGCGCACCGACCGGGCGCTGTCGTTTATCGGATGGCCGGTAATGGTGATGGTGACGTCACGCACCTTGACCAGCACATCATTGTTATCCGGCGCGGCGTACGTGATGGCGGATGCGGTGTTATAGTCAGGATCGTTGCGGCAACTGGTGACGCCGGAGGAGCCGGTCTTGGCGTCGGTGACATTCAGGCAGTGGGTGGTTATAGTGAAAGCAAGTTCTGTGATCGTAACCTGGTCCGAATCCGTGATGCCCTCCCACGAACCTGGGGACCATGATGCTGGGTTGCAGTCATTGGCTGTAGCGGTGCCTCCTTTACGCCTTCCTATAGAATTGTTGCGTAAGAAAAAGGCGAACATTTCATTCGGATCCGCGTTGTCTACATCGGTATCGTAGTTGACATCGTAGGTATAGGTAAGACACGTACCGCCACCGCCTACCTGCAAGTCATTGACACCCTGTGTGAACACATTGTTGGTAGCTTGTACCGGCCCGGCGCCGCTGGTAGCAACCACATTTCGCCAATAGCCGGCGCGCTGAATATCCCGTATCATAAAATCCATGGCCGCGCGCAAGTCCTGGTTGACGCGTGCGAGTTTCAAGGTATCGCCGCTGTTGCTAACGGTATTGGAAAAAATTTGCGTAATTCCGGCGACGACCAAGAAACCTGTCGCTATTGCGACCAGCGCCTCCACCAAGCTGAAGCCGTGTTGTTTCAGGGTTGGCATGTGCCGGTGCTCGGTTTATATTGGCTTAGTTCACTATTGTCAGAACAAATGCGCACTCGGCCCATGGAGCTGGCGATGACGTCAATGATGCCGGTGCTGCTATTAAAACTTGCCCGCCCCCCCGTGGGGCTGGTGCATCCTGTAAGGCTAATGGTGCCGCTTCTCATCGTACCGCGCCGGGGGTCGATGCAGAGATTGTTGCTGACAAAGGTGCTGCTAAGACTTACCCCAGAGAAATTTGAGGCGGATACGATTTTTTGTATTCCGTCAACGGTGCAGTTCGCCGCCTGTGTGCTGCAGTTGCAAACAGTCGTGGTGTCGTCATCGAGTCCGTAGCACCAATTGGCCCCTGTGGTGAAGGAAACGGTGACTTGCCTATTTTTCTTAATCGCCTCGGTGCGCGCGTATTGCAGATCAGCATAAAGTTGCTCGGCGGCGCCGACGAGGCGCCGTTTGTCCAACGTGCCCTGGAAGGAGGGGATGCCGATGGCAAGCAGGATCGCCAGCACCGCAACCGTCACGATCATCTCTACCAAGGTAAATCCCGCGGATATTTGCTGCATGGCTTGAGGGCCTCTTGTTGAAAACTATAGTAGTCGAGTACGCTGGGGATTAATATATTCTCTCCTACCGCCTATCGGAATTTCTTTGCCGCCGGTCGGAAAGGGGTCGCCAAAGCTCGTCCGGCTTGGCATACAGAGGGTTAAGAGAATAGACCTTCGTAAAGGAGCTTGGGTATGAAGAAGCATCAGATAGGATTTACCCTGATTGAGATGATGATCGTGGTGGCCATCATCGGTATCTTGGCGGCCATTGCCTACCCTTCTTACCAGGATTCGGTGCGCAAAGGGCGGCGCGCGGAGGCGATTACCGCGCTTTATCAGATGCAGTTGGCGCAGGAAAAATGGCGCGCGACTCATACTTCGTATACAACCACCCTCAGCGATTTAGGGTTTAGTACAGCCAATATTCCCAGCAGCGGTACAACTTATTATCAGATTGCCGTCACCGCGGCTTCGTCCACCGGGTTTACCGCTACGGCGACGGCGCAAAGCGCGGGAGGGCAGAACCAGGACAAGGCCGGAAGCGTATCGTGCACGCCGCTGACGATTACTCAAAACGGCCCTGATCTTACTACTCAAGCCGCCTGCTGGGGGAAATAAAATTCGGCGGTTCGGTATCACCAGCGTGGGCCTGCATACTCATAGTGAACGATTATCTAATTATCGGCGGCGGCGTGATCGGCATGCTCACCGCGCGCGAATTGGCGCGTGCGGGGGCGCGGGTCGGCTTGGTCGAGCGCGGGGCGGTGGGACGGGAGTCTTCTTGGGCGGGGGGCGGGATTTTGTCGCCGTTGCATCCTTGGCGGTTGCCGGATGCGTTGACGGCGTTGTGCGCCTGGAGTCAGCGCCGTTATACGGCGCTGGCGGAGGAGCTTAGGCGAGAATCGGACGTTGATCCGGAATGGACGCGCAGCGGGTTGCTGATTTTGGAGGACATGGAGCGCATCGAGGCCGCGGCGTGGGCGGCGCGCCACGGGGTGCGCCTGGAGGCGCTGGAACCGCAGGCGGTGCGCGGCTATGAACCGGCGCTGGGTATGGCGCCGCCCGCGTTGTGGTTGCCGGAGGTTGCGCAAATTCGCAATCCGCGTTTGGTGAAGGCGCTGCATCAAAGCATTGTGGCGAGCGGCGTGGAGCTGGAGGAGCATTGTGAGGTCACGTCCATTCTCGCACGGGAAGGCCGCGCCGTCGGTGTGCAAACCGCGCGCGGCCCACGCTATGCGGACAAGCTGGTATTGGCGAGCGGGGCGTGGAGCGGTCAATTACTGGAGGGTTTGGGATGCGCGTTGCCGGTGACGCCGGTGCGCGGGCAGATGCTGCTTTATCAGGCGCCGCCGGGTCTGTTGTCGCACATTGTCGTGTACCAGGATCATTATTTGATTCCGCGCCGCGACGGGCGCGTGCTGGTGGGGAGCACGGTGGAGCAAGTCGGCTTCGATAAATCGACGACGGGAGGGGCGCGCCGGGAGTTGCAGCGCGCGGCGGAGACGTTGCTGCCGGAACTGGCGAACTATCCGATCGAGCGCCACTGGTCGGGATTGCGTCCGGGTTCGCCGACGGGTGTGCCGTTTATCGGCGAGCATCCGGGCGTGCGGAATCTGTATTTGAATACGGGGCATTTTCGCAACGGCCTGGCGGCGGGGCCGGCTTCCGCGCGCCTTTTGGCGGATGAACTGCTGGGGCGGCCGCCTATTCACGATCCCGCTCCTTATTTGCCGTGCTGACGAACAGGCTATTGATTATACATGTATTTTTCCATCGCCGAGGTGCTGGACTCCGTCTAATTCTCCGTTATATACTTTAGCGTATGAAAAAAGATCACCAGCATAGCGAGTTTCCGCATAACGTCGACATGGCGGAGCTGCTGCGCGCGCACGGCATCACGCCCACGCACCAGCGCACGGAAATCGCCCAGATTCTGTTCGCCAAGCCGCAACACTTGTCCGCCGAGCAAATTCTGAGCATCGTCAATCAGGACAAGCCGGTGGCCTCGAAGGCGACCGTTTACAATACCTTGGGGCTATTCGCCGAGCACGGGCTGATCCGCGAGGTAATTGTCGATCCGTCCAAGGTGTTTTACGACTCGAACACGTGCAATCACCATCATTTTTATAACGTCGATACCGGCACGCTCATGGACATCGAGTGCGAGCGCGTGTCGTTGGGCGAACTGCCCACCTTGCCCGAAGGCACCGAGCCCGCGGGCGTGGACGTTATCATCCGCGTGCGCAATAGCGGCTGATCCCTCTGCCCCCACGGAAGGCTAGATCGTCGCGTTTAGTCCAGCAACAATCGAGTTCACCCTGTATAATCGGCGCGTTCAGCGCCCCTCCTTTCTGCGCCGATGCGGCGCAGTCGGCTGAACCGCGCAGCGGCGAAGGCCGGCACAGGATGTGTCGGTGGGTGCGTGGAAGGTCGCTGCTGTTACGTCAGGGATGATACCACTTCAAGTTTATCCAAGCCGGTGTAGCTCAGTCGGTAGAGCAACTGATTCGTAATCAGTAGGTCAGAGGTTCGATTCCCCTCACCGGCACCAATCACTCATCCATTTCCTTGTGGTTTACCCTGCGGCGCGTAAGTTTGGTGGCGGCACGCAGTTTTTTGCCGGCCAGACGTTTCTTTTTGGAGGCCGCGGTAGGGCGCGTGGCGCGGCGTTTTTTCGGCACGCGGTTGAGGGCGCGCAGCTTTTCGATGAGCCGCTCGAAGGCCAGTGCGCGGTTGCGTAACTGCGAGGGCGTGTCTTGCGCGATCACCACCACGCCGGAGGGCGGGTGGGTGAGGCGCACCGCGGAACTGGTTTTCTGCACGTGTTGGCCGCCGGGTCCGCTGGCGCGGAAGGTGTCGATGCGCACTTCGCGCAGCAAGGTGGCGTAATCCAAGGCATAAGGCGGTTGTGTACGCGCTGACATACGGTTAACTTAGCGCTGCTAAAGCTGATTCTCAAGGGGGACGCTTTGCTAAACGCGATTTGGATGGGTTTTTTTCTGGCCGCCTTCGCTTTGGCGCTGGTCAAGACGATTTTCTTCGGCGAGGCGCACGTGTTCGCTGACATGATGGGCGCCACCTTCAGCACCGCCAAGACCGCCTTCGAGATCGCGCTCGGCCTCACCGGCGTGATGACGCTGTGGCTGGGCGTCATGCGCATCGGCGAGCGCGGCGGATTTTTACATTTGCTCACGCGTTTCCTCACGCCGCTGTTCCGGCGGCTGTTTCCCGACGTGCCCGCGCAGCATCCGGCGCTCGGTTCCATCACTATGAACATGTCGGCCAACATGCTGGGCTTGGACAACGCCGCCACGCCCATGGGGCTCAAGGCCATGCGTGAGTTGCAGGAGCTGAATCCGTCCCAGGACACCGCCAGCAACGCGCAGATTTTATTTTTGGTGATCAACGCCTCCTCGGTGACGATTTTTCCGATTACGATTTTCACTTATCGCGCCCAGCAGGGCGCCGCCGATCCCACCGACGTGTTCATCCCCATCCTCATCGCCACCTACGCCTCGACCATGGCCGGCCTGATCGCTACCGCCGTCGCGCAAAAAATCAATCTCATCGACCGCGTGGTGCTCGGCTATCTCGGCGCGATCACGGCGGCGGTGGCGGGCGTGGTGTTTTATTTCATGCAATTGCCGCACGAGGCGATGCTGCGCCAGTCGAGCATCGTGAGCAATTTTTTGCTGTTCGCGCTGATCGTTGTGTTCATCGCCGGCGCGGCGCGCAAGAGAGTGAACGTCTATGAAGCCTTCATCGAAGGCGCCAAGGACGGCTTTAACATTGCGGTGAGTATCATTCCCTATTTGGTGGCCATGTTGGTGGCGATTGCCGTGTTCCGCGCCAGCGGCGCGCTGGACATGCTGCTCGGCGGCATACGCTGGCTGGTGCATGGATTGGGAATGGATAGCCGCTTCATCGAAGGTTTGCCGACCGCGTTCATGAAGCCGCTGTCCGGCAGCGGCGCGCGCGCCATGATGGTGGAAACTATGCACACCTACGGCGCGGACTCGTTCGCCGGGCGGCTCGCCTCGGTGATCCAGGGCAGCACTGAAACCACGTTTTACGTGCTGGCGGTGTATTTCGGCGCGGTGGGCATACGCCGCGCGCGTCACGCGGTGACGTGCGCGCTGATTGCCGACGCGGCGGGGATTACCGTGGCGATATTGGCGACGTACTTATTTTTCGGTTAAGCGATTTTTTCGCCCGCCGCCTGTTGATCGGCGTGATATGACGAACGCACCATCGGGCCGCTGGCGACGTTGCTGAAGCCCATTTGCATTCCCACGGCGGCGAGGCGCTCGAATTCTTGCGGCGCGACGAAGCGCGCCACCGGCAGGTGATGGCGGCTCGGTTGCAGGTATTGGCCGAGCGTCAGCATGTCCACGTCGTGCGCGCGCAGGTCGCGCATCACCTGTTCGATTTCCGCGCTGGTTTCCCCCAGGCCGAGCATCAGTCCCGATTTGGTGGGGATGCGCGGGTGCGTGGTCTTGAAGCGCTGGAGTAATTGCAACGACCATTGATAATCGGAGCCGGGGCGCGCTTGCTTGTAGAGACGCGGCACGGTCTCCAGATTGTGATTGAACACGTCGGGCGGCGCGCGGTGCAGCAACTCCAGCGCGACGTCCATGCGTCCGCGAAAGTCGGGTGTGAGGATTTCGATTTTGGTGTGCGGACTGTGACGGCGCACCGCTTCGATACAGGCCGTGAAATGCGCCGCGCCGCCGTCGCGCAGATCGTCGCGGTCCACCGAGGTGATGACCACGTAATTCAGGCGCATGTCTTTAATGACGCGCGCGAGATTTTCCGGTTCATCGGCGTCCAGCGGGTCGGGACGGCCGTGCGCCACGTCGCAAAACGGGCAACGGCGCGTGCACAGCCGGCCCATGATCATGAACGTCGCCGTACCATGGCCGAAGCACTCGCCCAGGTTCGGGCACGACGCTTCTTCGCACACGGTGTGCAAGTTGTGCGCGCGCAGCACGCTCTTTAGACGCATCACTTCCGGGCTATTCGGCGACTTGGCGCGTATCCACGCGGGCTTGCGTTGCAGCGCGGTGGTCGGCTCGACCTTGACCGGGATGCGCGCGACTTTGGAGGCGCCCTTGGCGAGTGGTGGTTGTTCCACGGTTACGTGTCCTGAACGTGTTGTACTGTATTATAACCTAACTGACGCACCAGCCGCGCGCCGAGCAGCGCGCCGGCTTGCCGCATATCCGCCGGGCCGCCCAGGTCGGAAAATTGCGTGACGGCCAACCCCGCATAGCCGCAGGGATTCATGCGCCGGAAAGGTTCCAAGTCCATGGCCACGTTGAAGCTCAGGCCGTGATAGCAACACCCGTGGCGCACGCGCAGACCCACGGCGGCGATTTTCGCGCCGCGCACGTAGACGCCGGGCGCATCGCGGCGCGCCTCGGCGGGAATGTCGAATTCGGCCAGCAGGTCGATGACCGCTTGTTCCAAGGCGCTGACCAAGCGCCGCACGCCCCAGCCACGGCGTTGCAAATCGAGCAGCGTGTACGCGACGAGCTGACCGGGGCCGTGATGGGTGACTTGTCCGCCGCGATCGACGTGGATTACCGGAATGTCGCCGGGATCGTGCAGGTGTTCGGGTTTGGCGTTGAGGCCGAGCGTATAGACCGACGGGTGTTCGAGCAGCCACAGTTCGTCGGGCGTGGCGGGAGTGCGCGCCGCGGTGAAGGACTGCATGGCTTCCCATGTGCTTTGGTAATCGCGCAGTCCCAACGCGCGAATAATAAGATTAGACGTTTGCGTCACGTAAAGTGCGCTTGTAATCCTGATAGAGTGCAATCATGCGCTGCCACATCGGCCCCGGCGTGCCTTGCGCGACGGGTCGGCCGTCGAGCCGCGTCACCGGCAGAATTTCCTTGGTGGAGCTGGTGAGCCACACTTCATCGGCATCGCGCAGTTCTTGTTCGGTGATCGTGCGTTCTTCGCAGGCGATGCCGTGCGCCGCGGCGAGTTCCACGATGAGATCGCGCGTAATGCCGGGCAGCAGTTTCGGGCCGGTGGGCGGCGTGATGAGGACGTTGTTTTTCACGATGAACACGTTACTCGCCGCGCCCTCGGTCACTTCGCCGTCGCGGATCAAGATCGCCTCGACCGCGCCTTGGTCCAGCGCCTCCTGGCGCAACAGATTGGCGGCCAGCAGCGTGATGGCCTTGATGTGGCAATACTGCCAGCGGATGTCCGGGCGCGTGATGGCGGCGACGCCTTGCGCGGCCTGCGCGGCAGGCGCCGGCATGGGATTGCTCATGGCGAACACCGTGGGCTGTAAATCCTTGGGCAATCCGAAGTCGCGCTTGGCGGCGCCGCGCGTGATTTGCAAATAAATGGACTGGTCGGGATTTCCGGCATCGGTATTGCACCGCACTAATTCAGCCAGCACGTCTTGCCATTGCGCGTGCGTGAGCGGATTGGTCAGGCGAATGCCCGCGAGGCTTTGATCGAGGCGCTGCAAGTGCTGCGCGAGGCGAAACAAGCGCCCGCCATAGACGGGAATGACTTCGTACACGCCGTCACCGAAAATAAAGCCGCGATCCAGCACCGGCACGCGGGCTTGGTCGAGCGGTAGGAATTTGCCGTTGAGATAAACTATTGGAGACATGATTTATGGTGATAAGCAACGGGTGATGAGTAATGAGTGATGGGTGATGTTTTACTCATTACCGTTTACTCATTACCCATCACCGTTAACTAAACCACAACTTGATCGTATCGATTAAGCGCCGCCACCAACTGCCTTGCGCCACGTCTTGCAGCGCGATCAGCGGGCGCGTGAGCAGCACCTTGTCGTTCAGGCTGATCTTCACGACGCCGTGCGTGGCGCCCTTGCGCGCCGGCGCGATCACCGATTTTTCGATTTCCATGGCGGCCTTGAGATTTTGGTACTGGCCGCGCGGCACGGTAATGTACAAGTCTTCGCCGATGCCGAGCGCCAGGCTCGGGCTCGCGCCCTTCCACACGCGCACTGTGGACAGCGGTGTCGCGGCGGCGTACAGGCGCTGCGTTTCGTAGGTGCGGAAGCCGTAGTTGAGCAGCGCCTGGCTTTCGTCGGCGCGCACATTTTCACTCTTGGTGCCGAGCACCACGGAGATGAGGCGCATACCGTCGCGCTGCGCCGAGGCGACCAAACAGTAGCCCGCCGATTCGGTGTGGCCGGTTTTTATGCCGTCCACGTTGCCGTCGCGCCACAATAATTTATTACGGTTGTATTGCTTGATGCCGTTGTAGGCGAATTCCTTCAGCGAGTACCACTTATAGTATTCCGGAAATTCGCGGATCATGGCGCGCGCCAGTTTGCCCATGTCGCGCGCGGTGATATACAGCTCCGGGTCGGGCAGGCCGGTGCTGTTGGTGAAGTGGCTGTGTTCCATGCCGAGTTCCTTGGCGTATTGATTCATCAACGCGGCAAAGCCTTCCTCGCTGCCCGCCACGTGCTCGGCCAGTGCGACGGTCGCGTCGTTGCCGGATTGCACGATCATGCCCTTGAGCAAGTCCTCCACGCTGACTTGCGTGCCGACTTGCACAAAACTGCGCGAGCCGCCGGTGCGCCACGCCTTTTCGCTGACCGTGATCTTGTCGGCGAGCTGCATCTTGCCGGCGCCTAGCGCCTTGAACACCGCGTAGGCGGTCATGAGCTTGGTCAGGCTCGCCGGTTCCATGCGCACGTCGGCGTTGGATTCGGCCAGCACCTCGCCGCTGTAAAAATCTTGCAATAAATAAGCGCGCGCCGTGCTGGTGGGCGGCGGTGGCGTCGGCTGCTGCGGCGCCGCGGCAACCGGCGCGGTGGCCTTGGGAGGGGCGGACTGCGGCGCGTCCGCGGCGGCGTGCGCGTTGGCTACACAGAACGCGAGAAGTACAGCAAAGAAATGATGTTTCATGGCGATGAACAACCTTAGTGCTGAATAGCCGTTGCTAAAAAATCCAACGCAAAGACGCAAATAAAGTAACGAGTTGCAAGTGACAAGATAAAAATCAATCTCTATGCCTTTTCTTGTAACTTGTCACTTGTTACTTGAAACTGTTTTTCGGCGTTTTTGCGTTGGATTTTTTGGAAATTAAGGACTTGTAACATCGTAGCGACGCTATCATAGTGGCCGCGCGCGTATTAATCAATGACTACGTGCGGCGCTTCCAGGCCGAGGCGCATGATGCTTGCGGCGATGCGGTCGGCTTCGTCGACGTCCTTCAGCGGGCCGAGACGCACGCGATACACGGCCGCTTGGTTAAGCGTGGCCTGGACGATTTTTGTCACGGAAGCAAAGTTCACCGCTAGGCGTTGGCGCAGACGCTCGGCGTTTTCGCGACTGGCGAAAGCGCCGACCTGGAGGTATAAACTCGGTTCATGCGCGTTCTGCACTGCTTGGACTTGCACGGAGACGTTGGACGGGGCGGCGGGCGGCGGTTGCGCAGCACCGGTGTCGGCCAACAGCGTGGCGGGTGGATTGTCGCGCGGGTCGATGGAGCGCACTTCGACCAGGCCGGTGCCGGTAGGCAGGATGCCGAGCCGGCTGGCGGCGGCGTAGGATAAATCGATCAAGCGATTCTCGTGAAACGGGCCGCGGTCGTTCACGCGCACGACGATGGTGCGCCCGTTGCGCAGATTGGTGACTTGCACGTACGTGGGCAGCGGCAACGTCTTGTGCGCGGCGGTGAAGGCGTAGAGGTCGTAGGGTTCGCCGCTGGAGGTGCGGCGGCCATGGAATTTGGTGCCGTACCACGAGGCGATGCCGCGCTCCACATAGCCCGCGCTGCTTTTAACCGTGACGTAGCGCTTGCCGTAGACCGTATAAGAAGGTGGGTTACCGTACTTGGCGAGCGGCTCGACGCGCGGCACGGGTTCGGGGATGGTGGATACGTCGATGGGCTGGGCGGGCGCGCCGTCCCGGTCGCCGCCGATAATACCTCCGCCCGGAATGTCGGCCGTGCGCGGCAAGCCGCCGCAGCCTTGTAAAAACATAGTTACAAGTAACAAGTAATAAGTGACAAGGTGAGGCGGCGTGCCCCGCCACCGAACGCCCCGCCTGGAGCGGGGCCGTGTTTCGCGCGAAGCATGGATAGCGTAGCGTGAAACCCGCTCCTTAGTTAAAATTTTTTTTATCACATTATCATCACTTGATACTTGATTACTTGTAACTTTCTTTTATCGCCTGCGATAATTGATACACCGCCATGGCGTATAAGGGGCTGCGATTATAACGGGTAATCACGTAAAAGTTTTCCAGTCCCACCCAGTATTCCGTTCCTACCTCGGTTTCAAATTCCAGCAGCGCGCCGAGTTGATCGTCGCGCAAGGCATCCCCGCTGACGCTGATGCCGGATTCCTTCAGATGTTGTAGGCTGAATTCCGGCTTCAAGCCGTTGGCGAGCAGTTCGCCGTAGCGGTCGCCGTTGACTTGCGCGGGCACGGCGACCGGTTTGCCCGGTTGCCAGCCGTGCTCGTGGAAATAATTCGCCACGCTGCCGATGATGTCGTCGATGTCGTTCCACAAGTCGCGCCGTCCATCGTCATTGAAGTCCACTGCGTAGCGCCGGTAGCTGCTGGGGATGAATTGCCCCCAGCCCATGGCGCCGGCGTAGGAGCCCTTGAGCGCCAACGGATCGAGCTGTTCTTCGCGCGTGAGCAGCAGATAATTTTCCAATTCGCCGCGGAAGAAATCGGCGCGCGGCGGGTAATCGAAGGCCAGCGTGGCGAGCGCGTCCAGCACGCGATAGGAACCGGTGATTTTTCCGTAGCGCGTTTCCACGCCGATGATGGCGGTGATGATCTCCGGTGGTACGCCGTAGGTATTTTGCGCGCGCGCCAGCACTTCGGCGTGTTGATTCCAGAATTGCACGCCGCCCTCGACGCGCGCTTCGTTCACGAAAATCGGGCGGTATTCGTACCAGGGCTTGGCTTCCGCGGGCCGGCTGATCGCCTCGATGATGTCCGGACGCGCGTTGGCTTGCGCAAACAGCGCGGTCAGATCCGTGTCGCTGAAGCCGTGCCGGGCCGTCATCTCGTTAATAAAGTCGCGCAGCTCCGGGCGGTCGATGGCGGCGAAGGTGGAGGATGTCAAACAGACCGCGAGCAGTAGCGCGGCATGAAAATGCTTGTTCACGGGGATCCTTGCGTCGGTGACGGTGTACGGTGCATATGGATGGACATGAGGATACCGAAAGCCGCCATCAGTGTCACCAGCGACGTGCCGCCGTAGCTGATGAGCGGCAGCGGCACGCCCACCACCGGCATCAGCCCGGTGACCATGCCGATGTTGACGAATACATAAATGAAAAAAGTCAGCGTCAGACTGCCGCTCAACAGGCGCGCGAACGCATCGCGCACATGCCAGGAAATATACAAGCCGCGCAGCACGATGAATAAATAAAGCGCGAGTAGCAACAGTGCGCCGATCAGGCCGAATTCCTCGCCGTATACCGCGAAGATGAAGTCGGTGGTGCGCTCCGGTATGAAATCCAAATACGATTGCGTGCCGTTCAGCCAGCCCTTGCCGAACACGCCGCCCGAGCCGATGGCGATGGTGGATTGAATGATGTGGTAGCCGGTGCCGAGCGGATCGTTCTGCGGGTCCACGAAGGTGAGTATGCGTTGGCGCTGATAATCGTGCAGAAAATGCCACACCAGCGGCGCGAGCAGAGCGAGTCCGGCCAGGCTTGCGCCCACCAGTCGCCAGCTTATGCCGGCCATCAGAATCACGAACGCGCCGCTGCTGGCCACCAGCAGAGCGGTGCCGAGGTCGGGCTGTTTGGCGATGAGCCCGATGGGTATCAGGATCATCAGCGTGGCCAACAGAAGATGCGGGATGCTCGGCGGCAGACGCCGGGTGCTCAAATACCAGGCCGTCATCATCGGCACGGCGAGCTTCATGATCTCCGACGGCTGAAATCGGAACAGCTTGAGATCCAGCCAGCGCTGTGCGCCCTTGCTGGTGTCGCCTACCAGCAGCACCGCGACCAGCAGCAGCAGGCCGCCGCCGAACAGCCACGGCGCCCACAGCGCGAAGTAGCGCGGCGGGATTTGCGCGAGCGTCAGCATAACGGTGAAGCCGAGCAGCAGGCGCAGCGCGTGGCGCGTGAGCAGATCGGGGTGCTGGCCGCCGGCGCTGTAGAGAATGACGAAGCTCAGCAGCGACACCAGCAGCAGGCCGCCGAGCAGAGGGATGTCGACGTGTAGGCGTTCCGAGAAAGTCATGGGTTGGCGGCCTGCTGCGCCGCGGTTTGCGGCAAGGGGTGGTCGGCGAAGTAGCGGTCCATCAGTTTGCGCGCGATGGGCGCGGCGGCGGTGGCGCCGTGGCTGCCGTTTTCCACCAGCACCGCCATGGCGATGCGTGGATCGTCGGCGGGCGCGAAGGCGATAAACCAGGCGTGATCGCGCAGCCGTTCCGCGACGGTGGCCTCGTCGTATTTTTCGTTTTGCTTGATGCTGAACACCTGCGCGGTGCCGGTCTTGCCGGCGATGGTGTAGCCGATGTCGCGGCCGATGCCGCGCGCGGTGCCGCGATCGCCGTGCACCACCTTGACCATGGCGTCGATCACGCGTCGCCAGTTGGCGCTCTGCACAATGGGGACGGCCTGGCCCGGTGCGAGCGGAAGCGGCGTAAGTTTTTGGCTGATCGGGTCTTGCGCGCCGTATGCCATGCGCGGCGCGAAGCGTTGCCCGCGATTGGCGAGCGCGGCGGTGGCCTCGGCGAGTTGCAGCGGCGTGACCAGCGTGTAGCCCTGGCCGATGCCGACGATCAGCGTCTCGCCGGGAAACCACGGCTGATTGTAGGAGCGGCGCTTCCAGTCGCGCGACGGCATCACACCGGCCAGTTCGCCGTCCACGTCGATGCCGGTTTTCGCGCCGAAGCCGAAGCGGCTCATGAAATCGTGCAGGCGATCGATGCCGAGCGCCTGCGCCAGATTGTAAAAATACACGTCGCAGGATTCCACGATGGCGCGCTCCAGATCGACTGCGCCGTGGCCGCTTTTTTTCCAATCGCGATAGCGGTGATTGTGGCCGCTGAGCGTGAAAAAGCCCGGGCAAAATTTACTGTCCGACGGCGTAACCTGGTTCATCTCCAGACCGCCCAAGCCGATGAACGGCTTGACTGTGGAACCGGGCGGATAGAGTCCGCGCAGCGCGCGGTTGTATAGCGGCCGGTCGATGTGCGTGGACAGTGTTTTATAAGTGTCGACGTCGATACCGTTCACAAATGGATTGGGGTCGTAGCCGGGCATACTCGCCAGAGTCAGTACGCCGCCGGTCTTGGGGTCGATGGCCGCCACCGCGCCGCGATTTTCGCCGAGCAACGACTCCGCCAATATCTGCAAGCGTATGTCGAGGTTGAGATAAAGATTTTGGCCGGCGCGCGGCGGCGTGCGTTTCAAGATACGCAGGCGGCGGCCTTGCGCGTTGGTTTCCACTTGCTCGACGCCGACCGTGCCGTGCAGCAGTTCCTCGTAGGATTTTTCCACACCGGTCTTGCCGATGTGCGTGGTGCCGCTGTAATCGGTGGCGTCGAGTTTGGCCAATTCGTCCTCGCTGATGCGTCCTACGTAGCCGATCGCGTGCACGGCCAGCGCGCCCAGCGGGTAGTGGCGCGCCACGCTCGCCGCTACGTCCACGCCGGGAAAGCGCGGACGGTTCACGGCGAACGCCGCCACTTCTTCCTCGCTCAAGCGCAGGCGCAGCGGCACGCCGTTGCTGGTGCGCTTCTGCTTGAGCATTTTGCGGAAGCGTTTGAGGTCGGTGTCGCTGATGGGGATGATCTCGCGCAGCGCGGCGAGCGTCTTGTTGAGGTTCGGCACTTGCTCCGGCACGATTTCCAGACTGAACGACGGCAGGTTTTGCGCGAGCAGCACGCCGTTGCGGTCGTAAATCAGCCCGCGCGCCGGCGGTAGCGCCACGATGCTGATGCGGTTGTCCTGTGACAGCGTCGTAAAACGCTCATTGCTGATTACCTGCAAATACACGAGCCGCGCGATCAGCGCCACGATCAGCACCATGGTCAACAGCAAAGCGGCCAGCAGGCGCTGCCGGTGCAGGCGCGTCTCGCGCAGCGTATCGCGAATCTGATCCTTGGCGGTGATGCGCGGATCCATGATTACACGCCGCTTATTCCAAGCCGCTATTTGAGAGCGGCATAACGTTGATGCATGCCACGCAGAGCTACCACCACGGCGGGCCACAGCAGCGCGCTGGATAGGGTCGGCAGCCAATAACCGATGCCCCACACCGGTTGTCCGGTAACGCCCTTGATCAGCAGCACCAGTGCTTGCGCGGCGACGATCAGCGCCAGCACCAGCGGCGCCTGCTGCGCCAGCGGCAGGGCGCGCATGTGCTGGTGCAGCTTGACGGCGAGATAGGCCACCACCGCGAAACTCAGCGCATATTGGCCAAGCAGGGCGTCCCGCGTCACGTCGAGCAGCAGTCCCGCGCTCCAGCCGACGCCCACGCCGACGCGCTGCGGCGCGGTCGTGCACCAGTAAATCAGCACCAGCGCCACCCACTCCGGGCGTAACGCCTGCGCCCACTGCGGCAGCGGCAGCAGCGTCAGCGCGAAGGCCGCCACGAAACTCAGCAGGATCATCCAGCCGCTCTGGCGTGTGGAGTTCCGGCGCACGTTATTCGACTTCTTCGGAGAGAGCGTCGACGGACATCGGCGTAAAGCTGATACCCGGTTGCGCAGAAACGGGCGCCGCCGACTTGGGCGCTTCGGCGTCGGCGGGCGTCGGCGCGGCGCGCGATGATGAATTTTCCGGCCATACCAGCAACACCTCGCGGCTGCGTTCCAGACGCGCGGTGGGCGCGGCGCTGATCTTGGCGAACGGCTGGCCGGGATCGCGTTCCACCGCGGTCACCGTGGCCACCGGATAATCGGGCGGAAAGCGCCCGCCCAATCCGGAACTGATCAATAAATCGCCCACTTGCACGTCGGCGCTCTTGGAAATGTACGGCACGTCCAGACGGCTGAACGAGCCGGTGCCGATCACCAGCGCGCGCAGGCCGTTGCGGTTGACCTGCACGGGCAGCGCATGGCTGGGATCGGTGATGAGCAGCGCCGTGCTGCTGAGCGGCCCGACGTGAAACACTTGCCCTATAATGCCCGTGGAATCGAGCAGCGGCTGGCCGGGCACGACACCGTGACGCGCGCCCTTGTTCAAGGCAATCTTATGCCGGAACGGGTCGACGTCCACGTCCAACAATTCCGCGATTAGCATCCGTTCGCCGACTTTCTTGGACGATTGCAGCAATTCGCGCAAGCGCATATTCTCGGTTTCCAAGGCGGCGAATTTCTGCAACTGCGCCTCGAGCAGCCGGTTTTGCTCGCGCAGCATGGTGTTTTCCTTGGACAGCGCGGTGCGGGTGGAGAGGCTTTCGTCGAGCCACCGGTAGGTGAGGAAGGGGATGTTGACCGCATACTGCAACGGATAAATCACCACGGACAGAACGCCACGCACGCCGTCCAGATAATTCTGGCGGTGATCGACGGTCATCAGAATCAACGAGATAACGGCGAAAAACAGGAAACGGAGAACTAATGAAGGCCCGCGTATGAACAGGGGCTTCATCGCGCCCGAGGAGTACGTCGTGTTCATCTCAAGCGTGTATCGCGCAGTAGAAACAAGCTGCTATAAGCAAATACCGTAATACCGTTCCCCTCCGCCGTTGCCTTTGCTCCCGATCGACTGAAGTGAAGCTTTGGTAACGGCTTACTCCAACACCAACACGTCGCGACCGCGCTGGTCGAGCATCTCCAGCGCCATGCCGCCGCCGCGCGCCACGCAGGTGAGCGGATCGTCGGCGATGACCACCGGCAGACCGGTTTCTTCCATCAGCAGTTTGTCCAAATCGCGCAGCAGCGCGCCGCCGCCGGTGAGCACCATGCCGCGCTCGGCCACATCCGCGCCGAGTTCCGGCGGGGTTTGTTCGAGCGCCGTGCGCACCGCGCTCACTATGCCGGATAGCGGCTCCTGCAAGGCTTCCAGAATTTCGTTGCTGTTCAGCGTGAAGCTGCGCGGCACGCCCTCGGCCTGGTTGCGCCCCCATACCTCGATCTCGCGCACCTCGTTGCCGGGGAACGCCGAGCCGATCTCGTGCTTGATTTTTTCCGCGGTGGACTCGCCGATCAGGCTACCGTAGTTGCGCCGCACGTAGTTGACGATGGCCTCGTCGAAGCGGTCGCCGCCGATGCGCACCGACGCCGAATACACCACGCCGGACAGCGAAATCACCGCCACCTCGGAGGTGCCGCCGCCGATGTCCAGCACCATGGAACCGCTCGCCTCGTCGATGGGCATGCCCGCGCCGATGGCCGCCGCCATGGGTTCCTCAATCAGAAACACCTCGCGCGCCCCGGCGCCGGCGGCGGACTCCTTGATGGCGCGGCGTTCCACCTGCGTGGAGCCGCACGGCACGCTCACCAGCACGCGCGGGCTGGGGCGGAAGAACTTGTTTTTGTGCACCTTATGGATAAAGTGCTGCAACATTTTTTCGGTGACCGTGAAGTCGGCGATCACGCCGTCCTTCAGCGGGCGAATGGCGCTGATATTGCCCGGCGTGCGGCCGAGCATACGCTTGGCCTCCAGGCCGACCGCCTCGATGGTCTTGGGTCCGCCCGGCCCGCGTTCCAGACGGATCGCGACAACCGACGGTTCGTTGAGCACGATGCCCTGACCCCGTACATAGATCAGTGTATTGGCAGTGCCCAGGTCAATGGAAAGATCGTTGGAAAACAGCCCCCGGAAACGTCCAAACATCACACACGCCTATCCTAATAGTAATAAAGGTTCACACTGTATCAATGCGGGGGCTTTTGGGCAAGCGGCTTAATATGATAACTTGCACATTTTAAGTGACTTGTCATTATTAGGAGCCCCATGTCCCTGCAAGCCTCCGAGGTGGAAAAAATCGCCCATTTGGCGCGCCTCGCCATTGATCCCGCGGATATTCCCGTCTATACGCGCAACCTGTCCAACATCATCGACCTGGTGGCGCAGCTTCAGGCCGTTGATACCGGCGGCGTCAAACCCATGGCCCATCCCCTGGAGATGGCCGCGCGCCTGCGCCCTGACGTCGTCACTGAAACTAACCAGCGCGATAAATTCCTGAGCCTGGCGCCGCAAGCGGCGGCGGGGCTGTATCTGGTGCCTAAGGTGATTGAATAAACCAGTTAGGAGTGAGGCGTAAGGAGTGAGGGGTATGCTATTTACTCCTTACCCCTCACTTCTTACTCATTACTAAACATATGCACACCAAAACCCTAGCCGAACTTTCCCGCGCCCTGCACAAGCGCGAATTTTCCAGCGCGGAACTCACGCGCGCCTATTTGGCGCGCATCGAGCGCCACAACGGCGCGCTGAATTGCTACATCACCGTCACCGCGGAGCAAGCGCTGGAGCAGGCACGCGCGGCGGACGCGGCGCTCGCCGCGGGCCGCGCCGGGCCGCTCACCGGCATCCCCATCGCGCAGAAGGATATTTTTTGCACCGACGGCGTCAAGACCAGTTGCGGCTCGCGTATGCTCGACAACTTCATCGCGCCCTACAATGCCACCGTGATCGAACGCTTCAACCAGGCCGGTATGGTCATGCTGGGCAAGACCAACATGGACGAATTCGCCATGGGGTCGAGTAATGAAACCAGTTTCTACGGCCCGGTGAAAAACCCGTGGGACATGAACGCCGTGCCGGGTGGATCGAGCGGCGGTTCGGCGGCGGCGGTGGCCGCGCGCCTTGCGCCCGCCGCCACCGGCACCGACACCGGCGGCTCCATCCGCCAGCCCGCCGCGTTGTGCAACCTCACCGGCCTGAAGCCCACGTATGGGCGCGTGTCACGCTATGGCATGATCGCCTTCGCTTCCAGCCTCGACCAAGGCGGGCCGATGGCGCGCACCGCGGAAGATTGCGCGCTGCTTCTGCAGGCGATGGCCGGATTCGACGCGCGCGACTCCACCAGCGTCGAACGCGCCGTGCCCGATTACGCGGCCACGCTCGACGCGCCGCTCGCCGGCCTTAGAATCGGCTTGCCCAAGGAATATTTCGGCGAGGGTTTGGACGGTCAGGTCGCCCAGGCCGTCGACGCCGCCGTCAAGGCCTATCAAAAACTCGGCGCGGTGCTCAAGGAAATCAGTCTGCCCAACACCCATCTCGCCGTGCCGGTGTATTACGTCATCGCGCCCGCCGAGTGCTCGTCGAACTTGTCGCGCTTCGACGGCGTGCGCTTCGGCTACCGCTGCGCCGATCCCAAGGATATCGAAGACTTGTACAAGCGCTCGCGCAGCGAAGGCTTCGGCGCCGAGGTCAAGCGCCGCATCATGATCGGCACTTACGCGCTGTCCGCCGGTTACTACGATGCCTACTACCTCAAGGCCCAGCAAGTGCGTCGCCTTATCACCGACGACTTCAAGCGCGCCTTCGCGGACGTGGACGTCATCATGGGCCCGGCCTCGCCCACCGTGGCGTTCAACCTCGGCGAAAAGGTCGACGACCCCGTCACTATGTATCTGTCCGACATCTACACCATCGCCGTGAATCTCGCCGGCCTGCCCGGCATGTCCATCCCGGCGGGCTTCGTCGGCAAGCGCCCGGTGGGCCTGCAAGTCATCGGGAACTATTTCGACGAAGCGCGCCTGTTAAACGTCGCGCATCAATACCAAAAAGTCACCGATTGGCATACGCGCGCGCCCGCTGGTTTTGAATAAATCAGTTGCGTAGATTGGGGTGAATGAAATGAACCCCAACGAATAACGGAACCGTGTTACATATTTGCGTGAGACATTAGGAATTAGGTATGGAATGGGAAACAGTCATCGGCTTGGAAATTCATGCCCAGCTTGCCACGAAAAGCAAAATCTTTTCCGGCGCGCCGACCGCTTATGGGGCCGAGCCGAACACGCAGGCGTGCGCGGTTGACCTGGGCTTGCCCGGTGTGCTGCCGGTGCTCAACGAAGAAGCCGTGCGCATGGCGGTGAAATTCGGCTTGGCGGTGCACGCCGCCATCGCGCCGTATTCCGTATTCGCGCGCAAGAATTATTTCTATCCCGATTTGCCCAAGGGTTATCAAATCAGCCAATACGAATTGCCGGTGGTCGCCAAGGGCCGCATCGACATCGAACTCGACGACGGCGCCGTCAAAACTATCGGCGTCACGCGCGCGCATTTGGAGGAAGACGCCGGCAAATCGCTGCACGAGGATTTTCACGGCATGAGCGGCATCGACCTCAATCGCGCCGGCACGCCGCTGCTGGAAATCGTCTCCGAGCCGGACATGCGCTCCGCCAAGGAAGCGGTAGCCTATATGAAAAAAATCCATGCCCTGGTGCGCTACTTGGAAATCTGTGACGGCAATATGCAGGAAGGCTCGTTCCGCTGCGACGCCAACGTGTCGGTGCGCCCCAAGGGCCAGCAAAAATTCGGCACGCGCGCGGAGCTGAAAAACATCAACTCGTTCCGCTTCGTCGAGAAGGCTATCAATTACGAAGTCGAACGCCAGATCGAATTGCTGGAATCCGGCGGCACGGTGGTGCAGGAAACGCGCCTGTACGACGCCGACAAAGACGAAACGCGCCCCATGCGCTCCAAGGAAGAGGCCAACGATTACCGCTACTTCCCTGATCCCGATCTGCTGCCGCTGGAGTTGAGCGCGGAATTCGTCGAGCAAGTGCGGCGCACGCTGCCGGAATTGCCCGATGAGAAGAAGCAGCGCTTCATGCGCGACTATCAACTTTCACCTTACGAAGCCGGCGTGCTCACCGCCAGCCGCGAACTGGCCGACTACTACGAGGCCGTGGTGCGCGCCTCCAACGGCGCGGCCAAGCTGTCCGCCAACTGGGTGATGGGCGACTTGCTCGGCGCGCTCAACAAGGCCGGCCTGGAAATCGAAGCGAGTCCGCTCGACGCGAAAAAATTGGGCGGCCTGTTGCTGCGCATTCAAGACAACACCATCTCCGGCAAAATCGCCAAGCAAGTGTTCGAAGCCATGTGGAATGGCGAAGGCGAGGCCGACGCCATCATCGAGGCCAAGGGCTTGAAACAAGTCACCGACACCGGCGCGATCGAAAAGGCCATCGATGCCGTCATGGCGCAACACCCGCAGCAGTTACAGCAATACCGAGATGGTCAGGACAAACTGTTCGGCTTCTTCGTCGGCCAAGTCATGAAGGCCACGCAAGGCAAAGCCAACCCGGCACAGTTGAACGCGCTGCTCAAGGAAAAACTCGCACAGAAGTAAAATATATGTAGGTTGGGGTGACTCCGCACCTTGCTTGCCACGGTTGCGTGATGTACGGGCTTAGCAATTTGCAAGGTGCGGGGGAACCCCAACAAAAATAATCCGGTGACTTCGCCTTTGCACGAACACTACACATGGCCGAACTGCTGAAAGACTATCACCCGCCCGGCACCGCGCCCGGCACGTTGCATCCGGCGCGTGGAGAGGGCGAGCGGGTGCGCGTGCTGCTCACTCGCTACCGCGACGCCAAACCCGAGACGCAGGAATTTGCCGATGTCCGCGAACTCGCCGCGGCTATGCGGGGCGCGGAATTAAGTTGGGTACACGTGATCGGCTTGGGCGACATCAAGGCGCTGGAGCGGCTCGGTGAACTTTTTGAATTGCATCCGCTTGCGTTGGAAGACGTCACGCGTCTCGGCCAACGTCCTAAAGTGGAAACCTACGCGGATCAGTTGTTCGTTATTTTGCAACACATGGAATACGCGCAAGAGCAAACCAGATTCACCCAATTTGCGCTGTTTCTCAGAAAAAACTGCGTCATCACTTTCCAGCCGAGCAGGTCCGATCTGCTGGAACCGCTGCGCCGCCGTATGCCGAACGGCACGGGCGGCGCACCGCTGTTCAGCGCCGATTATCTCGCCTATTCCATCATCGATTTGATCATCGATTCCGCGTTTCCGGCGCTGGAAGCGTTCGGCAATCGCATGGAAGCATTGGAAGACGAAATTCTGCGCAATCCCAATCGCCAAGTCATGGCGCGCATACACGGCGTGCGTCGCCAACTGGTGCATCTGCGCCGCATACTGTGGCCGCAGCGCGACGTGATCGTGCGCCTGATGCGCAACGAGCAAGATCTGATCAGCCACGATGTGATCGTATACCTGCGCGACTCCTCCGATCACGCGGTGCAAGCCATGGACGTGGTGGAAAGCTACCGCGAAATGGCCGCAAGCCTGCTCGACGTGCACCTCTCCAACACCAACGTGCGCCTCACCGAAGTGATGCGCGTGCTCACCGTCATCGCCACACTGTTCACCCCGCCGATATTCGTCACCAGCATCTACGGCATGAACTTCGACCGCTCCCATCCATTAAACATGCCCGAACTGGGCTGGGAATACGGCTATCTCATGGTGTGGGGCATCATCATCTCCATCATCATCGGCATGCTCCTTTATTTCCGCCGCAAGCGGTGGATGTGAATCCTTATCATATGAATGAATGCTAATATCCATGCTAACTCAGTGAGAATATAAAGCTACCGATCACGATTTGCTTTACCACTATTGCTCTGCGGAGACATTTCTTGCTATTTGCGGAAGTAAGAGACTCCGCTTTAATGATCTTTTTTCGATGAATGATTTCTCGGAGTTGCATTGGGGCTACCATGTTTGGGAAGAAGCCGCTAGCGCGTAGGTTGGGGTAAGCGAAGCGAACCCCAACAAAAACGATTCAACGAGGCGAACAAATAAACAATCATCTGGAATATCAGCGATGCGATATCGACGCGCCGATATAGCCGGAGGAACGTATTTCTTTACGGTCAATCTCGCGGAGCGTAGCCGCACGCTATTGTTCGATTACGTTGACGTGTTGCGTGCGGTGATCCAAGAGGTCAAACGGCGGCATCCCTTTCACATTGACGCAATAGTGATATTGTCCGACCATTTACACGCTTTGTGGACATTGCCGGCGGATGATCGCGATTACCCTACCCGTTGGACGCTCATCAAAGCCGGTTTTTCCCGGCATATCGCACCCAATGAACAGCGCAATGCGAGCCGGTTATCCAAAGGCGATCGGGGCGTTTGGCAACGGCGTTATTGGGAGCATCTTATTCGGGATGAGCAAGACTACGCTCGGCACGTGGATTATATCCATTACAATCCGGTGAAACACGGCCATGTGCAGCGCGCTTCGGATTGGCCGTATTCCAGCATTCACCAGCATATCGCGGCGGGATTAATCAATAAAGATTGGGGTGTTGAGGGGCTTGATGAAAGTGGTAAATTTGGCGAGCGGTGAAGAGTCGATGTTGGGGTTCGCGTTGCTCACCCCAACCTACGTGAGTGATTCTAATTCATCCCAGCGGGCATAGGCTTTGTGCAGTGCAGCGCTGAGGGTTTCCAGTTCTTGGGTGGCGGTTAGGAAGCCTTGTTGGTCGCGTTGGTAGAAGTCGGGTTGCGCGAGCGCGGTGGTGAGTTTTGCTTGTTGCGCTTCCAGTTTTTCGATGTGCGCGGGTAGATTTTCCAGTTCGCGTTGGTCTTTGTAGTTGAGTTTGCGCTTGGGGATGGATGGTGTTCGGGGTTCCGGCGCGGGTTTGGCGGGGGATGACGGAGTGGCCGGTTGCGCGGGCCGCTGGCGCAGCCAGTCTTCGTAGCCGCCGACGTATTCGTTGATTTTTCCTTCTCCTTCGAATACCAGCACGCTGGTGACGACGTTGTCGAGAAACGCGCGGTCGTGGCTCACCAACAACAGCGTGCCTTGGTAGGCGCTTAGCAGTTCTTCGAGCAGTTCCAGCGTTTCGATATCCAAGTCATTGGTGGGTTCGTCCATGACCAGCAGGTTGGCGGGTTGCGTGAACAGGCGCGCCAGCAGCAGGCGGTTGCACTCGCCGCCCGACAGGGATTTCACCGGCGAGCGCGCGCGTTCCGGAGCGAACAGGAAATCTTGTAAGTAACTCATGAGATGCCGCGAGCGGCCGTTGATGGTGACGGTGTCGTTGCCGCCGGCGATGTTGTCGATCACCGAGCGTTCGGGGTCGAGATGCGCGCGCAGTTGATCGAAGTAGGCCACTTGTAATTTGGTGCCGTGGCGCACGCTGCCCGTTTGCGGCGCGATTTGGCCGAGCAGCAATTTGAGCAGCGTGGTTTTGCCCACGCCGTTCGGCCCGATTAATCCGATGCGGTCGCCGCGCAGGATGCGCAGCGAAAAATCCTTGATGAGCGGCGCATCATTGTACGACAGGCTGATGTTCTCGGCTTCGATTACCAGTTTGCCGGAGCTTACGCTGCTGTCGATGTCGAGGCGCACGTTGCCTAGTTGATTGCGGCGTTTGGCGCGCTCGGCGCGCAGTGCGTACAGGGCGCGCACGCGGCCTTCGTTGCGCGTGCGCCGCGCTTGGACGCCTTGGCGTATCCACACTTCCTCCTGCGCCAGTTTTTTATCGAACTTGGCGGCGTGCTCGGCTTCGATGGCGAGATTCTCTTGTTTCTTTTGCAGGTAACGCGCGTAATCGCCGGGCCAGGAGCTGAGTTGGCCGCGATCCAGTTCGACGATGCGCGTGGCGAGATGTTTCAGCAGCGTGCGGTCGTGGGTGATGAACAACAGGCCGCCGTTGAAGTTATTGAGCAGCATGTCTTCCAGCCACTGTATCGCTTCGATGTCGAGATGATTGGTGGGCTCGTCGAGCAACAGCAGATCGGGTTCGGCCACCAAGGCTTGTGCCAAGGCGACGCGGCGTTTCCAGCCGCCGGAGAGTTCGCTGACTAATTTGTCCGCCGGCAATCCGAGGCGGCTCAGCGTGGTTTCGATGCGCTGCTGGAAGCGCCAGCCGTCCTGCGCTTCCAGGCTGTGCTGCAATGCGGAGAGGCGTTGCAAATGAACGCCATCAGGATCATCGTGCAGTAGCAGGGCGGTATGGTGATACTCGGCCAGTTGCGCGCCCAGCGTGCCGAGGCCGTCGGCGACGGCGTCGAATACGGTGCGGGTTTCTTGCAAGGGTAAATCTTGCGCGAGATAAGCGATGCGCAGGCCGGCTTGACGCCGCACCACGCCGTCATCGGGAAGTATGGCGCCGCGCAGGATTTGCATGAGCGTGGATTTTCCCGCGCCGTTGCGGCCGATCAGGCACACGCGCTCTTTGACGTCGAGCGTGAAATCGGCGGCGTCGAGCAGGGCGTGATGACCGAAGGCGATGGAGACTTTTTCGAGGGTGATGAGGGGCATTTTTATTAGAGAAGACGCACAATGATGTGTTGTTGGGGTTCGCTTCGCTCACCCCAACCTACGTGGATTTTTAGTAATCCAATCCCAATTTTTTCAGACGGTAGCGCAACGCGCGGAAGGTGATGCCGAGCAGTTTGGCGGCGGCGGTTTTGTTGTAGCGCGTTTTTTCCAGAGCCTTGATGATCGCTTCTTTTTCCAGCGTGTCGAGGTACGGTTCCAGCGGCAGTTTGCCGCCATGCGCGTGTTGTTCGATGACGTGCTGCGGCAGGCGCAGATCGTCGGCGTCGATCACGCGGCCTTCGCACAGGGTCATGGCGCGCTCCAGAATATTTTCCAGTTCGCGCACATTGCCGGGAAATGGATGTTTCATCAGGGCGTCCATCGCGGCGGGCGTGAGTTCCGGCTTGGCGGTGTCGGCCTGCTCGGCGAGCCGCGTGAGAATGTGCTCGGCGAGGATGGGAATGTCTTGCGGGCGCTCGCGCAGGCTCGGCACGTGCAGTTCGATGACGTTGATGCGGTAAAACAAATCCTGGCGGAATTCGCCTTGCTTGACGAGGCTGGCTAAATCCTTGTGCGTGGCGCTCAGGATGCGCACGTCGATGGGCACTTCCTTTTGCGCGCCGACCGGGCGCACCGCTTTTTCCTGAATGGCGCGCAGCAGTTTGACTTGCATGTGCAGCGGCAAATCGGCGACTTCGTCGAGAAACAGCGTGCCGCCCTCGGCCACTTGGAACAGTCCCGGTTTGTCCGCCACCGCGCCGGTGAAGCTGCCTTTTTTGTGTCCGAAAAATTCGCTTTCCATCAGATGTTCGGGAATGGCGCCGCAATTCACCGCGATGAACGGGTGATCGGCGCGCGCCCCCTTTTCGTGAATCATGCGCGCCACCAGTTCCTTGCCGGTGCCGGACTCGCCGCTGATGTACACCGGCGCCTGGCTGCGCGCCAGCTTGGCGATGGTGGCGCGGGTGGCCTGCATGGCCGACGAATCGCCGAGCAGGGTGAGCGCGCCGCGCTGCGGCTGCTGATCCGGTTTTTCGGAAAGTTTCAGCGCCGTGTTGACCAGCGTGCGCAGCGCTTGCAGATCGACGGGCTTGGATACGAAATCGAACGCGCCGGCCTTGAGCGCGTGGATGGCCGATTCCATGTTGCCGTGCGCGGTGATCACCGCGACCGGCAGATTAGGGTCGGTTTGTTGAATATGCTCGACCAGCCCAATGCCGTTGCCGTCCGGCAGGCGCATGTCGGTGAGGCACAAATCGAAATGCTGCTTGGACAACAGACTACGCGCCTGACCGAGTGTTTCCGCGGTGTGCGTTTGAATGTTCATGCGCCCAAGGGTGAGCTGCAAGAGCTCGCGGATGTCGGGCTCGTCATCGACGACTAAAGCGAGGTGCGGCGACATGATAGTAATACCCTCTCTACCCGGATACGGCAACTACAGACAAGCGGGCGAAAGACACAAGGAGTCATGCACAAAAGCCGCGCGCATGTCTGCTGCCGGGGGATATTTTTGAGTAATGCTGGAACGTCTTCAATATGCGGACTATACAGCGTAAGGCTGAGTTTGAAAAGCGTGTCAATCAGGCGACCTGGCGACGACGCGGGTCGGCGAAGGTGATGCGGAAGCAACTGCCGCCGGCGGGCATGGCGACGTAACTCAGCCGCGCTTGGTTGCATTCGCACAGTTCGCGCGCGATGTACAGGCCGAGTCCGGTGCCGCTCTGTTCGGTGGTGAAGAACGGCTCGAAGATGTGCTGTACCACGTCCGGCGCGATGCCGGGGCCGGTGTCGATCACGTCCAGGAACGGCGCGCGCGATTCCAGCAGCACGCCGTTACGCAACGTGAGGCGCGGGCCGCCGTTCTGCCGCGCGTAGCGCAGACCGTTTTCGCACAGATTACATAAAATTTGCTGCAACTGACTGGGGTCCATGCGCACCACGACGTCCGGCGCGCCGTGTTCCAAATCGATTTCGGCGCCGTCGATGTTTTGGCTGCGCGTGAAATCATCGACGAATTCCTCCAGCCACGGCTTTAATTGAAAATCGGCCGGATGCGAGCGCTCGCGGCGGCTCAATTGCAGCATGTTCTCGACGATCTTGTTCATGCGCTGCGATTGTTCGCGAATGATTTGCGTGAGACGCGCCTCGCCGCCGCCGACCGATTCAGCGAGCAGTTGGCCGGCGTGGCTGATGGCCGCGAGCGGATTGCGTATCTCGTGCGCGATGCTGGCGGTGAGCCGCCCCAGCGAGGCGAGTTTGAGATGTTGCGCCTGCTGTGCGATGCTCGACGTGTCTTCCAGAAATATCAACGTGCCAGGTGTTTCGCCGCGGCCCAGGCGCGCGAAGCGCGGCAGGATGTCCGCTGCGTTGGTAAACGGGCGGAAGGCGCTGGGTTCGTAAAGCTGGTTTTCGGAGCGCCACGCCTTGAGCTGACGTGCCAAATCCGGCGACAGTCGTTCGAGCGCTTGCCGCTCTTGCGTATGCGCAATGCCGAGCAAGTGCCAGGCGGATTCGTTCATAAGGCGTATCTCATCTGCGCCGTCCAGCACGATGATGCCGGTTTGCATACGCTGGACGATGTAGTCGGTGAGCTGCGCCATGTGCGCGAGTTCCTCGCCGCGGCTTTGCGCGAGCGCCTCGCTTTCGCGCACGCGCTGCGCCAGGATGTGGGAGAGTATGGCGGCGCCGAAGAAGGTTGCGCCGAGCATGCCCGCCTGCGTGTAGCCGCTGACGTCGGAGAGGGTACGGAGGTGCGCGTAAAGTTGTTCGTTGAGAACCGCCAGCGTGGCGACGGCGGCGAGCAGTATGGCGGCGCGCAGATTAGTAAGAATGCTACCCGCCGCGATCGAGACCACCAACAACATGCCGAGGCCGCTGCTGATGCCGCCGCTGGCGTGCATCAGCAGCGTGATAAATACGATGTCGAATAATACTTGCGCGTAAAGCTGGATACCGAAGGCCGGCCAGCGCGCCAGCAGGGCGAGCGCGCAAGCGACGGCGAAGGCAAGGTAGCCGACGGTCAATTGTATGAACAGCGTAGGATTGTGCTCGCCCAATGGTTTGGGCAGACCCTCGCTGCTCAGCATTAAAATAAGAAACAGCGTGGCAACGCCTAAACGGTAAAGAGTAAGCAGGCCAAGCGGCCGCCAAGTTTGCGCGGGGACGGCGGTGTCGCCCGCGCGGGTTTTGGGGTGCAGATAAGAGAGTATGGTCATCACCGGGGACGGCGGCAAGGAACGCATTATTTTAACATGAACAGACCTTTTGCATTATTTTTGTACGTCCCCGGGGAGGTGTTGGACGGAGCAGTAATAGTCATCGCCGCGCCGCAGCGCCTCGCTTTCCGGCACGTGCAAGCCACATTGCGCGCAACGCACCATGGTGCCGATGCGCGCCGGCTTTTTTTTGGCCGCGCGCGAGCGTTGCAGGTAACCGCGCACGATGAGCGCTATCACCCAGATGAGCAGAACAATAAGCAGGAAGCGGATAAAGGACATAAATCGTTTTGGTCTCGGTTAACTTAACTAGCATAGCGCATTTTGCGTAAATCGCCCATTTCCGCCACAATAGCGCCTTTTATGCAAGGGTGCTGACGAGCGCATGAATCTCCACGAATACCAAGCCAAACAACTGTTTGCCGCATACGCCATTTCGGTGACCGCCGGTAAACCGGCGCGCTCGGCGGAGGAGGCGGCGGACGTTGCCGAGGAACTGGGTGGCGCGAATTGGATTGTGAAGGCGCAGGTGCACGCGGGCGGACGCGGCAAGGCGGGCGGCGTGCGCCGCGCGACGAGTTTGCACGAGGTGCGCGAGATCGTTGCCGCGCTGCTCGGCGCGCGGCTGGTCACGGCGCAGACCGGCGCCGAGGGTTTGCCCGTGCACAGCGTGCTGATCGAGCGGCCGTGCGCGATTGCGCGCGAGCTGTATCTCGGCGTGCTGGTCGACCGCGGCCGCGAACGCGTGGTGTTCATGGCGTCGGCGGCGGGCGGCATGGACATCGAGGAGCTCGCCGCCCGCCAGCCCGAAGCCATACACACGGCGGCGGTCGATCCGGTGGCGGGTTTGCAGCCTTATCAATGCCGCCGCATCGGTTTCGCGCTGGGTCTGAATGATACGCAGGTAGCGGCGCTCACGCGCATCATGTTGAGCCTCTATCGCTTGTTCACGGAAAAAGACGCGAGCCTGGTCGAGATCAATCCGCTCATCGTCACCGACGCGGGTGAGTTGCTGGCGCTGGACGCCAAGGTTACGCTCGACGACAACGCCTTATATCGCCAATCCGAACTCGCCGCGCTGCGCGACGTGACGCAAGAGGACGCGCGTGAACACGCCGCGCGGCAATTCGGACTCAATTACATCACGCTCGGCGGCAACATCGCTTGCATGGTGAACGGCGCCGGATTGGCTATGGCGACCATGGACTTGATCAAGCTGCACGGCGGCGAGCCCGCCAATTTTCTCGACGTGGGCGGCGGCACCAGCAGCGAAAAAGTCGCGCAGGCGTTCAAGCTGATATTGTCCGACACCAAGGTCAAGGCCATCTTGGTGAATATTTTCGGCGGCATTGTGCGCTGCGATTTGATCGCGGAAGGCATCATCCAGGCCGCGCGCGAGACCGCCGTGCGCATTCCCATTGTGGCGCGCCTGGAAGGCACCAACGTGGAGCGCGGACGCGAATTATTGAAGAACAGCGGCCTAGCCATCGTCACGGCCACGGATTTGACCGATGCGGCGGTGAAGGCCGTGGCGGCGGGAAAAGGCTTGAAAATCTAACGCAAAGACGCGAAGACGCAAACAAAAAAATGATTATGGATCAAGATGAAAGTTTATCGTCTCTGCACTTCTTCGCGGAAAATTATCTTGTTTATATTTACCCCTGCATTTGGGAAGGACTATGAATTTTCCGAGCAAGTGGTTTTTTAATTATTCTCTTTGCGTCTTGGCGTCTTTGCGTTGAGGTTTTTTAGTCTGTGTCAATTTTGATTGATAAAAACACGCGCGTGATTTGCCAAGGCTTCACCGGCAAGCAAGGCACGTTTCACTCCGAGCAGGCCATTGCTTATGGCACGCGCATGGTGGGCGGTGTTACGCCGGGCAAGGGTGGGCAAACGCATTTGGGGCTGCCGGTGTTCGACACCGTGCATGACGCAGTGCGCGCGACCGGCGCGCAGGCGAGCATGATTTACGTGCCCGCACCGTTTGCCGCGGACGCCATTCTGGAAGCGGCGGACGCGGGCATGGAATTGATCGTGTGCATTACCGAGGGCATTCCGGTGCTGGACATGCTGAAAGTCAAGGCGGCGCTGCGCGGTTCAACGGCGCGTTTGATCGGGCCGAATTGTCCGGGCGTGATTACGCCCGGCGCGTGCAAGATCGGCATCATGCCCGGCGCCATTCATCAACCCGGTTGCGTCGGCATCGTATCACGCTCCGGCACGCTCACCTATGAAGCCGTATTCCAAACCACCGCCAACGGCTTGGGACAAAGCACCTGCGTGGGCATCGGCGGCGATCCTATCCAGGGCATGGGTTTTATCGATTGCCTGGAATTGTTCGAACGCGACGCGCAAACGCGCGGCATTATTCTGGTGGGTGAGATCGGCGGCGCGGCGGAAGAAGCGGCGGCGGATTACATTAAGCAGCACGTATCCAAACCGGTTGTGGCTTACATCGCCGGTGCGACCGCGCCGCCCGGCAAGCGCATGGGCCACGCGGGTGCGATTATCAGCGGCGGCCAAGGCACGGCGCACGCGAAAGTCGCCGCGTTGGAAGCGTCTGGCGTGAGCGTCGCGCGCTCGCCCGCGGATATGGGGCGGCTGATGTTTGAGAAGCTCAGTAAGAAGTGAGGAGTTAGGAGTGAGGAGTAAAAACCCCCATGCATCTTGAGCACAGGTCTTCCTCCCCACGCCTTACTTCTTACACCTCACTGGACGAAGCCCCGTCATGACTACTCAACTACGCCTAGCCCTGGCCCAGATCAATACGCTGGTCGGCGACGTGTCCGGCAACGTCGCCAAGTTCATCGGCGCGGCGCGGCGCGCGCGCGACGAATTGCGCGCGCACGCGATTGTGTTTCCCGAGCTGGCGCTCAGCGGTTATCCGCCGGAGGATTTAGTGCTGCGCGAGGATTTTTGCGCGCGCGTGCAGGCCGGACTCGCCGAGCTGGCGCAGGCCACTGTCGGCATCGACGTGATCGTCGGCTATCCGCATCGCGTGGGCGGCAATGTGCTGCATAATTCCGCGGCGCTGCTGCGCGACGGCGCGCAGATCGCGCGTTACGACAAGCAATTCCTGCCCAATTACAGCGTATTCGACGAGAAGCGTTACTTCACGCCCGGCGCCCGGCCGTGCGTGGTGACGCTGCAAGGCGTGCCGGTGGCGCTGACCATTTGCGAGGATATCTGGATGCCCGGCCCGGCGCGCCAGGCGCGCGACGCCGGCGCACGTGCGATTCTCACCCTCAATGCCTCGCCGTTTCATATCGGCAAGGGCGCCGAGCGCGAGGCGCTGCTCAAGCAGCGCGTTACCGAGAGCGGTCTGCCTATTGTCTATCTCAATCTGGTGGGCGGCCAGGACGAACTGGTGTTCGACGGCGAGTCGCTGGCGGTGGACGCGCAAGGAGGCACCGTGCTGCGCGCGCCGGCCTTCGAGGAAGGGCTATACACCTTAGACCTCGACGAACAAGGTATGCGCGCCGTCGGGCCGTTGAGCACGCCGCTCACAGAGGAAGAAAGTGTCTATCGCGCACTGGTGCTGGGCGTACGTGATTACGTAAACAAAAACGGTTTTCGCAGCGTGGTGATAGGGCTGTCCGGCGGTGTCGATTCGGCGCTCACTCTGCTGCTCGCGGTGGATGCCCTGGGCGCGCAGCGTGTGCAGGCGGTGATGATGCCGTCGCGCTATACGTCCGACATGAGTTTGGAAGATGCGCAGGCCCTGGCGCAGGCGCTCGGTGTGAAATACAGCGTCATCTCCATCGAGCCTGCGTTCAGTGCGTTTTTGGAAAGTTTGAAACAAGAATTCGCCGGGCTGGCGCCGGATGTGACCGAGGAAAACATCCAGGCGCGCTGCCGCGGGGTGATCCTGATGGCGCTGGCCAATAAGAAGCGCGCCATGGTGCTGACCACCGGTAACAAGAGTGAATTTGCGGTCGGTTATGCTACGCTATACGGCGACATGGCGGGAGGCTTCGCGCCGATCAAGGACGTGCCCAAAACCTTGGTGTATCGATTGGCCGCCTACCGCAATGGTTTGGCGCGCGTCATTCCGCAGCGCATTCTCAAGCGCGCGCCGTCCGCGGAGCTGGCGCCCGGTCAAAAAGACACGGACAGCCTGCCGCCCTATGCGGTGCTGGACCCGATTTTGCATAGGTACGTCGAATTGGACAAACGCTGCGAGGACATCGTAGCAGAGGGATTCGACGAGGCGACCGTGCGCCGCGTGATCGCCATGGTCGATCGTAACGAATACAAGCGCCGCCAAGCCCCGCCCGGGGTGCGCATCACGCGGCGCGCGTTCGGGCGCGATAGGCGGTATCCTATTACTTGCGGTTTTAAGTAGAATAGACGGGCAAGACGCAGAAGGGGAACGTAATGAAAAAACTCGAAGCAATCATAAAACCTTTCAAACTGGACGACGTGCGCGAGGCGCTGTCCGAGATCGGCATTACCGGCATGACGGTCACCGAGGTCAAGGGCTTCGGGCGGCAGAAGGGGCACACCGAACTCTATCGCGGCGCGGAATACGTGGTCGATTTCCTGCCCAAGATCAAAATCGACGTGGTGCTGAAGGACGATCAAGTCGATCGCGCCATCGAAGCCATCACCCAGGCGGCGCGCACCGGCAAAATCGGCGACGGCAAGATTTTCATCACCTCCGTCGAGCACGTGGTGAGGATCAGAACCGGCGAGCAGGACCAGGACGCGATTTAAGATTTATTCCGGCCTGCTTCCGTTTAATATCGACGGAGCTATGCGAACATCGAGCATTGTCTCTTGGGGGTTGGGATGGGATCGCCCAACTCGCGCGCTGTATCAATCCATAATTGAATAGCTTCTTGCACGTTAGCCAACGCTGCTTCCTGCGTGTCGCCATGCGCCCGGGTAGTTCCGGCGCTTCGGTGACGAAGGCTTGATCCTCATCACCTCAGTAGAGAATGATCTCGTATTTATACATCAACGATTTATAAATATTTCACCACTTCATCCATGCGCCGACGCGGCGTAGGTTCGGGGAGTTCGGCGGGGTAGCCGAGGCTGAGCAGCGCGACGGGAATTATGCCGTTGTCCAATTTTAGAATTTTCGCGACCGCGTCTTCATCAAAGCTGCCCACCCAGGTGGAGGCCATGCCCGCCGCGACGATGGCGAGTTGCGCGTAGGCGGCGGCGATGGTGGCGTCTTGCAGGGCGTAGAGGGTTTCGCCGCGCGTGCCGTATTGCTGCGCGGAACGCCGCGGGTCGCTGCAAAACACCAGGCACACCGGCGCCGCGGCGATGAAGGTTTGGTCGTGCGCGGCTTGGCGCAGCGCCTCGCGCTGCGCTTGATTTTGCACGACCACGATGCGGTAGGCTTGCAGGTCGCCGGCGGAGGGCGCGGCGCAGGCCATTTCCAAAACGGCGTGCAGCTTTTCGCTTTCCACCGGCATGTCGGATTGGTATTTGCGCACCGAGTGCCGGTAGCGCACGGTCTCGAAGAAATCCCACATGGCGTGCTCCTTGGTTAGGGGGGGTGAGGTGTGAGGAGTAAGGAGTAAAAGGTATCACTCCTCACACCTCACTCCTCACGCCTCACGACTTACTTAAGCGTTAGATTCTCCACCTCGGCGATGGCCGGGTGATCGGGATAGTTCAGCTTCAGCACGCGCAGCGCGTCGGCGGACAGGTCGTTGAGGTTCATGATCTTGTACGCCTTGGCCATCACACCGAGCGCGTCGGGCACGGCGGGCGTGCGCGGATAATTTTCCACCACGTATTTGGCGCGGTTGGCGGCGGCCACAAATGCTTCGCGCTTCATGTAATAATTGGCCACGTTGACTTCGTACTGCGCGAGATTGTTGCGCAGAAAAGTCATGCGCAGCGCGGCGTCCTTGGCGTATTTGCTGTTCGGGAAGCGCTTGACCAGTTCGGCAAAATCCTGGAACGATTGGCGCGCGGCGCCGGGGTCGCGCTGCGTCGGGTCTTGCGGCAGATAGCGCTCGACGAGACCGCGGCTTTGATTGAAATTCGCCAACCCCTTTAAATAATAGGCGTAGTCCACGTACGGGTGGCGCGGGTGCAGTTTGATAAAGCGGTCCGCGGCGGCGACGGCGGAGGCGGGTTCCTGGTCTTTATAGTAAGCGTAGATGATTTCCAATTGCGCCTGCTGGGCATAGCGCCCGAACGGGTAGCGGCCTTCCAGGGTCTCGAAATATTTGATGGCGGTGGCGTAGTCGCCGGAATCGAGCGCGTCCTTGGCCTCCGCGTAGAGGCGTTCGGCGGACCAGTTCTTGGTCTTGTCGATTTGCTCCGGCAGCAATCCGCAGCCGGCCACGGCGGCGAAAAGTGCGATAATAAGCAACGATTTGAGAGTGCGCATGGTGTTACCAAGAAGCTCACTGGTTAAGATAACGTCCCCGCTGCGTTCCCGCCCCCCCCTGTGTAGAGGGCGGGATAGGGTGGGGGCAGGGTGAAATAAGAATTCTACTAAGAAGAAACAAAATAAGCGATGGCCGCTTATTTTGTTTCTTCTTAGTTAAGGTGCTGGGTTAAAGACATGCCATCCAGTATATCACTAGATGCCGAAGAAACCGCGCCGCAACGGTTGACGGCGCGTATTCCCGCGCATTTGGCCGGGCGGCGCCTCGATCAGGCGCTGGCCGAGTTGTTCGCCGGCTACTCGCGCGCGCGCCTGCAGCAGTGGGTGCGCGGCGGGCAGGTGCGGGTGAACCGCGCGCAGTGGCGGCCGCGCGATAAGGTGCGCGGCGGCGAGACAGTGGAAATCTTGGCGAGTATGGCGCAGGAAACGCCATGGCAGCCAGAGGCGCTGGCGCTGGATATCGTCTACGAAGATACCGCGCTGCTGGTCATCAACAAGCCGCCCGGTTTGGTGGTGCACCCCGGCGCCGGAAATCGTGCGGGCACGTTGCTCAACGCGCTGCTGCATTACGCGCCGGAGCTGGCCGGCGTGCCGCGCGCCGGCATTGTGCATCGTTTAGATAAGGACACCAGCGGCTTGCTGGTGGTGGCGCGCGATTTGAGCGCGCAGAAAAATTTGGTCGAGCAGTTGCAGGCGCACACTGTGCGGCGCGAGTACGACGCGGTAGTGGTGGGCGTGATGACGGCGGGCGGGCGCGTCGATAGGGCGGTCGGCAGGCACCCGTCGCAGCGCACGCGCATGGCGGTGGCGCGGCCCGAGTCGAAGCGCGGCAAGCCCGCGGTCACGCATTACCGCGTGCTGGAGCGGTTTCGCGCGCACACCTATGTGCGCGCGCGCCTGGAAACCGGACGCACGCACCAAATCCGCGTGCACATGGCGCACATCCATCATCCACTGGTGGGCGACCCGCTGTACGGCGGACGCCTGCGCATCCCCAAGGGCGCGAGTGAACAGCTCATCGACACCCTGCGCAATTTCAAGCGCCAGGCGCTGCACGCCGGCAGCTTGGGATTGATCCATCCGCGCAGCGGCGCGGCCATGCAGTGGTCGGCGCCGTTGCCCGCCGACATGGCGCGGTTACTGGAGGCGCTGCGCGCGGATGTTCAAGCCTCTTCTTGATTTTGAACCAGAGCTGATCGTGCCGGACTGGCCCGCGCCCGCGTGCGTGCGCGCCTACAGCACCACGCGCCGCGGCGGCGTGAGTGCACCGCCCTACGGCGAGTTCAATCTCGCCGCGCACGTTGGCGATGACGTGCACGGCGTGCGGGAAAATCGCGCGCGTCTGGCGGCGCGGCTCGATTTGCCCGCGCCGCCGCTGTGGCTCGACCAAGTGCACGGCGCGCGCGTAGTCGATGCCGCCGCGACCGATGCGACACCGCAAGCGGATGCCGCGTACACCAGTGCGCCGCGCACGGTGTGCGCCGTGCTCACCGCCGATTGCCTGCCGCTGCTGCTGTGCGATCGCGCGGGCACGCGCGTGGCCGCCGTGCACGCCGGCTGGCGCGGGCTTGCGGCGGGCGTCATCGAGGCCACGCTGCGCGCCATGCAGATGCCTGGCAGCGAATTGCTGGCGTGGATGGGGCCGGCCATCGGGCCACGAGCGTTCGAGGTGGGCGGTGAAATGCGTGAATTGTTCGTGCGCCACGATGCGCACGCGGCGCGCGCCTTCCAGCCCGCGCCCGGACAAAAATGGTTGGCGGACATTTACCAGCTCGCGCGCCTACGCCTCGCGGCGTGCGGTGTGCACGCGGTATACGGCGCGCGGTGGTGCACGGTGAGCGACGCGCGTTTCTATTCCTACCGGCGCGACGGGGTGACAGGGCGCATGGCGACGGTCATTTGGATGGAAGGCGTGAGGGGTGTGAGGCAGCCTTCGGCTGGTGAGGCGTGAGGTGTTACTCCTCACTTCTCACCGGTCTTTCTCTCCTCGCGCCTCACTTCCCCATATGAGGTATCATAAACAATTTACCTAAGGGGACCCTATGAACCTGCTGGCCTGGATTATGCTGTTCAGCCTTATCGGTGGCGTGCTCAGCGTGCTGGCGGCGGGGGCTTTTCTATTATTCCCGGAGCGCTCGCGCATACGCCTGCTGCCGCATCTGGTCAGCTTCGCCGTCGGCGCGCTGCTCGGCGCGGCGTTTTTGGAACTGTTGCCGGAGGCCATGGAGAGCCCGCACGTCACTACGCAGCAAGTCGGCGCGGCGGTGTTGATCGGACTGCTGATTTTTTTCGTGCTGGAAAAAATTGTGCTGTGGCGCCACTCGCACGCCGACTCCCCGGAGTGCGCCGCGACGCCGGGTCACGCGCACCACCATCCGCCGCTGCGCGCGGCCGGCATTCTCATCGTGATCGGCGACGCCATTCACAACTTCGTCGACGGCATACTCATCGCGGCGGCGTTTCTCACCGACGTGCGCTTAGGAATCATCACCAGCCTGGCCGTCGCCGCACACGAAATTCCGCAGGAGGTGGGCGACTTCGCCATTCTACTGCACAGTGGCTATAGCCGCGCCAAGGCGCTGTTCTACAATATTCTGTCGAGCGTCACCACCATCATCGGCGCGCTGCTGGCTTATTACAGCCTTGCCGGCTTGGAGCAAGTGGTGCCGTTCGTGCTGGCGATCGCGGCGGCCAGTTTTATTTACATCGCCGTCGCGGATTTGTTGCCCGACCTGCACCAGCGCGCGCAGAGGCGCGCGTCGCTGCAGCAGTTCGCGCTGATCGGTTTGGGCATCGCGTTGATTTACGCGGCGGAAGTGGTTTTGCATTAAGGGTGATGGGTAATGAGTAAAAACCATCACCCATCACCCATCACCCATACCCATCATCCATCACTCATCACTCATTGACTCATTACCCGTCCCGTAGCCTTCACCCTCGCGCACTTTCCCGCGGAACACTAAATACTGATAGCCGTTGTACACCAGCATGACCGGAATGAGCATACCGATGCCGGGCAGCATGAACACCAGCGTGCGCGGCGAGGCGGCGGCTTCCAGCAGTGTGATATCGGGCGGCACGATCACCGGATACAAGCTCGCCGCCAGGCCCGCGAACGAGCATGCGAAGATCAGCAGGCTCCAGGCAAACGGCGCGCGCTCGTAGCCGCGCGCGAGCGCACGCAGCAGCATGAAAAATGCGAACAGGGCGAGCGCGGGCAGCGGTGCGATCAGGAAAAAATTCGGCAGGCTGAACCATTTTTCGGCGATGTCGGGAAATTTCAGCGGCGTCCAAATCGTCACGCCCACCGCGGCGAGCAGCATCAGCCAGCCGGACGCGCGCGCGTAGCGCACGCTGCGCCGTTGCACCGCGCCGGTGGTTTTGAGTATCAGCCAGGTTGCGCCGAGCAAGGTGTAGCCGCATAGCACGCCGACGACAACCAGCAGCGTGAACGGCGTGAGCCAATCCCACACGCCGCCGGCGTAGGCGCGGTCTTGCACGCGCAGCCCGCTGAGCAGACCGCCCAGGATCATGCCCTGCGCGAGCGCGGCGAGCAGGCTGCCCAGGCCGAACGACCAGCCCCACAGGCCCTTGCGTGGCGCGTGTTCGTGAAATTCAAACGCCACGCCGCGCAAGATGAATCCCAGCAGCATGAGCATGACGGGGATGTAGAGCGCGTGCAGGATCACGCCGAACGCCAGCGGAAACGCGCCGAACAGCGCGCCGGCCAGCAGCACCAGCCACGTTTCGTTGGCGCCCCACACGCTGCCGATGCTGGACATCAGCGCCGCTTGCTGCGTCTCGTTGCGCGCGCCCAGCGCGAGTATGCCCACGCCGAGGTCGAAGCCGTCGGACATTACGTACAGCACCAGAATCAGGCCGAGGAGAAAAAACCAGATATTCACGAGTAGCGGCAGTGTGCTGTCCATGCTTATTCCTGGTGCAGCCGTTTATCACCCGGCGCGGTGCGCAGCGCCGGGCGGATGTTCGGGCGCGGGCAATGTGAGATCGGGGCCGCGCAGCACGATGCGCCGCGCGAAATATAAGAAGAACGCCAGCAGCGCGGTATACAGCAGGCCATAGCCGAGCAGTGTGGCGCCGACGGTTTCCGGCGGCAGGCGCGAGGCCATGTCGCGCGTGCGCAGCCAATCCTGCACCAGCCACGGCTGACGCCCCACCTCGCGCGTGATCCAGCCCATGTGGATGGCGATGTAACCGAGCGGAATGGCGTACAGCCAGGCGCGCAGCAGCGCGGTCTGCGCGCCGATGCACTGCGCGTCGAGCTGTCCGCGCCGCCACGCCCAGGCGCTCCACAGCGTCAACGCGAGCAACGCGAAGCCGATCAGCACCATGACGCGAAAGCTGTAGAACACCAGCCACACCGGCGGCTGATCTTCAGGAGGAAATTCGCGTAGGCCTTGCACTTCGCCGGTGAGCGAGCGGGTGTTGAGCAGACTCAGCAGCGCGGGAATTTCAATGGCCCAGGTGTTTTTCTGGCGCGCCTGGTCGGGCCAGGCGATGACCGCCCACGGCGCGCCTTGCCCGGGGGGGTTGGTGTGCCAATGACCCTCCATGGCCGCGAGCTTGGCCGGCTGGTGCGCGGCGACCGTCAAACCGCTCACGTCGCCGAGCATGATTTGTAAGGGGGTGATGAGTATCGCGCTGAACAACGCGATGCGAAAACTTTTGTGAAAAAATTCGACGTGCCGGTTTTTCAAAATGTACCAGGCGCTGATACCGCCCACCACGAACAGGCTGGTTTCCAGACACGCCACCCACATGTGCGCGACGCTGCTGAACGTGGCGGGATTGAAAATGGCGTCGAAATAGCTGTCCACGACCACCCGCCCGTTTTCCAGATGCGCGCCGCGCGGTGTTTGCAGCCAGGCGTTGGCGGTCATGATCCAGAACGCCGACAGCGAGGCGCCGAATGCGACCATGCAGGTGGCGAAGAAGTGCATGCCCGGCGCGACGCGCTTCCAGCCGAGCAGCATGATGCCGAGGAAGCCGGCCTCCAGCATGAACGCCATAGCCGCCTCGAAGCCCAGGATGTTGCCGACGAAGTCGCCGCTGGCCGCGGAGAACGGCGCCCAGTTGGCGCCGAGCTGGAATTGCAGCGGGATGCCGGTGACCACGCCCACGCCGAAGTTGAGGGCGAACAGTTTGGTCCAGAAACGCGCGTGGTGATAGTAGGCCGGGTTGCGTGTCTTCAGCCACAGCGCCTCGACCGTCACCAGGAAAATGCTCAAGCCGATGGTGAGTGCGGGCCAGATGATGTGAAACAGCGAGGTCAGCCCGAACAGCAGCCGCGACAAAAAGACGTGATCGTCCATGCGCCACCATGAAGTTCCGCGCGGGAACGCGGCAGAAAGCCTCCCTCATCCCTCTTCCAACGGAAGAGGGATGAGGGGCGGATGTATCAAACTACTACTGGATAGTCCAGGTCGCCGCTTGGTCGCCGGCCAGCGTGACGGTGCCTTCCGGGCTGTGCGTCTTGGCGGCGTCGCTGGCGGTCAGTTTCACTTGCGTGCCGGCGGGCGCGTTGACGTCGAAGGTCTTGGTCTCGTTGGGTTTGACCGTGCCCAATTCCTTCTGGCCCTGACCCCAGTCGGCGCTGACGGTCATGTCGTGCGGCATGGGGTTGGTGACGACGATCTGCGCGCCGGCGGCTTGGCTTGCCCCCATGCGCGCGCTTTCGCCGCCGCTGGTGCCGGCGCTGTTGGTGGGTTGGCAAGCGGCGCCGAAGCCGCCCAGCGCGGCGATGAACAGGATGGTAAACAAGCGTTGATTATGCATAGTAATGCCTCCTTTTCTAGTGTGAACTTAATCTTGGGAATTTAACTTTATGGCTCCCGGCGTTATGCCGTCTCAATGCGTAATCAGTGACTTTACCGCGCGCACGACGGCGGCGGCGTCGATGCCGTAGGCGGCCAGCAGTTCCGCCGGTTTGCCGGAGCGCGGCATGTCGCGCACCGCCAGGCTGTGCACGCGGATGCCGAACGGCGCCACCGCCCCGGCCACCGCCTCGCCGATGCCGCCGGCGGGTGCGTGATCTTCCACGGTAACGATGAGGTTGTGCGTCTCCTGGCCGGCGCTGCACAGCGTTTGCGCGTCGAGCGGCTGCACGGAGAACACATCGATGACGCGCACGCCGATGCCCTCGCGTTTTAATTCCTCGTGCGCCTTGAGCACTTCGAACAGCGTCACGCCGCCGCTCACCACGGTAACCCGGTCAGCGCCGCTCGTCCGCAACACTTTGACCTGGCCGACGGCGAACGGTTCATCGGGCGGATAGAGCAGCGGCGTCTTGGGGCGGCTGGTGCGGATGTACACGATGCCGTCGTGCGCGGCGGCCAATTGCACGGCGGCGCGCGCCGCCACGGCGTCGGACGGATAGAGCACCACGGCGCCGTGCACGGCGCGCAGCATGGCGATGTCTTCCAGGCCCATTTGCGAGGGGCCGTCCTCGCCGATGGAGACGCCGGCGTGCGAACCGCACAGTTTGATGTTGGCGCGCGAGATGGCGGCCATGCGGATTTGGTCGTAGGCGCGCGTGAGGAAGCAGGCGAAGGTGGAGGCGAACGGAATCTTGCCGAGCGCCGCGAGACCGACCGCGGCGCTTACCATATTTTGCTCGGCGATGAACGCCTCGAAATAACGTTGCGGATGTGCCTTGGCGAATTTTTCCGCGAACGTGGAATTTTTGGTGTCGCCGTCCAGCGCCGTGACGCGCGGGTTGGCGGCGCCCAGCCACGCCAGGGCGTCGCCGTAGGCTTCGCGCGTGGCCGTTTCGTGATCGGGCGCGTAGGCGGGCGCCGGCGGCGCGTCTTGAGCGCTGGCTACCGGCTGGAGGGTGCGTCCTTGCGGCGACTGCACGTTCAAGTCCTCCATGGTAAAGCCGTCTAGATCGGGATCGGCGCGGCGCAGTTCGGCGAGCGCGGCGTCCAGTTCGTCCGGCTTGAGCGCGCGGCCGTGCCACTGGTCGCGGCCTTCGGTGAGCGCCACGCCTTTGCCTTTTTGGGTGGCGGCGACTAGCGCCGCGGGCCGGCCGCGCACCGCGGCGGCCTCGTCCAGCGCCACGACGATGTCTTGCATGGTGTGGCCGTCGATGGCGCGCGCGTGCCAGCCGAACGCTTCAAGGCGGCAGCGGTAAGCTTCCACGTCGCGCCCGTACATGGTGGCCTGGCTCTGGCCGAGGCCGTTGATGTCGAACAGCGCCACCAGGTTATCGAGCTTGTAGTGCGCGGCCAATTCCACCGCCTCCCACACCGCGCCCTCAGCCGCCTCGCCGTCGCCCAGCAGCACGAACACGCGATAGCCGCTGCGGTCGAGATATTTACTATTGAGCGCCATACCGACGCCGCACGACAGGCCCTGGCCGAGCGAACCGGTGGCCACGTCGACCCACGGCAGGCGCGGCGTAGGGTGGCCTTCCAGGTCGCTGTCGAAGCGGCGCAAGGTGCTGAGATGTTCGTGCGGAAACGCACCCGCCGCCGCCCAGGCCGCATACAGTAGCGGCGCGGCGTGGCCCTTGGATAATATAAAACGGTCGTTGAGTGGATTGTGCGGGTGCGCCACGTCGTAGCGCATGGCGTGGAAAAACACCGCAGCCACTAGATCCGCCGCCGACATGCACGAGGTGGGATGCCCGGAGCCCGCCGCCGTGGTGGCGGTCAGGGAGTCGACGCGCAGTTTGTTGCCGAGCGTGGCGAGCTTGCGCAGCCGGTCGTGCTGCACGGTGGTTTCTCTGCGTACGTTAGAAGGCATAGCGGTCCGACACGCCGTAGCGGTCGTATACGGCGTCGCGCGGCAAGCTCAGGACGATGAGCTCCGCACCGACCGCGACGTCGATGATCCACACCGGATCGCGCACGGCGTCCAGCAGCAGCCACGGCGCGACGATGACCCGGGCGCTGAACAGAATATTGATGAAGCGCACGCCGCGTGCCGCCATCAGCCACATACCCGGCACACTATTGAGGTAGTGCCCCCAATGCGCACCCTGCATCATGTCGCGTTGAGAGGTGGCAGGCATCATGGCGGGGACGTCCCTCATCGCGACTGTCCGTGCGGCGCAACGCCGGGCCGCGGACCGGCTGCCGGGCGCGCGACGCGCTCCATCCAATCGGGGGGCGTAAGTTGATTAGCGCGATACCAGGCCAATGGGTCGGCCTTGAGCGTCGCCACCATATGCGGCAATGTAGCGCGCAGCGTGCGGCGTGGTTCCCAGCCGAGCACCGTGCGCGCGCGCGTGATATCGAGCGCATAGTGGTCGTCGGCCACGTCGATCATCCACGGCTTGATGAACGGCTCCTCGCCGGGCAGCGCATCTTCCAGCCAGGCGCCGGTCTTGGCCAGCGCCTTGGGAATTTCATGCGTGGTGAATTCCTCGCCGTGGATGAGCACGCCGAGGCGGCGTTGCAGCTCCTCGTAGCTGACCGTGTCCGGTTCGCCCACCAGCAGCGGCAGTTCCGGCGGCAGCACGGCGCGGCGTTCGATGAGCAGGAACAAGGCGTCCAGTAGATCGTCGAGATGCAGCGTCGCCTGCCCGTGCGTGGAATCGCCGGGAAACACCGAGCGCAATATCTGGCGCTCGTAGATGCGCTGTATCTGATGCGCGAGCGTCGGCAAATGGCAGTATTCGTCGTATACGCCGGCGATGCGCAGCAGCACCGCGGGGATGGCGCCGCGCTGCGCGCGGATCAACTGCTCCGCTTCTAATTTGGACTGCGGGTAGGCCCATTTGGGCTCCAACGGCCAGTCTTCGTTGATGGTTTGACCGGGCGCGCAGGGCGCATGCACCAGCATGGTGCTGGCGAAGAGGAATTGACCGACGTCTTGGAATTCCTGCAGGGCGTGCAGCAAATGCCCGGTGCCGTGCACGGTGACGGCGTCGTACAAGGGACTGGGCTCGCCACTGAAGTCGTAATAACCGGCGAGGTGCACCACGCTGGCGATGTGCTCGCCGTGCAGGCGGCGGATCTCGTGTAGCGTGCGCCGCACCTGCTCGCGCGAGGCGATGTCGACGACGAAGTTGGCGCCACCGGGCGGCAGGTGCGCTGGACGGCGGCGGTCGAGCGCGATGACGTTATAGCGTTCCGCCGCGCGCTGGCACAACGCGGCGCCGATCAGGCCGCTGCTGCCGGTGACAATGAGGGTGTCCTTACCACTTGGCATGGATTCTCCCTATATGTGAGGCGTGAGGGGTGAGGAGAAAAACCCCTGCTCGGAATACATGATTTTTTACTCCTCACACCCCTCTTCTTACCCCTCACCGGCCGGCTTACATCTTGGCGTGCGGCGCGGCGTGATGATGGGGCTGGGAAATCTCGCGCACCACGCCGGCGATTTCCTCGTCGGAGGCCTTGCGCGCCAGGTTCGCCTGCGTGACGATGCCGCAACAACGGCCTTGCTTGTCGAGCACGATGACGCGCCGGATTTGGTGTTCCTTCATCAATTCCTCGCAGTCATCGAGACTTTCTTGCTCGCCGATGGTGATGGGTGGTTGCGACATGCACTCGCCGGCGGTCATGCCCAGCGGATTCTTACCCTGCGCCACGGCGCGCACTGTGATATCGCGGTCGGTGATCATGCCCACCGGCTTCATATCCTGCATGGAGTTGACCACCGGAATGGCCCCGCAATCATTCTCCACCATCATGCGCGCCACATCCTGCAGGCTGGTGTCCGGCGTACAGCACGCCGGGTCTCTGCTCATTACGTCTGCTACGTTCATCGTGCACCTCCTTGTTAAAAGCAGTTACAAGTGACGAGTTGCAAGTTACAAGAAAAACATTAAGCGGTTTTTTATCTTGTCACTTGTAACTGTTTTTCCAGTCAAGTATTGAACGAACCACTGCCGCGCCAAATCGGCCACCCGCTCCAGCGTGCCGGGTTCCTCGAACAAATGCGTGGCGCCGCCCACGATCGACAGCTTTTTCACCGCGGGCAGTTGCGCCAATGCGTCTTCATTGAGGCGCAGCACCGCGACGTCGTCGCCGCCCACGATCAGCAGCGTGGGCGCGCGCACCTTGGCCAGCGCCGGACCCGCCAGGTCGGGCCGTCCGCCGCGCGACACCACCGCGTGCACGGCGTCCGGATGCCGCGCGGCGGCCAGCAGCGCCGCGCCCGCGCCGGTGCTGGCGCCGAAATAGCCGATCGGCAATGCGTGCGTGGCGGCGTGTTCGCGCAGCCAGTCGGTGGCGCGCGTGAGCCGTTCCGCGAGCAGTTCGATGTCGAAGCGCAGGTGCCCGGTGTAGCGCTCGGCGGCTTCCTCTTCCGCGGTGAGCAGGTCGATGAGCAGTGTGGCTAGGCCGGCCTGTTGCAGCACCTGCGCCACGTAGCGGTTGCGCGGACTATGGCGGCTGCTGCCGCTGCCGTGCGCGAACAACACCACGCCGCGCGCGTCGGGCGGTATCGTCAAGTCGCCTTCCAAAACCGTATTAGGCCCTATGCTGATGCGCACCGGATATTCGTCGAGCGCGGGGCTGGTTGCAGCTGTTCTCATAATTGATCTCCCCTTACGGAGGGCGTGGATACTAGTGTTTGATCTCCGACCCGCGCAGGGCTGGTTCCGCGCCGTGGCGCGGCTGCGCGGGACGCGCGCCGCCGCCCGGCGCGCGCGCCGTTTGCATGCCCATGCCGCGCGCCAGCAAGGCGAGTCCCGCGATCATCACCACGCGGCCCAGCAGGCCGCCGTGTTTGACACCGTAGGCCAGCAGCGCACTGCCGCTGCCGGCGCCGAATAAACGCGCGGTGGGCGACCAATTACGCGGCGCCGGCGCGCGTCCGCCGCCCTGTAATGATGGGATGGAGTCGGCGTCGTCATGCGGTTCCAGTTGATTCTCTATGCCGCTCACGCCCGGCACCGCGGCGATGCCGGCCAGCAGCGCGCCGCTCTCGTGCGTGAGCACCGGCCCGCTCAGCGTCACGCGCCCCTGTTCGGCGCTCACGCGGATGGCGCGCGGATGCGAAACCAAGCGGCCCAGTCTGGCGCGCACGCGTTCCACGAGCTGTGCATCGCTAACCTGTTTCTGGTGGAGCCATTTGTCCCATTCGGCCAGCAGTCCGTAAGCGCGTTGCGTCACGTCGCGCCGTGTAATCTCCCAGGCGCGCCGCAGTTGCTTGGAGAAGTGTGCGCTTTTATCGTATAGGCGCGCGCGCCGTGCGCGGCCACGGTCGGGATCGAACAGATACATCAGGCCCGCGCCCACTCCCAGGCCGCCCAGTAAAGTTGTTATTCTGCCCATTGGCTCCTCCTGTGCGCAGCACTTGTGGTTGACGGGCCGCGTCTCACGTAGTGCGCAGCGTGCTCGCCGTCGCGCGCGCGCGATGACTGGTGCTGCGTGCGCCGATGGCCCCGCCCCAGATGCCCAGCGCCATCGACAGCAATATTCCGAAGAACAGCCACCACGACGCCGTGGCCAGCGCCGATACGGCTTGGTCCGCCGCCTGGCGCGCCTGCTGCGAGGCTTGGCCGCCTTGGCCGAACAGCATCAGCGCCTGGTCCACTACTTGGTTGGCGCGCTCCTGGGTAAAGCCCATTTGATTTATCATCACATCCATGGCGCCCTGCCGGTCACCCGCTTGTAAACGCTGTTGCAGCGTCTGTAGGGATTCAGGCGTGATGGCGCCCTCGGTGGAGCCGCCCTTGATGAGCGCCTCGAGCTGGCCGCCTGCGCCGCTCGGCGCGCCGGCCACTACTTGCGCCGCGCCGCGCAGGCTCTGGCCGAGCATACCGAACGCACCGCCCAGCAGCGAACCCATGGCGGTGGTGGTGAGATAGGCGAACAGCAGCGTAGTGACGCCCCACGCCACGAAGCCGTGAAACATACCGTCGGTGAGACGCGACAATCCGGACATGCGCGCCGCCACATAACCGCCCACGAATGCGGCGATTAACAGGCTGATGCCGGTCCAGATGCCGGTCGCCACCGGCACCGCGCCGACCGGCTGCGCGGCCTGCGGCTCCACGGCGGACAACCCGGCGGCGATGCCGAGCAGCGTAAGTAAAATATAACTTGCCGTGCCCACCACCAGCCCGGCGAAAATCGCGCCCCAGCTTATCCAGGAAAAATACGATCTGCGCGGGGTGGTGGTAACTTGTTGAGCTTCCGTCATTGCGGATTCCTCCTTGTTAGGCGTTAAAATTAAAAGGCGTCTGACGCCGCTCCAGTAAAAGCTGCGCATCACAAGCGTCCCATCAGCACCAGGATGATGACAATGATGAGAATCAATCCCAGCACACCGCTGGGATAGTAGCCCCAGCCGCTGCTGTAAGGCCACGAGGGAATGGCACCGATAACGAGTAGGATCAATAAAATAATCAAGATTGTCCCTACCATGCAGCCCTCCTTAATTTAGGTGTTCGTCGGCTGGGTTCGCACGCTATCGGTGCGGGCGATGCGCCGTGCCGCGCTGCACGGCGGTCCAGCGCCGCGGCCACGTGATGCTCTTCCTCGGCCTCATCCATGAGATCGTCGTCGTCGATGGCGGCGCGCACCGCAGGATAGAAAATTTCCTCCTCGATCGCGCGGTGGATTTTTAGTTCGGACAGCGCATCGTTCACGATGCGCCGCTCGGTGCGCTGGTCGGCGGTCTGCTCGAATTTATCGAACAAGGCTTGCATGCGTTCATGATCTTCGCGCAGCATTTTCAGCGCATCCATTGCATGGCCTTTGGTCTTGCGGGTTGCCATTCTCTTCCTCCATGAATCGCGGCCGCGCTGAGTGCGGCTCAAGCTCAACACTTAAGAGCGTTTCTTGGCTTTTTGTCCGCCCCCTTGCTGGATGCCCATCGGGCCACCCAGTTTGTGGATGTCGGGTGATCCGCGGCGGGGGGTGGATGCGCTTTTGTCCTTATCGCGCGCACGCTCTCGTTCCACTTTGCCGGTCTTGGGATTTTCCGGACGCGCCATGAGTGCTCTCCTTGCATATTTAGGGAATCTCTGGTTATTCAGAGGTTCCTAGAAGACCGGGCGGGTTCGCCCCGCCCGCTGTAATTCACATAAAAATTTGGACAGCACGATCCTAGAAAAATTCATAGTCGTCCATCCTCGACGGACGGCTGCATCGCCCTGTATAAGACGGTGTCCGGCGCGTTATGTTTCAACGGAAATGCCGTATTGCCACGACTGCTCGCCGCGCGGCGCCACGCCGATCACGCCCGGTTTGTCTCGAAATTCACCGTCGAATTCTTCCGGGCTGGCGTGGCCTTGCCAGGGTTCGATGCACACGAAACCGGCACCGGGCTTGGTCCATATGCCCAAATGCGGGAAGCCGGGGAAGGTGAGATGAATCTTGGGCGCGCCCGGCGCGCTATAGACCAGCGAGCGGCTGTGCAGTGCGTCGAACAGCACCACGTCGTCCACGAACAGCACGTCGCGCAAGCGCAGTACGCGGCCCTGCACCGGCGTCGCAAAGCGCTCCGCGACGATCAGCCCGTCGCGGATGCGGCGTATCGGCGCGGGTTCGTCCTGCGCGAAGGTGATGGTGTGCGCGGTGCGCTCCGCGCCGTCCTGCAACGGCCAATTGAAGGCTGGATGCGCGCCGATGCTGGCGTACAGCGGCTCCGCCGCCGGATTGCGCAGCCGGTAGGTGATGACCAGCGTGGCGCCATCGAGGCGGTGCGTGATAAAAAGTTCGAAGGCGAACGGATAGCGTGCGCGGGTCTGCTCGGAATCGCTCAATAGCAGCGTGCACTGCGTCGCCGATTGTTCCACGCAGGTGAACTCCAGGTCACGCGCGAAGCCGTGATTGGTGAGCGGATACGCCTTGCCGGCGTGGCGCAGCGTGTCGTTCTTAAGCCGCCCGACGATGGGGAACAGATGCGGGGCATGGCGGCCCCATACCGCCGGGTCGGCCTGCCACAGCAATTCGCGGCCGGCGGCGGTCTGCAACGATTGCAGTTCCGCGCCGCGGCTGGCAATCTTTACCGATAGGGCGGGCGAACGCAGTATGTAATCAGTCATGACGATTCCTTAAAAATTTTAGAGAGGATACCTTGCCTACCGCCTTGTACCCTGTCAAGCAACGGGGCCCGGTTGAATCCCGCGCGCCCAGCCCCCATATTCATCTGAACTACTAGAGGACACCGCCATGCGCATGGATAAACTCACCGCCAAATTTCAAACCGCCCTGGCCGAGGCGCAAAGCCTCGCGGTCGGACGCGACCATCAATTCATCGAACCCGTGCACCTGATGACCGCGTTGCTCGATCAGGAGGGCGGCACGGTGCGCCACCTGCTCACGCAGGCCGACGTCAACGTCAACCGTTTGCGCTCGCAGCTCGGCGAAGCCTTGGATCGGCTGCCCAAAGTAGAGGGCATCGCGGGCGACGTGCACATCTCCAACGACCTGGCGCGGCTGCTCAACGTCACCGACAAGCTCGCGCAGCAGCGCAAGGATCAATACATTTCCAGTGAATTGTTCGTGCTCGCCGCGCTCGAGGACAAGGGCGCGCTCGGCGAGCTGCTGCGCAAGAGCGGCGCTTCCAAGGGCGCGCTGGAGAAGGCCATTGAACACATGCGCGGCGGCCAGCGCATCGACGATCCCAACGCCGAGGAGCAGCGTCAGGCGTTGGAGAAATACACCATCGACCTCACCGAGCGCGCCGAGCAAGGCAAGCTCGATCCGGTGATCGGGCGCGACGACGAAATCCGCCGCACCATCCAAGTGTTACAGCGCCGCACCAAAAATAATCCGGTGCTGATCGGCGAGCCGGGCGTGGGCAAGACCGCCATCGTGGAGGGTTTGGCGCAGCGCATCGTCAACGGCGAGGTGCCGGAGGGCCTCAAGGGCAAGCGCCTGCTTGCGCTCGACATGGGCGCGCTGATCGCCGGCGCCAAATACCGCGGCGAATTCGAGGAGCGCCTCAAGGGTGTGCTCAACGACCTGTCCAAGCAGGAAGGCCAAATCATTCTGTTCATCGACGAGTTGCACACCATGGTCGGCGCCGGCAAGGCCGAAGGCGCAATGGACGCCGGCAACATGCTGAAGCCCGCGCTGGCGCGCGGCGAGCTGCACTGCGTGGGCGCGACCACGCTGGACGAATACCGCAAATACATCGAGAAAGACGCCGCGCTGGAGCGGCGCTTCCAGAAAGTATTGGTAAACGAACCGAGCGTGGAAGACACCATCGCCATCCTGCGCGGCCTCAAGGAAAAATACGAAGTGCACCACGGCGTGGATATCACCGATTCGGCCATCATCGCCGCCGCCACGCTCTCGCACCGCTACATCTCCGATCGACAACTGCCGGACAAAGCCATCGATCTCATCGACGAGGCGGCGAGCCGCATCCGCATGGAAATCGATTCCAAACCCGAGGCCATGGACAAGCTCGAACGCCGCCTCATTCAACTGAAGATCGAGCGCGAGGCGCTGAAAAAGGAAACCGACGAGGCGTCCAAAAAGCGTTTGGAAAATTTGCAAAACGAAATCGACAAACTGGAACGCGACTATTCCGAGCTGGAGGAAATCTGGAAATCGGAAAAGGCCGCGCTGCAAGGCACGCAACACATCAAGGAGGCGCTGGATCGCGCGCGCATGGAAATGGAAACCGCGCGCCGCGCCGGCGACTTGGCGCGCATGTCGGAATTGCAGTACGGGCGCATCCCGGAGTTGCAAAAGCAACTCGACATGGCGGCGCAGGCCGAGATGCAGGAGAAAAAATTATTGCGCAACGCGGTGACGCAGGAAGAAATCGCGGAAGTGGTGTCCAAGTGGACCGGTATTCCGGTTTCGAAAATGCTCGAGGGCGAGCGCGAAAAACTGTTGCGCATGGAAGAGGCGCTGCACGCGCGCGTGGTCGGCCAGGATGAGGCCGTCAAGGCGGTGTCCGACGCCATACGCCGTTCGCGCGCGGGATTGTCCGACCCCAACCGCCCCAACGGCTCATTCCTGTTCCTCGGTCCCACCGGCGTGGGCAAGACCGAACTGTGTAAGGCGCTTGCGGAATTTCTGTTCGACACCGATGAAGCGATGGTGCGCATCGATATGTCGGAATTCATGGAAAAGCACTCGGTGGCGCGGCTCATCGGCGCGCCACCCGGCTACGTCGGTTACGAAGAGGGCGGCTATCTCACCGAGGCGGTGCGGCGCAAGCCTTACTCCGTGATTCTGCTCGACGAAGTGGAGAAAGCGCACCACGACGTGTTCAACGTGCTGCTGCAAGTGCTGGACGACGGCCGCCTCACCGACGGCCAGGGCCGCACCGTGGATTTCCGCAACACCGTGATCGTCATGACCTCCAACCTCGGCTCGCAGGTCATCCAGGAAATGGCTGGCGAGGAAAATTACGCGCGCATGAAGGCGGCGGTGATGGACATCGTGGCGAGCCATTTCCGCCCCGAGTTCATCAACCGCATCGACGAGGTGGTGGTGTTCCACCCGCTGGCGCGCGAACAAATCCACGCCATCGCCAATATCCAGATCGATTATCTGCGCAAGCGTCTGCGCGAGCGCGACATGCACCTGGAAATCAGCGAGGCGGCGCTCGATCACCTGGGCGCGGCGGGTTTCGATCCGGTCTATGGCGCGCGCCCGCTGAAGCGCGCCATTCAACAAACCATCGAAAACCCGTTGGCGCAGCACATCCTGTCCGGCCACTTTATGCCCGGCGACACCATCCGCGTCGATGCGCTGGACGGACGGTTGGTATTCCGTAAAGGCGTCAGCGCAAAAGTCGCCGCCTCGGCATAATGGTGAGGAGTGAGGAGAAAGGTGTGAGGGGTAAAAAAAACCATGCTCCCTAATCAAGGGATTTCCTGCTCACTCCTCACTCCTTACTCCTCACGCCTCACCGGCGCAGCCTCGCACACATGAACGCCACCACTCGCACGCAACCTGCCAACCTAAGCAACTGGGTCGAGCGTATCAGCCAGGAAGAGATGCCGGTGTTCAGCCACACCATCCAAAAAATGGTGCGCTTCACCGAGAACTCCGAAGGCTCGCTGTCGGAACTCGCCAAGCTGGTGCTGCAAGACGTGGGCATGACCGCGCGCGTGCTGCGCATGGCCAACAGCAGCTACTACAACCCGCTGCGCTACAGCATCAGCACCATCAGCCGCGCCGTGGTGCTGCTCGGACTCAACGTGGTGCGCAGCATTTGCCTGTCCGCGGTGCTCATCGACACGCTCATCAAACGCGGCGTGCGCGAGCGCGTGGCGCAGGAAATCGCGCGCTCCTTTCACGCCGCGGTGCAGGCGCGTGCTCTGGCCGTACAACGCAGCGATACCTCGCCGGAGACGGTGTTCATCGCCGCGCTGCTGCAAAACATCGGCGAGATGGCGTTCTGGTGCATGTCCGGCGAGACCGGCGAACGCCTGGACCGCGCGCTGCGCAGGCCGGGCTGCGATCCCGCGCAAGTCGAAGAGGAAATCCTGGGCTTTCGTCTCAAGGAGCTGAGTCAGGGGCTGTCGCAAGCGTGGGGGCTGGAAGAAGTCTTGCACGCGCCGGCCCAGGAGGGCGCCAAGGCCAAACAGCGCGGCGAATGGATCACGCTCGGCTACCAAGTCGCGAAAAAGGCCGAACACGGCTGGGACAGTCCGGACATGGAGGTCCTCAAGCAGCGCATCGCCGAACAATTGCACCAACCGCTCGAGCAGGTGCAGCCGTTCCTGCACCACAACGCCGGCGAAGCGGCGGCCATTACCAGCGGCTACGGCATGAAGGCGGCGGCGCAGAAAATACCGCTGCCCGCTTGGCAGGCGAAAAAGTTCGAGGAGCAGGCGGCGACGCACGAAGAAGAGCGCGCCGAGGCGAGCGTCGTATTTTTGGAGCCCGACCCGTTGCTGCAACTGAAAATTCTGCGCGAACTGTCGGCGCTGCTCAACAGCCGGCCCAATCTCAACACGCTGCTGGAAATGGTATTGGAAGGCATTTATCGCGGCGTCGGTATGGACCGCGCCCTGTTCACGCTGCTCACCCCGGATCACCGCGCGCTGCGCCCGCGCCTGGCGCTGGGCGCAGCGCAGGAAAAGTGGGTCGCGCAATTTCATCTGGACGTCGACAAGGCGCACCCCAATCTGCTGACGTGCACCATGGACGACAAGGAAAGCCTGTGGGTCAAGGACAGCCGCGCGCCGCAGTACTACAGCCAGTTGCCCGCGCACTTTATCGATGTCTTGCAGGTGCAGGCGTTTTTCCTATCGCCCATTATCATCAATCAGCGCGCCATCGGCCTGTTTTACGCCGACCGCGAACCCTCCGCGCGCCCCCTCGACGAAGAAAGTTTCGAGAGCTTCAAATTATTCACGCAGCAGGCCAATCTGGGCCTGCAACACCTCACCGCCAAGCCCGATTCCGCGCCGCCGCAGCGCTAAATTAGCTGTTCGCTCAGGCTCTTCCGCGGCCTGATTTTCCGCGCCCCGCCAAGCCGCATTCTGATGCGCCTGTCTAATTTTAATTTCTCAATAATCAATAGCCTATGACGCACACCTCGCTCATTCCCTAATTTTTGCCGGGGGGTATTGACAGAGGAACATTGTTAGGAATAAGGTGTCACAAACTACATCATCTTGTGTTTATCCGGTTTATCGCACCCATTCTGTAGTGGTAAAGCCAGAAAACACAGGTATTAAACACAGGTATTGTAAGGGAAGCAGGGCAAGGCAGGCAGCGGTTTCGTACTCCCCGGGGGGAAGTCACGCCGATCTATAGGACCACAGCTCCATACGCCGGGCCGTCTTTGAACAAAACGATTTGGGAGGGAATCATGCAAACAGAATCTATCGCAGCCGTCTCCGGTGTTGAGCCCGCCGCCCACGCGCAAACCGCGTCGGACGCGCCCGCCGCCGACGTGCTGGCCACCGCGCCGGGTAAATATAAGGTCATCCGCCGCAACGGCAAGGCCACCGGCTTCGATCCGGACAAGATCGTCATCGCCATGACCAAGGCGTTTCTGGCGGTGGAGGGTGGCAGCGGCGCGGCCTCGGCGCGCATCCGCGACATCGTGCGCGAACTGGGGATGCAGGTGGCCGACTCGCTGATGCGCCGCCAGCCGGGCGGCGGCACCTTTCATATCGAGGACATTCAAGACCAGGTGGAGCTGGCGCTGATGCGCGCCGGCCACCATAAAATAGCGCGCGCCTACGTGCTGTACCGTGAACAGCGCGCGCAGGAGCGCGAGCGCGAGCGCGCCGAGGCCGCGGCGCAGCCGGCGCTGCCCACGCTCAACGTCACCGCCGCCGACGGCGGCGTGCGCCCGCTGGATATGGCGCGCTTGCAAAAAGTGGTGAATGAGGCCTGCCAGGGGCTGGCCGAGGTCAGCGCGCAGACCATCCTCGACGACACGCTGCGTAACCTGTTCGACGGCGTGTCCGAGCGCGATGTGGCGCGCGCCCTGGTGATGAGCGCGCGCGCGCTCATCGAGCAGGAACCGAACTACAGCTACGTCGCCGCGCGCCTGCTGCTCGACGAGCTGCGCCGCGAGGCGCTGTCGTTCACGGCCGGGTGCGAACGCTCCGCCACGCACGCCGACATGAGCGAGGTGTACGTCGATTATTTCCAAGACTACATCCGGCGCGGCGTGGAGCTGGAGCTGCTCGACCCGCGCCTCAAACAGTTTAATCTGGTGTGCCTGGGTCAGGCGCTGGTGCCGGCGCGTGACGCGCAGTTTACCTATCTCGGCCTGCAAACGCTGTACGACCGCTACTTCCTGCATTCGCACGGCACGCGCTTCGAACTGCCGCAGGCGTTTTTCATGCGCGTGGCCATGGGACTGGCCATCAACGAGGTCGAGCGTGAGGCGCGCGCCATCGAGTTCTACAACCTGCTGTCGAGCTTCGATTTCATGAGTTCCACGCCCACGCTGTTCAACGCCGGCACGCTGCGCCCGCAGTTGTCGAGCTGCTATCTCACCACCGTGCCCGACCACCTGGAGGGCATCTACGGCGCCATCAAGGACAACGCGTTGCTGTCCAAATACGCCGGCGGCCTGGGCAACGACTGGTCGCGCGTGCGCGCGTTGGGCGCGCACATCAAGGGCACCAACGGCAAGTCGCAGGGCGTGGTGCCGTTCCTGAAAGTCGCCAACGACACCGCAGTGGCGGTCAACCAGGGCGGCAAGCGCAAGGGCGCGGTGTGCGCCTACCTGGAAACCTGGCACCTCGACATCGAAGAATTTTTAGAGTTGCGTAAGAACACCGGCGACGAACGCCGCCGCACGCATGACATGAACACCGCCAATTGGATACCCGATCTATTCATGAAGCGTGTGCACGACAACGGCGAGTGGACGCTGTTCTCGCCCGACGAGACCGCCGATTTGCACGACCTGTACGGTCAGGCCTTCGAAGAAGCCTATGTGCGCTACGAAGAAAAAGCCAAGCGCGGCGAGATGAAAGTGTACAAAACCATCCCGGCGCTGGCGCTGTGGCGCAAGATGCTGAGCATGGTGTTCGAGACCGGGCACCCATGGATGACGTTCAAGGACGCTTGCAACCTGCGCAGCCCGCAGCAGCACGTGGGCGTGGTGCACAGCTCCAATCTGTGCACCGAGATCACGCTCAACACCTCCGACAGTGAAATCGCCGTGTGCAATCTCGGCTCGCTCAACTTGCCCGCGCACATCGGCGAAGACGGCCTGGATTTGGAAAAACTGCGGCGCACCGTGCACACCGCCATGCGCATGCTCGACAACGTCATCGACATCAACTACTACAGCGTGCCGCAGGCGCGCAAGTCCAACCTGCTGCACCGCCCGGTGGGCCTCGGCGTCATGGGTTTCCAAGATGCGCTCTATGAACTGCGTATTCCCTACGCCAGCCCGGAAGCCGTCAAATTCGCCGACGCCTCCATGGAGGCGATCAGTTACTACGCCATCGAAGCTTCCACGGAATTGGCCGCGGAGCGCGGCGTCTACGCGAGCTTCAAGGGCTCGCTGTGGAGCCAAGGTGTGCTGCCGCTCGACAGCATCGCGCGCCTGGAAGAGCAGCGCGGCGGCTATCTGGAAACCGACCGCGCCTACAACACCGAACTCGGCCTGGACTGGCAGGCGCTGCGCAAGCGCGTCATGAACATCGGCATGCGCAACTCCAACTGCATGGCCATTGCGCCCACCGCCACCATCTCCAACATCTGCGGCGTGGCGCAGTCCATCGAGCCGACCTATCAAAATCTATTTGTGAAATCCAACCTGTCCGGCGAATTCACCGTGGCCAATCCCTATCTGGTGCACGACCTGAAAAAGCGCGGGCTGTGGGACGAAGTCATGGTCAACGATCTCAAATATTTCAACGGCAGCGTGCAGCCCATCGATCGCATCCCCGAGGATTTGAAGGCGCTGTACGCCACCGCCTTCGAGATCGAGCCGCGGTGGCTGATCGAGGCCGGCAGCCGCCGCCAGAAATGGATCGACCAGGCGCAATCGCTGAACCTATATATGGCGCAGCCGTCCGGCAAGAAACTGGACGAGATGTACAAATTCGCCTGGCGCGCCGGACTCAAGACCACTTATTATCTGCGCACGCTGGGCGCCACGCATGCCGAGAAGTCCACCATCACCGACGGCGCGTTGAACGCCGTACAGGGAGGCGCCAGTGCCGCGGGAAGCAGAATGCCGGGAGCGGCCGCCGTCGCGTCCGGCGCGTCGGTGAGCATGATGGCGGCCGCGGCGGAAACCATGCTGCCCGGCGTGTGCGCGATCGATAATCCGGAATGCGAGGCATGCCAATAAAGGCAGATACAAGTAACAAGATACAAGAGAAAAGAAATGTGAAGCACTTTTCTCTTGTCACTTTTATCTTTGCTCTGTTGTAAGGAGAGAATTATGTTGACGTGGGACGAACCTGTTGCAGCAGCACGTAAGATTAATATTGTACCGCCACCCGCCAGCGGCGCGACGGGCTTGGAAGAAGTGGTGATGGGCGCCACGCGCATCCGCGTGGACGATAAAAAAATCATCAACTGCCGCGCCGACCTCAACCAGTTGGTGCCGTTCAAGTACGGCTGGGCCTGGCAAAAATATCTCGATGCCTGCACCAACCACTGGATGCCGCAAGAAATCAACATGTCGGCGGACATCGCCGTGTGGAAAGACCCGCGCGGACTCACCGAAGACGAGCGCCGCATCATCAAGCGCAATCTGGGCTTTTTCTCCACCGCCGATTCGCTGGTGGCGAACAACCTGGTGCTGGCCGTGTACCGCCACATCACCAATCCGGAGTGCCGCCAATATTTGCTGCGCCAGGCGTTCGAGGAAGCGCTGCACACGCACGCCTACCAGTACGTCATCGAGAGCCTGGGACTGGACGAGGCCGAAGTGTTCAACATGTACCGCGAAATTCCCAGCGTACACGACAAGGCGGCGTTCAGCCTGCCGTTCACGCAGGAACTATGCGACCCCGATTTCCACACCGGCACGCCGCAGGCCGACCAGCGCCTGCTACGCAACTTGATCGGCTTCTACGTCATCATGGAAGGCATCTTCTTCTACGTCGGCTTCGTGCAAATGCTGTCGTTCGGGCGGCGCAACAAAATGGTCGGCGCCTCCGAGCAGTTCCAGTACATCTTGCGCGACGAATCCATGCACATGAATTTCGGCATCGACGTCATCAATCAGATCAAAGTGGAAAACCCGCATCTGTGGACGGAAGAATTCCGCCGGGAAATGGCGAGTTTGATCCGCGAGGCCGTGGACCTGGAATACCGCTACGCGGTCGACACCATGCCGCGCGGCGTGCTGGGTCTCAACGCCAACATGTTCGGCGACTATTTAAAGTTTATCGCCAACCGCCGCTGCGCGCAGATCGGTCTGCCCGCGCAATATCCCGGCGCGACCAACCCATTCCCATGGATGAGCGAAATGCTGGATCTCAAGAAAGAAAAGAACTTTTTCGAGACGCGCGTGATCGAATATCAAACCGGCGGCGCGCTGACGTGGGATTAGATGTTGTAGTAGGTGGTAGATGTGTGTAGTCGCTGTACCTTTGTTAACGTCAACCTAGAAGGAGGTATACATGCCTGCAAAAGCCAAGAAGTCCGCTGCAAAGAAAACCACGGCTAAAAAGTCCGCGGCCAAAAAGAAAAAATAATAAAAACGGGTAGGGTGGGCGCCCGCCCACCCTACTGACTGGCGTATCACAGCACATGCCGAATCGGCGTCTCCCGCACCGCGCTTTCCATTTTGTTTTCCAAGGCGGAACCGCCCCCTTTCACGTCGAACCCGTCGTTCGAGCGGATACTCGCGTGGACGGCCATCGAATTCGGGGCAAAAAGGGGTCGCGCGCAAACGAAAAGGCGCGAAAAAGGGGTCGCGAAAAAGGGGTCGCGCGAACGCGCGCGAAAAAAGCGGAAAAAAGGGGTCGCGTCTTGTATTTTGACATTCGGACGCTGGCCGTCACGATGGCGGGGGGCAGAAGGCAGGATGTGAGCCTTTAGATGTTTTGTGTGCGTCGCGCTTCCCTCTCTCCCGCGTTATGGCCGGGCACGGCCTTTCTGTGTAAAAATAAATCGTTGCATAACGGTTTTACGCGACGAACGTACGAGTTCGTAGAAGGAGAATGAATATGGCGATGCTTAAGGAAAAAGGCACTGCGGTGCGGCGTGAACGAAGCGAATGGCAAAGGCTAACGGAGCAATGGGGCTCCATGGGCTTTTACGAGCGTTTCGAGGCCGCGGTGGCCGTGTTGCTCAGTTGGTTTATCAGCGTGGTAATCGTGGTGGCGATGTTCCGTTTGGGCGCGGGCATCATCGGCGAGTTAGTGGTAGGCGCTTTAAATCCGCTCGAGCATCGGGTTTTCCAAATGATTTTCGGCGAAATCATGACCGTGCTCATAGCGCTGGAATTCAAGCACTCCATCGTGCGGGTGGTGGCGCGCCGCGAGAGCATTATCCAAGTAAAAATCGTGCTGCTTATCGCGCTGCTCGCCATTGCGCGAAAATTCATTACTCTGGACATCGATCAAGTAACGGCGGCCACGCTCGCAGGCCTGGCGGCCGTGACGCTTGCCTTGGGCGTTACATATTGGCTGGTGCGCGAGCGCGACGACCGGCTGCTGCGCAGCGGCGTGCCGCCTTATTAAGTCCGCCGGAAGCCGGCGGAGGTCGGTTCAGTAATTCGGTTCGGTAATTTTAGTGGGTCCGCTTGCGCCATGGGTGTTTTGGGGAGCGCCCGCCTCGCCTTCGCTACGCGCGATAATGGCCGCACCGCAGGTGTCGCCGAACACGTTCACGGTGGTGCGGCACATGTCGAGTAATCTGTCCACCGCCAGGATCAAGCCGATCCCTTCGGCGGGCAGGCCGACCGCGGCGAGAATCACCACGATGGCGACCAGACTGGCGGCGGGGATGCCGGCCACGCCAATCGAGGTGAACAGCGCTAGCGTGACCACTATGAACTGCTGCGTGTAGCTCAACTCCACCCCGTAGGCCTGCGCGATGAACAGCGCAGCGACGCATTCGTAGAGTGCCGTGCCGTTCATGTTGACGGTGGCGCCGAGCGGTATCACGAAGCTGGTTACGCGGTTGGAAACGCCGGCGTTTTTATGCACGCACTCCAGCGTGAGCGGCAAGGTGGCCGACGACGAGGCGGTGGAAAACGCGGTGAGCAGCGCGGGCGCGACCGCGCGGAAGTGGTGAATGGGATTGGCTTGTCCGAGTACGCGCACCAGCAGCGGCAGCACGCCGAAAAAATGCAGAGTCAGGCCGAACAGCACGGTGAAAAAGAACAAGGCCAGCGGCTGCAGAGCGGCCAGCCCGGTGGAGGCCGCCACCTTGGCCACCAGCGCGAACACGCCGAGTGGCGCGAATTTCATCACCCACTCGGTGATGCGCATCATCACTTCGAACACGCCTTGCCAGAAATTCAGCAGCACCTCGCCGTTGCGCCCGCGTAGTTGCGTGATGAAATAACCGAACAGCAGGCTGAAAAAAATCAAGCCCAGCATTTGGCCGTCCGCGGCGGCGGCGATCACGTTTTCCGGCACCATGCGTAAAAACACATCCACCAAATCCTGTGCGTCCTTACCCTGCACGCGCGCATCGACTTGAGCCGCGTCGGCGCTCAGGCCGATCGAGTCCTTGGCCGGCTGGCCGTCCACGAGGCCCGGCTTGAACAGGTTCACCAGCATGAGGCCGATGAGCACGGCGATCAGCGTGGTGGCGAGAAAATAGATCAGCGTCTTGACGCCGATACGGCCCAGTGATTCGAGCGAACCGATGGAGGCCATGCCGGTGATGAGCGAGGACACGATCAACGGCACGATCAGCATTTTCAATGCGTTCAAGAACAGATTGCCGAGGAAATCGTAGAGCGCATAGAAACGCACGCCTAAGAAAGCGCCGTCCACGCCGCTGAGGCCGCCTGCGAGGACGGCGAGCGCGAGGGCGATGAGGATTTGCCAATGTAGCTTTAGTTTTATCACGAGCCTTCGATTGTTTATGGGCGCCGCCGTTAGCGGCCGCCGGAAACCGGCTGCACTATCGCCCGGTACAGCGTTTCCGCGAACAGCGTGTGATCCCAGTACTGCGTGTGCGCCGCCAGCGGAATGTACGCCTCGCGGTCCTCGATGTTTTCCACGCGCCGCGTATCCGCGGTGGCGCCGCTTTGCAGCGGCTCGTCGTAGTATTCCAGCGGGCCGCTGATCCAATCGTGACGCGACCAGATGTTCACCCAGCGCGCCGGGCGCAGAGTGTAATCCTGGATCAGCGGCTGCTTGGCGGCGGCCAGCGCCTCGCGCACCACGGCGTTCTTGGTTTGCGTGCGGAAGATGAACGCGGTTTTATCCAGGGGCGAGCCGAGCGTGAGCAGCATGTGCGTGCGCTGCACGGCGCGCAGCGCGCCGCCGGATAGAATATCGTTGTTGATGACGGCGTTCAGCGTGTCGTACGCCACCACCGAGCCGAGCGAATGGCCGACCACGATGATGCGTTGGTAGGCGAAGTCCGGGCTGTTTGCCGCGCGCGCTTCGTACACCGCGTGCGCGACCTTGATCCCGGTTGCGCGAATCCGTTCGCGCACCTCGTGGAATTTACTGACGGTGTGCGCCGACACGTAGGCCGCGACGTCGCCGGCGTATTGCACGAAAAACCAGCGCGCCTTGTAGATCAGCGCCGCCGACGCCGCGAAGAACAGCGTGTAAAAGAACGCGCGCCACGGCTGCGCGGCGGGCCGCGCATCCAGCGGCGTGGAGGCTTGTATGATGCTGCTGTCGCCCCAATGCACCGCCAAGTGATACAAAATACTTGCGCCCGCGAACACCGTGGCGATTAATATTACGTCGAGCAGTAAGCCGGCGGCAAGGCGCATCCAGCGCGCCGGCGGCTGCTTAACGCGCGGCGCAGTAGGCGCGCGCGGGCTGCCGGCGCGCCGCGCCGCCAACCTCCGGACGACGCCGTACAGCACGGCCAGCGCGCCGTACACGGCGATGGGAATGCTCAAGATCAGCGGTGAATAAAGCAAGTCGCGCGTCAGCGTCGCGGTCAATACGTTGTCCGGCCACAGGATGTTGAAACCCATCAAGACATGCAGCGCGGCCACCGCCACGAAGGCGAAAAAGATCATCAGCATCGAGCCCAGCACGATGCAGGCGAGCAGCAATTGCAGCAGCGTGATAGCCGGCAGCGGTAAGGACTGCGGTCCGCCGAACATCCAGCGGTCGAAGGCGCCGCGCAGGCTGTATTTCACGCCGTTCCAACCCGCCGCCAGCAGAAATCTCACTACGTCCAGCGCCGTGACGCGGCCCTCGGTGAGTGGCGCCCAGTAGGCTTCGTAAAGATGCACGGTGCGTCGCGTTCCGGCGGCGTCGCGCAGCGTGAGTGCGGCGCGTGGCAGCCAGTCGTCGCCGAACTTAATGAACTGTACTTGCACCTCCGGTGACGGCCGCGGCGCGGCGTCGAGCAGGGCTTTGGCCACGCAGTCCAAGGTGGCGAACGGCACTTGCTGACCCATGCCGTGACAGATGAGTACCGCGACCTGCTCTTCCTCGGCCTTGAGCATGATGCCCGCGGTCGGCGCGCCGACCGCGGCCTGCGTAGCGGGCGCCTTGATGCGCACGCATGTTTGATCCAAGTCGTTCATCGTTCCCCCCTTGCGCAACGCGCTGCTTATGCGTACATAGCCTTCCTGTCAATCAAGCGCAGCCAACCCTTGGCGATGCGGTAGATGACCCACACGGCGTCGGCGATCAGAATGAAATAACCGATAACGAAAATGAACGTCATCACGCCGATGACGGCCCACAACAGACTGTACCAAAAGGTTCGGATCTGCCAGGTGAAGTGCGACGCCAGCCACGTGCCGCGCACATCATCGCGTTTCACGTAATTGATGATGACGGCGATGAGATAAGTAACGCCGGCTATGAAACTGGCCGCTTGCAGCGCGTAGACCACCGTGGTGATAGTGATGGCCGATTGCAACTCGGAACTTGGCGGGGACGGCTGATTCATGCGCTTTCCTCCTTGATCTTTGGGAAACCCTGAATAATTCCATCCAGGAATTATTCAGGGCACGGCCGCTCTTGCGCATCCATGCGCTCGCGGCATTCGGGCTTCCTGCCCGGCAAAAAGCAAAAACATGTTTCGGCTTTTCTTCATTATTTCTCAATTACTCACGTGATTGAGAAATGGCAGTACATCCCTGTACCGTAGGAAACTCTGATAAATCAGAGTTTCCTACGGCGAGTCTTCCAAATTCACCGCCGCGGGCGGCGTGGGTTGCACCTTCACCATTTTCACCGCGTTGGCCGTGGTCTGCACGATCTCCAGCGGATAACCGGCCAGGCGCAGGCTGGTGCCGGGTTCGGGAATCGCCTCCAGATATTCCAGGATCAAGCCATTGAGCGTTTTCGGCCCGTCGGTGGGCAGCTTCCAGTGCATGATGCGATTGAGATCGCGCACGTTGGCGCTGCCGTCGACCAGGTAGGTGCCGTCGGGCTGCGGATGCACGTCCTTGATGCTCTGCGCGGGCGCGGTGGTGAACTCGCCGACGATTTCTTCCAGAATATCCTCGAGAGCGACCAGGCCTTGGATGTCGCCGTACTCGTCGACCACCAAACCGATGCGTTCCTTGCGGCGCTGAAAATTCAGCAACTGCGTGTTGAGCGGTGTGCCTTCCGGAATGAAATAAGGTTCGCGCATCACTTCCAGAATGGTGTCCTTGGTGAAATCCTCGCGCGCGATGAGCTGCACCACGTCGCGCAGGTGCAGTATGCCCAGGATATTTTCCACGCCGTCGGAATACACCGGCAGGCGCGTGTGCTGGCTGCTGGTCAATTGCGCGACGGTTTGCTCCCATTCGTCGTTCAAATCGATGCCGATGATTTCGCTGCGCGGCACCATGATGTCGTCGACCGTCATCTTTTCCAGGTCCAGGATGCTAAGCAGCATTTTCTGGTGGCGCCGTGGAATCAGCGCCCCCGCTTCGTTTACGACCGTGCGCAATTCCTCCGTGCTTAAATTCTCTTTGCGGGCCTCGTCCGGCGATACACCGAATAATCGCAGCACGCCGTTCGAAAGAAAGCTCACCAGCCACACCACCGGGTAAAGCAGCTTGATCAAGGGGCGCAGCACATAGGCAGCCGGAAAGGCGACGCGTTCCGAGTACAGCGCACCGAGCGTCTTGGGGGCGACGTCGGTGAAGATCGTCCCGATGATGGTAAGCAGGCTTACCGCGATGGCCGCGCCCGCCTCACCCATCAGTTGCAGGCCGATAACGGTGGCGACGGCGGTGGCCAGATTGTTGGCGAAATTGTTGCCCAGAATCAGCAGGCCGATCAGGCGATCGGTGCGCTGCAACAACGCCTGCGCGTACATTGCCCCGCGATGTTTAATCTTGGCCAAATGCCGCAACCGATAGCGGTTGAGGGTCAGTAGCCCGGTTTCGGAGCCGGAGAAAAACGCGGCTAAAAAAATTAAAGCCACCAGTGCGCCGACCATCACACTTAAAGGAACATCATTCAAGAATGACCGCCTCCGTTACGTTGCGTATTAAGCCAAGCGATAATGTTTATTAACCCGGTGGGATTTATTGCCGGGTTGAGCAAGGCATGGATGCCTTGACGCGGCCTTAAGCCGCGCGAGACCAGGCCGGGCAGGTGCCGGCCTGGTCGGGGGCGGCAAAATATAGGGATATATTTTGTCGCCGAGTTAATGATTAACGCCCAACACTACTTCTAACACCAGTTTGCTTCCGAAATAGGCCAGCATCAGCGCCACAAAGCCGCTCAGCGTCCAGCGTATCGCAGTGCGTCCGCGCCAGCCGAAGCGCCAGCGTCCCCACAGTAGAATCGCGAACACCATCCAGGCGACGATGGATAGCACCGTCTTATGCACCAGGTGCTGCGCGAAAATATCCTCGAGAAAAATCGCGCCGGTGATCAGTGCCAGGCTGAGCAGTACAAAACCCGCGGTGATCATTTGAAACAGCAGATTCTCGCCGGTTTGCAGCGGCGGCAGGGCGCGCACGAAGCCGCCCGGATGCTTTTCATGCAGACGTAAATCCTGCAACGCCAACAGGCCGGCCTGCACCGCGGCGATACTCAACAGACTGGCGGCGAGCACCGAGATGAGAATATGCGCGTCCAGCCCAGCCAAGCCGTGCGCAAACGAGAAAATATGCCGCGACGGAAACAGCATTTGCAGAATAATAGTAAGCGCCGCCAGCGGAAACAGCACGATACCGAGGTTCTCCACCGGCTTGGTGAGCGTGCTGAGCAGCAACAGCGCCGCGATCAGCCACGCCACCAGCGATACGGCGTTGAAAAAACCGAGATTCAGGCCGGACGGCGCGATCACCTGGTCATAAAGCAGCGCGGCGTGCAGCAGCGCGGCCGCCAGCCCCAGACCCATCACTCCGAACTTGCTGGAGCGTGCGGTGGAGACGTGCGCCAGACGCACCGCCAGCGCCGTTCCCGCTGCAAGATATAAGATAACGGCGAGGCCGCTTATGGCATAGGTAAACATTTCTAGTAACTTATTCTCCAAACACTATCATGGCACATTTGCGTGTTCCAGTCGAAGGGTAAAGGCCCGATGCAATATCCCTCTTCACGGAGGAGACGCGGCTAACTTCCCCTTCCCTCGGCGGGAGAGTACGGTTAATCCCCTCCTTCTTGGATGGGAAAGGGCTAGGGTGGGGTACATAGAGGATGTGCTAAGAGCGGGCGCGGGCGTTATGCTAAAATTCTGCAGGGAGTCAACGGCGCGATCAAGTATGCCGGAAATCCGGCGGTGTACAGCAAGGATAAATAAATGATTTGGTTGCCGCATGTCACCGTCGCAGCGCTGGTGGAGCGCGACGGACGGTTCTTGATCGTCGAGGAAGAAAGCGACGGTAAAATAGTCTATAACCAACCCGCCGGACACCTGGACGAGGGCGAAAGCCTGATCGACGCGGCGCAGCGCGAGACCTGGGAAGAGACCGCGTGGCGTTTTCTGCCCAACGCCGTGCTGGGCGTGTACCGCTGGCAAAACCCGCGCAACGGCCATACGTATTTGCGCGTGTGTTTCACCGGTGAGTGCACGGAGCACGATCCCGCGCGCACGCTGGATACCGGCATCCTGCGCGCGCTGTGGATGACGCGTGACGAGTTGCGCGCGCTGAGCAGGCAACTGCGCAGTCCCATGGTGTTGCGCTGCGTGGACGACTACTTGGCGGGTAAGCGCTATCCGCTCGAATTGCTGACGGAGTTGACCGGCTGAAATATTAACCCGGCGGCAAAATATATCCCTATATTTTGCCGCCCTCGACCAGGCCGGCACCTGCCCGGCCTGGTCTCGCACGGCTTAAGGCCGCGGCAAGGCATCCATGCCTTGCTCAACCCGGCAATAAATCCCGCCGGGTTAATAATGCCCCGGCACTCGCACAGCGAACGCCGGTTACGATCAAGGATGAAATTATGCAGGCGCATGATGTTACGTATTTAATCTGCCTGTTGGGCTTTCTGTGCGGCCCGGCGCGCGCCGACGTTTTTAAGCCGGACAGCGTCATTACCGATCCCGCGCCCGCGCGTTTCTCCGTATGCTCGGAACACACGTGCAGCAAGGTGTCGGTGATCGGCCTGGAGCCCGCGCAATGGGACGGCATCCGCGCCGTGTTTATGCCCGCCGCGCGGAATGCGGCGCAGGAACGCGCCTACATCGCGCGCGCCGTCACGCTGATGGAAACATTGGTCGGGCCGCTCACCGGAACAGCGCACGACAAGGGCCGTATTTATCAAGGCGTGGGTCTGCAAGGCCAAATGGACTGCATCGACGAATCCACCAACACCAGTCTCTATTTGATTATGATGGTGCGCGACGGCCTGATAAAGTGGCATAACGTGGAAGACCGCGCCACGCGCGGATTTTTCATCTTCGGCTGGCCGCATACCACGGCGGTGATCAGCGACAAACAAAGCGGCGAATTGTTCGCGGTCGATTCATGGTTTCTCGACAACGGCCAGCCGCCGTATATTTTGCCCTTGCAAACATGGAAAGACGGTTGGAATCCCGAACCCTGATAACGCTGGCGGCGCTGGGCGCGCTGCTGCCGGCTTGGGCGCATGCCGCGCCGCCGGCCTTTCCGGTTTGCTATAATTACGGATGCAGCATGCGCCAGGACGTCACCCTGTCCGTCGCGCAGTGGCAGGAGATCCGCGACGTGTTTACGCCGCCCGCCGCCTCCGCGCAACAAGAGCGCGAACTGGTGCGTCGCGCCGTCGCTAAATTGGAAATTCTGACGGGCGCGCAAACCGGCGCCTGGCGAGACCGCGGCGGCAACGCGGCGGGTTCGGGCGAGCCGGGGCAAATGGATTGCATCGACGAATCCACCAACACCACGACCTATCTCACGCTGTTGCAGCAAGATGGTCTGCTCACATGGCATGACATCGGCGCACGCGCGCGCCGTTCCAAATGGGTGCTCGACGTTCACTGGACGGCGGTGCTGCGCGAAAAGGCCGGCGGTCGACAATACGCCGTCGATTCCTGGTTTCTCGACAACGGCCTGCCGCCCTACGTGCAAAAACTCGAAGACTGGCTCGACAAAGAAGATATCGACGGCTCCGTTCCCTAGTTCAACAGTTCAACGCGCAATTTAATCCCATCATGACTTCGCAGCGCATCATCGTCGGCATGTCCGGCGGCGTCGATTCCTCGGTCGCGGCCCTGCTGCTCAAGCGGCAAGGACACGACGTGCGCGGTCTGTTCATGAAAAATTGGGAAGACGACGAGCAATGCTCCAGCGCCGAGGATTTTCAAGACGCCAAGCACGTCGCCGCGCAACTCGACATCGCACTGCATGCGGTGAATTTTTCGCACGAATATTGGGAGCGCGTGTTCCAGTATTTTCTCGCCGAATACCGGGCCGGGCGCACACCCAACCCCGACGTCCTGTGCAACCAGGAAATAAAATTCAAGGCGTTCCTCGACCATGCCCTGCACCTCGGCGCAGAGCGTATCGCCACCGGCCATTACGCGCGCGTGGAAGAGCGCGACGGCTGCTTTCATTTATTGAAGGCGCGCGACCTCAACAAGGACCAAACGTATTTTCTTTACACCTTGGGCCAGGCGCAATTATCCAAGGCATTATTTCCATTGGGCGAACTCACCAAGCCCGAAGTGCGCGCGCTGGCCGCACAGGCCGATTTTATCAATCACGCCAAGAAAGACAGCACCGGCATCTGTTTCATCGGCGAGCGCAATTTCAAAAACTTCCTGAGCCGCTATCTGCCCGCGCAGCCGGGCGATATCGAAACCACGCAAGGAGAAACAATAGGACGCCATGACGGACTCATGTACTACACGCTCGGCCAGCGCCAAGGTTTAGGCATAGGCGGGCGGCGCGGCGGCAGCGGCGCGCCGTGGTACGTGGTGCGCAAAGACCTGGAGCGCGCCGTGCTGGTGGTTACGCAAGACGAAAACGACGCGCTATTGTACAGCAGTAGTCTGGAAGCCGCGCAACTGCGATGGGTAGCGGGCCGCGCCCCCGCCGCGCCACTGCGCTGCACGGCCAAGACGCGCTACCGCCAGGCCGATCAAGCCTGCGCCATTGAAAGCATAGAAAACGCAACGTGCCGCGTGACATTCGACGAACCCCAGCGCGCCGTCACGCCCGGCCAATCCGTGGTGTTCTATCTGGGCGACGAATGCCTGGGCGGCGGCGTCATCGACCGCACCCATTAATGTAAAATTCATCTATGCACCACACCGACACCGAACGAACCCTCGCGCTGGCCGGCATTTTCCAGGCCGCGCATCTGGTACAGCAGATCGCGCGCCGCGGCATGGCCGATGACGAGCGCGCGTTGGAAGCGAGTCTGCAAAGCCTCTTCATGCGCGACGCGGAAAGTACTGAAGCGGTGTACGGCGGCGCGCGCAACGTCGCGCTAGGCTTGCGCGTGCTGCAAAAACAATTGGACAAGCACACCGCGCTGCGCGATTTGGAACTCACCAAATACGTCATCGGCGTGATGCATCTGGAACGCCAGCTCGCCGCGCGCCCCTCCCTGCTGGAAAAAATAGCGCAGGGCATCGAACAAACCCGCCCGCAATTGCAGCACCTCACCGTCACCGATCCGCACGTCGTCGCCGCGCTGGCGGGAATTTACAGCGACACCTTGAGCACGCTCACGCCGCGCATCATGGTGAACGGCGAACCGCGCCACCTCGCCAACGCCGAATGCGCCAACACCATCCGCGCGCTACTCCTCGCCGCCATCCGCTCCGCCGTGCTATGGCGCCAATGCGGCGGCAGCCGCCTGCGTCTGCTATTCTCCCGAAACGCTACCCTGCGCGAAATTGAAAAACTACTAAGAGAGCCGTAACCATTAAAGCAGGAATCTGGTCATGCTGAATGATCTATTGAGGCGACGCCGTAAAATGCAAAATCTGAAATCACTGAGCGGAAAGGTGGCAATTAACTTTGACCGGCGTAAGCAAGAAAAGACGGAATTAGAACATCAAAAGAAACTGCTGGAGTATCGGCACGGCAATTGCTGGCGCCTCGGCATTATTAAAAGAACTTTAAATGGTCTTTGCCTTTAATTGCTCCAACTTCTTTGCATTATGTGCCCAGCACCTTGGCCATCAATTCGCATCGCCCGGTTACCTGCATCTTTTTGTAAATGTCATGTAAATGATCTTTGACGGTTTGCAGAGAGATAAACAGTCTCTCGGCGATCTCTTTGTTCGAGAGGCCCTGCAGAGCATGCAGTACGATTTCCTTTTGTTTCGGCGTCAAGCAAAAAGCGGACAGTTTCCAATGCAGGGGAAGAGTATCTGCTAATCTGTTTAAAAAGATGACGGTGTCCTTGCCCTCGCGGAGCTTAATGAAATTTACACTGTAACTTCCCGTTTGCATGCGTACGATCCCGTTGGAGGCAGCCACCGTCAGCAACTCCGGTATAGAACACTCATTGGTAACGTACTCCGCCACGTTGTTCGTGTAAACCGGACAACCATTCTCATCTAGCAGGATCACGCCGAGAGTGGGCTGGTGATGGTGTAAGTCCAGTAGCGCACGCGCCAGATGGGGCAGTAATCTATTAAAAATTTCCTTATCGCGCGCATTGAAATCCGCGTCGCACGCTTGGCGATGCAAGCCCAGGATGCCAATGACGCGATTATGTGCGCCCAGCACCGCACCCATGCAGTACAGCATAGGGATGCGGCTTAGAAAGTCACGGGTAAACTCGGTTTCTTTATGTTGCCGCAGGGGAATATAGTCGCTGTAGGTCTTGGCTTGGTTGCGTGTGTTTTGCCAGCAGCCGCCCCAATAAAAAGGGTCTTGAGGCGCGTAATGGGCCGCATAGTCGTTTAAATCCGAAAGCTTAACCCTAAAGAGACAATGATCGTCCAAATTTACGATTGGAGTTTTGCTTTCCAGATTTACTCCATTTACCCCAAAAAATACCGCGCTCGAAACAGGCAAAAGCGGCTCCAATTCTTTACACACCGCTTGCAGTAAAGCATTGCGGTCTTTAACGGAATAGATAATGTCGATGATGTCGAGGAGACGCCGATACTCTTTGGCGGTGAGATGAGACATAACCCCCCCTTCTCCAGGGTAGTTCAACGGCATTATAGCCGACCCCGAATTGCCAGTATAACACCCCAAATTCCTACTTTTGTAGGGTAGACAATCCCGTTCCCACGCCTACACTTAGCGTCACGTAAAAATCAGGGTTTTACAAGATGGATGATGTCGTATTTTTCTGCAAGGAAGGGGTTTGATCATCCCCATCCTCCGTTCCCCATGCTCGGCGATGCAGAAGGTAGCTCAGACATAACTAAGGTGTTCACCATGCGGATTTTTTTAGCTCCGAAGGGGTTTTCGAGGCGGCGCCAAGGCGCCGCTATCGTCGCGCTAGGCGGTCTCTTGATGGCCGCTTTGGCGTTCGCGCAAGACTGTCTCCACCGAGCGGCGCAACGCCCGTCGGCCAGATCGGTTCTGCTACCTCCGACGGCGCGCTTCCGTTCAAATGGCTACTGGCCGCCAACGGCGATACTAAAAGTTTCGCCGAGTCCATACGCGGCTTCGCCAACCAAAAGGCCGAGGATTTCCTAAACGAGTCCGTATTTTCCCACTTCGAGCGCACCGAATTTTCCCTGCAAGTTGGCAAGGGCAAGCCGGTGTTCGACATCTTGACGGTG
>JBFLZV010000003.1:0-84326 GCA_040756035.1 Pseudomonadota bacterium
TCATTATTCCTTTATTTTAATAAGGGCGCCGCGCATAATTTTGGCTTTGAATTAACAAACCATGACCGAATACGCACTCATCCTGCTCAGCACCGTGCTGGTCAATAACTTCGTGCTGGTGAAGTTTCTTGGCCTGTGCCCGTTCATGGGCGTATCGCGCAAGCTGGAAACCTCCATGGGCATGGCGTTGGCGACCACCTTTGTGCTGACCCTGTCTTCGGTATGCAGTTATCTGGCGAACGAGTATTTGCTGTTGCCGCTCGGCCTGGAATATTTGCGCACCATCGCGTTTATTCTGGTGATCGCCGCTGTGGTGCAGTTCACCGAGATGGTGGTGCATAAGACCAGCCCGCTGTTGTACCAAGTGCTCGGTATTTTCCTGCCGCTGATCACCACGAACTGCGCGGTGCTGGGCGTGGCGCTGCTGAATGTGCAGGAGCGGCACGGCTTCTTGCAGTCCGCGGTGTATGGCTTCGGCGCGGCGCTGGGTTTTTCGATGGTGCTGATTTTGTTCGCGGCGCTGCGCGAGCGCATTTTGGTGGCGGACGTGCCGGTGGCGTTTCGCGGCCCGGCCATCGCGCTGATCACGGCGGGCTTGATGTCGCTGGCGTTCATGGGTTTCGCGGGTTTGATCAGGGTGTAGCGGCATGTTGAGCGCGATCATTGCATTGACGTTGCTGGCCGCCGCGTTCGGCCTGATTCTGGGTTACGCGGCCATGCGCTTCAAGGTGGAAGGCGATCCGCTGGTCGATAAGATCGACGCGATCCTGCCGCAGACGCAGTGCGGCCAGTGCGGTTTTCCCGGCTGCCGCCCGTACGCCACGGCCATCGCCGAAGAGAAAGCCGACATCAACCAGTGTCCGCCCGGCGGCGAGGCGGGTGTTCACGCGCTGGCCGAACTGCTGGGCAAGGAATTCAAGCCGCTCAACGCCGCGCACGGCGAGGTGAAACCTAAGCGCGTGGCGATCATCGACGAGGCGCGCTGCATCGGCTGCACGCTGTGCATCCAGGCGTGCCCGGTGGACGCCATTCTGGGCGCGGCCAAGCACATGCACACCGTCATCAGCCAGGAGTGCACCGGCTGCGAGTTGTGCATCGCGCCCTGTCCGGTGGACTGCATCGATATGGCGCCGATCAAGGAAACCGCCGGCACGTGGAAGTGGCCGTATCCGAACGACGAGTTACAAGTTGCAAGTTACAAGTAACAAAACGACGAGTTACAAGTGACGAGTAACAAGATGAAAATTAGAGTAAATTCCCGCGCTGCGCTTCCATATGGCCCGCTTTATAGCATACGCAGAAACCCTTGGCGTGGCGCTTGGCGCGAGCGTAGTTGCGCCTCATCTTGTTACTTGTAACTTTTCACTTGCAACCTGGAACTTGTAGTTATGAGTAAAACCTGGCGCTTCCCCGGCGGACTGCATTTACCGGGATATAAAGAGATCTCCACGACGCTGCCGGTGGCAGCCGCGGCTGTGCCGCGCTATTTGATTTTTCCTCTGCAACAGCATATCGGCGCGCCCGCCAAGCCGTTGGTGGCGGCGGGCGACAAGGTGCTCAAAGGGCAGATGATCGCCAAGGCCGACGGCTACGTGAGCGCGCCGGTGCACGCATCGAGCTCCGGCACAGTGGTCGCCGTCGAGGAGCGCCCTATTCCACACCCTTCCGGCTTGCGCGCGCTCTGCATCGTAGTCGAGACCGACGGGCGCGATGAATGGATCGCGCATCAGCCGGTGCGCCATTACACGCAACTCGACCCCAGCGCGCTGCGCAACGTGATCCGCGAGGCCGGCATCGTGGGCCTGGGCGGCGCGGGTTTTCCCACCTTCATCAAACTCAATCGCACGCCGGACAAAATCATCGACACGCTGATTCTCAACGGCGCGGAGTGCGAGCCATATATCACCTGCGACGACATGCTGATGCGCGAGCGGCCCGAGGAGATCATCGCCGGGCTGTTCATCATGCGCCATGCTCTGCAAGCACGCGCATGTATCATCGGCATCGAGGACAATAAACCGGAGGCCGCCGCCGCGCTAGCGCGCGTCATTCACGATTTGCACGTGAAAGACGTGCGCATCGCGCTGCTGCCCACGCGCTATCCGGCGGGCGGCGAGAAGCAATTGATCCAAACGCTCACCGGCAAGGAAGTGCCGAGCAACGGCCTGCCGCTGCACATCGGCGTGGTGTGCCACAACGTGGGCACGGCGGTCGCCGTGCACCGCGCCGTCAATCACGGCGAGCCGCTGATCTCGCGCTACGTGACGGTCAGCGGTCCCGGTATTGAGCAGCCGCGCAATCTGGACGCGCGGCTCGGCACGCCGATGCGCGATCTGATCGCGCAGTGCGGCGCGCCGCATGAGGGCCGTTTTCTAATGGGCGGGCCGATGATGGGTTTTGCCTTGCACGATTTGGATGCGCCGGTGATCAAAACCACCAATTGCATTTTGGCGCAGCCGCAACCCGCGCCGCAAACGGTGCTGCCCTGCATACGCTGCGGAGCATGCGCCGAGGTGTGTCCGGCGAGCTTGCTGCCGCAACAACTCTATTGGCACGCGCGCGCCAAGGACTTCTCCAAGGCGCAGGCCTATAATCTCTTCGATTGCATCGAGTGCGGCTGCTGCAACGCCGTGTGCCCCAGCCATATTCCGCTGGTGGATTACTACCGTTTCGCCAAAACCGAAATCGCCGCACAGGAGCAGGAAAAACGCAAGGCCGACGTCGCGCGCCGCCGCCACGAGTTCCGCCTGCAACGCTTGGAGCGCGAAAAGCAGGAACGCGCCGCGCGCCAGGAGCAAAAAAAAGCCGCGGCGTCCGAGCACGCCGGCGCCGACGCCGTGCAAGCCGCTATCGCGCGTGCGCAAAGCAAGGCGGCGCAACAAGAAACATCAACCTAAAATAATTATGTCCAATCCGCTTCCTTCCGCGCCCTTGCACGAGGCCGCCGGCGTATCCAAGGTGATGCTGCGCGTGGTGTACGCGCTGCTTCCCGGCATCGCCGCTTATATGTGGTTTTTCGGCTGGGGCGTGGTGGTCAATATCGTTTTCGCAATACTGGTCGCACTCGCAGCCGAGGCGCTGATGCTGGCGCTGCGCAAACGCCCCATCAAACCGTTCCTACTGGACGGCAGCGCGCTGGTCACCGCCGTGCTGCTCGCCCTGTCGCTGCCGCCGCTGGCGCCGTGGTGGCTGACGCTGATCGGCACGGCCTTCGCCATCATCGTCGCCAAACAGTTGTACGGCGGGCTGGGTTTCAATCCGTTCAATCCGGCGATGATCGGCTACGTGGTGCTGCTCATTTCCTTTCCGCGCGAGATGACGTTGTGGCTGGCGCCGGCGGCGCTCAGCGGTCATTATCTGGGGCTGGCGGACGCGGCGCTATTTATTTTTACCGGCCGGTTGCCGCAAGGTTTATCGGTGGATGCGGTCAGCGCCGCCACGGCGCTCGACAGCCTCAAAACACAGTTAGGCATGGGCCATGGCGTGACGGAAGCGTTGCGCGCCGGCCCGATTTTCGGCGCACTCGGCGGCTATGGCGTGGAGTGGATCAACGGCCTGTTTTTAATCGGCGGCCTGTGGCTGATCCGGCGGCGCGTGATTAGCTGGCACATTCCCACGGCGATGCTGGCGGCCATGGCGGCGCTGGCGCTGATCTTTTACGTGATTAACCCCGATCGCTACGCCCCACCGCTGTTTCATTTGTTCACGGGCGCGACCATGCTCGGCGCGTTTTTCATCGCCACCGATCCGGTCACCGCCAGCACTACGCCGCGCGGACGTCTGTTGTATGGCGCGGGCATCGGTGTGCTCACCTACGTCATCCGCACCTGGGGCGGCTATCCCGACGCGGTGGCCTTCGCCGTGCTGCTCATGAACATGGCGGCGCCGATGATCGATCACTATACGCAGCCGCGCGTGTTCGGGCATAAGGATTAACCACCATTCAAACATTTAAACGCAAAGACGCCAAGACGCAAAGAAATCAAAAAACTTAAAGATTAAATGAGCTTATTTTTATCCCCAGAAACTATGTTGCCTTTAAATATTACATTCTTAGCGTCTTCGCGTCTTTGCCTTGGACTTTTTGGTTTATTAGCATGGTAGCCAAACACGTGTTCCGCACCGGCGTGCTGCTCGCGCTGTTCGCGGTGATCGGCACGGGCATCGTGGCCTATACGTTCGACAAGGCGCGCGTGCGCATCGCGGAAAATGAGCGCGCGGCGCTGCTCGCCAAATTGCAAACGCTGGTGCCGCCGAATCAGTACGATAATGATCCACTGCGCGACAGCGTGCAGGTCAATGCGCCCGCGCAGTTGGGCAGCGTCAAGCCGGTGACCGTTTACCGCGCGCGGCGCGACGGACAGCCGGTCGCGGCGCTGTTTACGCCGGTGGTCGCGCCGGACGGCTACAGCGGCCCGATCAAATTGCTGGTGGCGGTGCGCTATGACGGCACACTGGCGGGCGTGCGCGTGATCGCGCACCGTGAAACACCGGGGCTGGGCGATCCAATAGAGGAAACGCGCTCGGACTGGATTCTGAGTTTTAACGGCCGATCGCTGTCCGATCCCGCGCCAGCCAAGTGGAAGGTTAAAAAAGACGGCGGTGTATTCGATCAATTCACCGGCGCCACCATCACGCCGCGCGCGGTGGTCAAGGCGGTGTATAATTGTCTGAATTATTTCGCGGCGCATAAAGAACAAATATTTGCCCCGCCGCTGCACAGCAGCCCTGGGAGGATGCCATGAGTGGAATCGGTTACGCAAAAATTATCCGTGACGGTTTATGGGTCAACAATCCGGCGTTCGTGCAAATCCTCGGTCTGTGCCCATTGCTCGCGGTATCGTCAAACGTGGTCAACGGCCTGAGTCTCGGTCTCGCCACCGCGCTCACGCTGGCGCTGTCTAACACCATCGTCTCGGTGGTGCGTAATTGGGTGACGCCGGAGATACGCATACCGGTGTTCGTGCTGGTGATCGCCTGCGTGGTGACTGCCATCGAGCTGGCCATGAACGCCTACCTGCACGAGCTGTACAAGATTCTCGGCATTTTCATCCCGCTCATCGTCACCAACTGCATCGTTATCGCGCGCGCCGAGGCATTCGCCTCGAAAAACACCGTGCCACGCGCGCTGGCCGACGGCCTGTTCATGGGTTTCGGTTCCATGCTGGCCCTGATGCTGCTCGGCGCGCTGCGCGAGATCATCGGCCAGGGCACGCTGTTCGCGCACGCCGAGCTGATATTCGGCGCACAGGCCAAGGCGCTGACGCTGCATCTGGTCGATGACTACCGCGGTTTCCTGCTGGCAATACTCCCACCCGGCGCGTTCATCGGTTTGGGCTTGCTGATCGCCATTAAAAACGTCATCGACGCGCGCCTGGCGCAACGCGCGCAGCCCGTAGCGGCCGCGCCGCAAGCACAGCCTGCGTAAGATAGAGAGACGGCGCTGGTGAATAAAGAAAAGCGCCGCGCCATTTTTGCGCGCCTGCAAGCGGCGATCCCCAATCCGACGACGGAATTACATTACTCCACGCCGTTCGAATTGCTTATCGCGGTGATCCTCTCTGCGCAGGCCACCGACAAAGGCGTCAATCTTGCCACCGCTAAGTTATTTCCGGTCGCCAATACGCCGCAGGCGATACTGAAATTGGGCGAGGAAGGCCTAAAAAAATACATCAACACCATTAACTTTTACAACGGCAAGGCGCGCCACATCATCAAGGTCTGCCGCATTTTGCTGGACCAGTATCATGGCCGAGTGCCACGCGAGCGCGCCGCCCTGGAGAGCCTGCCGGGCGTGGGCCGCAAGACCGCCAACGTCATCCTCGCCACCGCGTTCGGCGAACCCGTCATCGCCGTGGATACGCACGTGTTCCGTGTCGCCAATCGCACCGGCCTGGCGCGCGGCGCGACGGTGCGCGAGGTCGAAAAAAAACTCATGCGCAACACGCCCGCCGAATTTCTGCATGACGCGCATCATCTGTTGATTCTACACGGACGCTACACCTGCGTCGCACGCAAACCGCGCTGCCCGGTGTGCGTCATTCAGGATTTATGCGAATATAAAAACAAAACCTTGCCCCAGGAGCTAACGAAAGGTGCACGGCGTTTATGATATTCAGTCAAGAACGGCATATATTGCGTCAGCTCTTCATCGACGCTTGGGCTAAATACCGCGCCGCCGAGGCGCTCGAACCCTTGGAAAAAGTTATCGCCACGGTGGTGCGCGAACACCCGGAATACCATGCCTCGTTGGAAAACGCGGACACCGCGCTGGATCAGGATTACTTGCCGGAGTTGGGCCAGTCCAATCCATTTCTGCACATGAGCTTGCACATCGCTGTCCGCGAACAACTCGCGGCCGATCGCCCCGCCGGCATTCTGGAAATTTATCAGTCGCTGCTCAACAAATACCACGATCCGCACAATGTCGAACATCGCATGATCGACTGCCTCGGCGAAACGTTGTGGCGCGCGCAACGCGCCGGCGCGCCCCCTGATGAAGCCGCCTATATGGAGTGCCTGAGCAAAGCGGCGTGCAGCAGCTAAGTCGAGCGCGGCGGTCACGTAGCCGAAGGTGGCATCCGCTTGAGCCGCTCAAGAAAGTCTTTCGGCGGAGGGAGCGCGGTACGCGGCGTAGGCGCGCGTAAACTCCGCGCCGAAGAATAGAATCTGCGCGGTGTAGTAAACCCAAATAAGTATAACGACCAGAGAGCCGGCTGCGCCGTACGCCGACGCGATGCTTCCGCGGCCCAGATAAAGGCCAAGGAGGAATTTACCGACCCAAAACAGCCCCGCGGTGATAAACGCACCGAGCCACACGTCGTCCCATTTGACGGCGGCGTCCGGTAGCACTTTGTAAATTACCGCGAACAACAGAGTGATGACGCCGAAAGAGAGCGCTAGGTCGAGCGCGCGTAGCAGTACCTTAAGATGCCGGAGTTCGCCCACCAGTAAATGACTTACGGCGGCCAAAGTGGTGCTGATGGCCAGCGATGCCAGCAGCAAAACGCCGAGTCCGGCGATCATGAGGAACGATAGAAAATGATCCTTCAATAAATTCAGCAAACCGCTTTGCGCGCCGGGCGGAACCTTCCAGATTGCGTTAAGCGATTGCTGTAATTCTCCGAACACCACGCCGGCGCCGAACAGCAGCGTTACGACGCCGACCAGAGCGGCGATCAGGTTGGCCGCGGGCCGGCTCATGTTTTCCATGGCGAGCAGCACGGCCGCGGCGGCGTCCGCGCCGATCGATGCGTGCAGGTATTCAGCGATTTGCACGCGCACGGCGCTCTGCTCGAACACCATTCCGGCGGCGGCCACGATGATTATCAGCAGCGGGGCGAGAGAGAACAGCATGTAAAACGACAAGGCGGCGGCCAAGTGCGACGCCCGATCGTTCATCCAGGCGTAGAAAGCGTCCTTGAGCAACCGAGCCAGCGTCGTTACGCGCATTGTATCCCCCTTAACGGATATTCAATACGCTGAATTTTGCACCTTTTTTAAAATATTTGCGCGCCATTCGGATCGCGCTACACCATGAATCACCCCTTGCTGTGCGCAAAGCGTCGCTAACAGGACATTGAAAAAGTCCGCCCAGGATTTTTTCAAACACGGACACTCTTGCGCATCCTGCGGTGTGCAGGGATGCGCAAGTGTCGCGGAGGACAGGAGTCCGAGAGCGACCGCACGCGGCATTGGGGTATCTTGCCCGGCACAAAGCAAAAAAAAGTGATTTTTTTCTTTTCTTAATTTGTCAAACACTTACATGTTTTAAAAACGGCGGCACATCCATGCGCCGCACCACAGGATGTTGCAGAATAGAGTTTTTTCAACACCTTGCTAACGCCGTTCCGGCGCGGACGATTTTGCACCTCAATGATAGGCGACGCCGATCTCCATGATTTGTTTGAAGCGATTCAAATCTTCTTCGATTTGCCGCGAAGGTTCCTCGCCGAATAGCTTGGCGATGGTCGCGCCGAGCCTGCCCGCGGGCGGCTCGTAATTTAAAATCACGCGCACGCGCGTGCCCGCCTCCATTTCCCCGGGTTCGCGCTCGAAATAAACCGATCCGGCGTTTTTCACGTCGGCGTTTTCCAGGGAACGCCAGGCGATCATGTGGCCGTCTTCTTCCTTGATGATCTCAGCGTCCCACTCCATGCGTATGCCCGCCGGCGCCTCGGCGATCCAATGCGAGCGCCGCTCATCGATAACGCGCACCGCTTGCAAATGGTCCATGAAGCGCGGTAAATTCTCAAGGTTGCGCCAGAATCGATAAAGTTCTTCGGGCGCTTTGTTGACGATTATGCTCTTTTCGATCTTAATACCCTTTACGCCTCTTTGTACGTCTATTCTCCGCGCCGTGCTGATGCCCAGCGTCCGATACAGCGGGCACATTCCCGACACGCCGCGTAACAGCAGTGCACCGCCGCCGAGCGTCAGCAACGCGCCGCTCCACGAACGGCGCAGCAGGCCGGCGGCGATCAGCGCGCTACCGCCCAGCAGCGACACCCACCGCTCCGCCACGCCCACGTTAATGCGGACGTTCGCACTGCCCGTTTTAACGGCCGTGCCGGAGCGTGCCCGGCGCCGAGCGCCGCCGCGCGGATAGCTGGGAGCATGTGCGACGGAGGAAGCGTTTCCTTCCTCGTGCGGGCTGTAAACTTGCCACGACATAATTTTCATTATGTCTATTTACATCTACGGAGTGGTTCCTCCTCCGCTGTTACCGCCCGATGCCCCTCCCGACGTTCCGCCGCCGGCGCCGGTACCGCCGCCTGTGGTTCCTCCGGTGTTGTTACCGGAGGAACCCGCGGTTCCTCCCGCGGAGCCGTTGTTGTCGCCGTCGCCTCCGCAAGCCGTTGCAAATACGGCTATCAACATCGCCGCCAAAAACATGCGTAAGTTTTTCATGAACGCCTCCCGCTGAAGTAAGGTATCTTGAATTGAACAGCGTACGGCCGGGGAGGAAGGAGCAAACGTGGGTCTAATTAATTGGCCTTCCTAGCCGACGTGCAATATTCCTTTGCCGATCCAAAGCAGCACACTCATGCAGCGTGCAGGGGGTAGATTCTTTCGCTTCAGGAAACTCCGAAGCATTCAGAGTGTCCTTGCGGCACACGGATGTGCTTGCTCTGATAATTCCCGGACGGAATGATTCAGAGCTTTCTTCATTTCCTAAAGACCCGCTGCGCGGGGATTGGTTCACACGTCTGGCTGAGCCGCACGCTTCAAGGCACGATTTTGAGTATCGCGCCCGCGTGATCGCTTATATATAATTCGCGCTGCTCGTCTTCGCCGAACGAAGTGATACTATGACGTGTGTTCAATAAAGTTTGCGGCTTGGCGGGCGAGCCGTCGTTGCGCAGCGCGAAAATTTTTCCGCTGCCGTAATCCGCGTAGAGATACGCCCCGCACAGATCCGGAATGGCGCGGCCCCGATAGACGTAGCCGCCGATCACGGAAATGCCTTCGGAGCGCGGATATTCCGCTATCGGCAGCTCCAGCCCCTGTTTGTCGCAGCGTGGATTCACGCCCGGCGTGCAAATGCTTCCCTCCATGATATTCCAACCGTAATTCTTACCCTTTTCGATCACGTCGATTTCCTCACGCGCATTCTGGCCGACGTCGCCAGCGTATAAGCGTCCTGTAACGGGATCGAAAGAAAAACGCCATGGGTTACGCAAGCCGTAGGCCCAAATTTCCGGCGCGGCGTTTTGCGTGTTAACAAATGGATTATCCTTGGGAATAGCGTAGGGCCGCGATGCATCGCGCGCGTCCGCGTTTATGCGCAAAATCTTGCCGAGCAGCGTGGTGAGGCTCTGGCCGTTGCCGTGCGGATCGTTCGCCGCGCCGCCGTCGCCGGTAGCGATGTACAGCATGTTGTCCGGCCCGAACGCCATCTGCCCGCCGTTATGGTTGCTGTACGGCTGCTCGAAGGTCAACAACACGCGCTCGCTGCGCGAATCGGCCGCGTCGGCGCCCGGCTCGACGGTGAATTCGGAGATCACGGTGCGCCGTCCGCCGTCGCGCGTGGTGTAGTTGACGAAGAAGCGGCCGTTGCGTTTGAACTGCGGATGAAACGCCAGCCCCAGCAGACCCATCTCTCCGCCGGCGCTGACGCGGTCGCTGATATCCAGAAACGGCTTTTTAGAATCAGCGCCGTTTTTCCAAACGCGGATCACGCCCCGCTGTTCGATAATAAACAAACGGTTGCTGCCATCGCCGGCGTTGGCAATGCCTATCGGTTCATCGAACTCGCCGGTGATGGGTTGCAGCCGAATCTCCGGAAAATCACGCGGCAGGTTGTCCAGCGTGCAAGGCGGCGGAGCCGCCAGAATGGGCAGGCTGATACTGAGTGTTGCTGCAAGAGCTAAGCGCTTGGTGATGTCCATGCAGTACCTCCTAGTACATAAGGACAACGCTTGCGTAATTCTAACTCAGCTTCCCCACTATGGCTTTTTTTACCGCGTCCAGCTTCGCCTCGGCGTGGATGACCGGCGTTGTGCATTGCTTGATGGCGGTGTCGGGGTCCTTGAGGCCGTTGCCGGTGAGGGTGCAGACGATCTTGGCGCCTTCCGGTATCTTGCCGGACTGCACATCGCGCATCACGCCGGCCAGCGAGGTAGCCGAGGCGGGTTCGCAGAAAACGCCTTCTTTTTCCGTCAATAATTTTTGCGCGGCGAGAATTTCCGCGTCGCTGCATTCGTCGAACCAGCCTTGTGATTCTTCCTTGAGCTTCCAGGCCGCGTCCCACGATTGCGGATAGCCGATGCGGATCGCGGTGGCGACGGTTTCGGGATTGTCGATCATGTGGCCGCGCATGAACGGCGCCGCGCCGGAAGCTTGATAACCGAGCATGTGCGGACGCTTACTGATAATGCCGTGATTGAAATATTCGCTGTAACCCATCCAGTTGGCGGTGATGTTGCCGGCGTTGCCCACCGGCAGCGCGTGGTAATCCGGCACGAATCCCAGTTCCTCGACGATTTCGAAGGCGGCGGTTTTCTGGCCCTGCAGGCGGTAAGGATTGATGGAGTTCACGATGGTCACCGGCGCTTGCTGCGCAACTTCCTTGACGAGCCGCAGGCCGTCGTCGAAATTACCCTTGATTTGCACCACCACCGCGCCGTGGATCATGGCCTGCGCGAGTTTGCCCAGCGCGATTTTGCCGTCCGGTATCAACACGAACGCGGTGATGCCGGAGCGTGCGGCGTACGCCGCCGCCGCCGCCGAGGTGTTGCCGGTGGAGGCGCAGATGACCGCGCGGCTGCCCTCTTCCACCGCCTTGGTAATCGCCATGGTCATGCCGCGATCCTTGAACGAGCCGGTCGGATTGAGTCCTTCGCATTTGACGTAAATGTCCACGTCCTTGCCGAGCAGGCGCGGGATGGTGTGCAGGCGCACCAGCGGCGTATTGCCTTCGCCGAGGCTGATGACGCGCGTGTCGTCGTGCACCGGCAGACGGTCGCGGTATTTGTCGATCAGGCCGGTGTAGCGGGGCTGGAATGGCATAACGATTCCTTAAGGAAAAATAATTATCTCACGCAAAGGCGCAAAGACGCCAAGATTCAAAAATTATGAAATCAACAGTGGCGTAGGGGGCAGGCGCGTTGTTTGTGCCCACCTACCAACCATAATTGGGTTCCGCGTGGGCACAAACGATGTGCCCACCCTACAGTCATCAGCGTGCAAGATGCTCCAGCCGTATGCGCGTGACATCGCCGACGATGGCGCCGAGCGCCTGGATGCGTTGCGTGGCCAGCTCCATGCGCCCTTCGAGCACGCGGTGCGTGAGGATGATCACCGACACATGGCGTGCGCCGTTGACCGGTTCCTTTTGTAGAATCGCCTCGATGCTGATTTCCTGATCGGCGAGAATGCGCGTGACATCGGCGAGCACGCCGGGCCGGTCTTCCGCTTGCATACGCAAATAATAAGCGGTTTCGACCTGCGCCATGGGCAGTATCGGAATATCCGACAGCGCATCCGGCTGAAAGGCGAGGTGCGGCACGCGATTTTCCGGATCGGAGGTGAGCGCGCGCACCACGTCCACCAAGTCCGCCACCACCGCGGAGGCGGTCGGCTCGGCGCCCGCGCCGGCGCCGTAATAGAGTGTCGGCCCCACCGCGTCGCCGGTCACCAGCACGGCGTTCATGACGCCGTCGACATTGGCGATCAAGCGCCGGTAGGGAATTAAAGTGGGATGGACGCGCAACTGCACGCCTTGCGGCGTGCGCCGCGCGAACGCCAGATGCTTGATACGGTAGCCGAGCTGTTCCGCGTAATTCACGTCTTCGCGCGTGATGCGCGTGATGCCTTCGGTGTACACCTTGTCGAATTGCAGCGGGATGCCGAAGGCGATGGCGGCGAGAATGGTGAGCTTGTGCGCGGCGTCGACGCCTTCCACGTCGAACGTGGGGTCGGCCTCGGCGTAGCCGAGTTTTTGCGCCTCGGCCAGCACGTCGGCGAAGTCGCGGCCCTTGTCGCGCATCTCGGTGAGAATAAAGTTGCTGGTGCCGTTGACAATGCCGGCCAGCCACTCGATACGGTTGCCGGCCAGGCCCTCGCGGATGGCTTTGATGATGGGAATGCCGCCCGCCACCGCCGCTTCGAAGGCGACCGTGACGCCGCGCGCGCGCGCCTGCGCGAAAATTTCATTGCCGTGGCGCGCGATCAGCGCCTTGTTGGCGGTGACTACGTGCTTGCCGTTGGCGATCGCCTTACTCACCAGTTCGCGCGCGCGCTGCGTGCCGCCGATCAGTTCGACAACGATTTCGATATCGGGGTTATCGACCACCTCGTCGGCGTCGGCGGTCAGGCAAATGCTTGTGGTATCGCAGGCGCGCGGCTTGGTTAAATCCTGCGCGGCGGCGTGGATGACTTGGATGCCGCGCCCGGCGCGGCGCGCGATTTCCTGGGCATTGCGCGCCAGCACGCTGACCACGCCGCTGCCCACGGTGCCCAAGCCCAACAGACCGACTTTGACGGGGTTCATGAAAATAAAACCTAACGACCCTAAAAACCCAACGCCAAGACGCCAAGACGCAAAGAATTAAATGCTACGTCATTTAACGATCGCTGGTGGAAACACAGCGTAGGGCTCCGGGAAGCGCCTCTGTCCTCATAAATAAAAAGTCTATTCATACTTGGCGTCTTTGCGTTGAGGTTTTATGTGGTGATCCTTAATGGTATGTGACGGATAGCGAGCGACGGAAGAAATATTTTACTTACTGACGACTACGTGCAGCATACCTTCTTTACGGAACATCTCGCGGATGCCGCGCACCGCTTGGCGCGTGCGGTGTTCATTTTCGATCAAGCCGAAGCGCACGTGGTCGTCGCCGTATTCGCCGAAGCCGATGCCGGGCGACACCGCGACCTTGGCCTCTTGCAGCAATTTTTTGGAAAACTCCAGCGAACCCAAATGGCGAAACTGCGGTGGAATAGGCGCCCACACAAACATGGTGCCGCGCGGTTTTTCCACTTTCCAGCCGATGCTGTTCAAGCCGTCGCACAGCACGTCGCGGCGGCTGCGGTACATCTCGGCGATCTGCTTCACACAATCTTGCGAGCCTTCCAGCGCGGTGATGGCGGCCACTTGAATGGGCGTGAACATACCGTAGTCGAGATAGGATTTCATGCGCGCCAGCGCGGCCACCAGATGCGCGTTGCCGCACATGAAACCGATACGCCAGCCCGGCATGTTGTAACTCTTGGACAGAGTGAAAAATTCCACCGCGATGTCCTTGGCGCCGGGCACTTGCAGAATCGACGGCGCGACGTAGCCGTCGAACACGATGTCGGCGTAGGCGAGATCGTGCACCACCCAGATTTCATTTTCGCGCGCAATGGCCACGACCTTCTTGAAAAATTCCAGATCAACGCACTGCGTGGTGGGATTACCGGGGAAATTCAGCACCAGCATTTTCGGGCGCGGCCAGGAATCGCGGATCGCCTTTTCCAGTTCACTGAAGAAATCCTTGCCAGGCACCAGCGGTACGTGGCGGATGTCGGCGCCGGCGATGACGAAGCCGTAAGGATGAATGGGATACGACGGATTCGGCACCAGCACCGCGTCGCCCGGCCCCATGGTGGCGAGCGCCAGATGCGCCAGCCCTTCCTTGGAGCCGATGGTGACGATGGCCTCTTTGTCCGGGTCGAGATCGACGTCAAAGCGGCGCTTATACCAGCCGCAGATCGCCTTGCGCAGGCGCGGAATGCCGCGCGACATGGAATAGCGGTGTGTGTCGCCGCGCTGCGTGGCCTCGATCATTTTATCGACGATGTGCTGCGGCGTGGGCTGGTCGGGATTGCCCATGCCGAAGTCGATGATATCCTCGCCGCGCGCGCGCGCCTGCGCCTTCAACTCTGTTACAATGTTGAAGACGTAGGGCGGCAACCGCTTGATGCGGGGAAACTCACCGATCACGTTAGTACTTCTCTATCTCTAAAAATGTCCGTTATGGCGCGGCACACGAATACGCCTTTTCAAACACATGTGTTCGAAAAGCGAGACAAAGCGGTATCTTGTCTCGCGCAAATATCGAACAATACTGGCGGCGTAGGAAACTGTCAACCAAATCAAGCAACAACCGTGCCTTTTAATGTCTGATTCTTAAGATAACGGGCACACCCATAAATCATCATGAAATTCAACCTGGAACTCGGCTCGGAAGGCACTTATCTCATCCGGTCTTATCAAGCCGGGGAAATCAGCGTGGCTGCGGCACTGGCGCAACCGGAAACCCTCACACACAGCGTCGTCATTACTCCGCAGCGGCTGCTGCGCGACTGGCCGCCGCAGCGGTTTGATGAATTGCGGGCCGATCACTTTGCTATGTTAGCCGACCTCCGCCCGGAAGTAGTGCTGCTCGGCTGCGGCAACCGCCTGCGCTTCCCGCACCCCAGCCTGACTGCGCCGCTCACCGCGCTGGGCATCGCCGTGGAAGCGATGGACACCGGCGCGGCGTGCCGCACCTACAATATCTTGATCGCCGAAGGCCGCCAGGTCGCCGCCGCGTTGTTGATGATCTAAAACGGTAATGGGTAAACGATGGTGAGTGATGAGTAAACCCCGCCCATCACCCATCACCTTCTCTTAGGCAGATACAGCAACGGATCCACCGGTTTGCCGTCTTTGCGGATTTCGAAGTACAGCATCACGCGCTCCGCGCCGCTCTTGCCCATTTCCGCGATGGTCTGCCCGGCGGCCACCTTGTCGCCTTCTTTTACGAGTATCTTTTTATTGTGTGCATAAGCACTTATAAACGATTTATCATGTTTTACTATAACTAGTTCGCCGAGCCGAACAATGCTGTTGCCGGCATATACCACGCGCCCGGCGGCGGCGGCGCGGATCGGCTGGCGTTCATGGCCAGCGATGTTCAGCCCCTTGTCGCCGCCCCCCCCTTGTAATACCTCCCCTTCCGCCGGCCAACCCCAGGTCACCACGGATGGCGCCGCGTCATCCATGTCATCCGCGACAGAAGCGGAAGGCTCCGTGGCGGGCGGCGTAGGCTGAGGCTGCTGTGCGAGGACAGGAGAGGCCGGCGGTGACGCAGGAGTGGTCGGCTGTTGCGCGACGGTAGTAGGCGCGGGGGGCGCAGCCGCGCCGGGCGGCGCGACCAGTAGATTTTGTCCGACGTAAATCCGATACGGCGGACTGATGCGATTCCATTGCGCAACGTCCTTGTAGTCGCGTCCGTATTTCCAGGCGATGGAATACAGCGTTTCGCCGCGCTGCACTTGATGGTAGCCGGTCTTGGACACGACGCGCGGCGTGTCCGCCGCCGCGCGCGCCGGCCGGTCGCGGTCCGCCACCGGGGCCACGGCGTGACGCCCGCCGCAGGCGCTCAGCAACGCGGCGCAATAAAAACCCAACACCAAGACGCCAAGATGCAAGAATGGCCTGGAAAAAAACGAGCACCTTGAAAAGAAATTCTGCAACGTAAGGACACCTATAAAACTTTTTCTCATTCGTGCAGAAACACATAGCCCAGCACCGCCAGCGTCACCACTATCCAGCCTATGCGGTCGATGTAGCCGCGCAGCATCCGTTCCATGCGCGCGCCGCCCCACAGCATGGCGCCGGCCACCAGAAAAAAACGCGCGCCGCGCCCGATCAGCGAGGCGAGCACGAACGGCAGCAACGCCATGGAGATTACGCCTGCCGCGATGGTGAATACCTTATAGGGGATGGGCGTGAACGCGGCGATAAAAATGGTCCAGAAGCCCCAGCGCGCGAACCAGTCGTGCACTTGCAGGTAGAGCTCCCAGTAACCCGCGCGGTGAATCAGCGGTTCCACCAAGTCAAAAGCGAAGTGGCCGATGAGATAGCCGAACACGCCGCCCAGCACGGAGGTGAGCGTGGTGAGCGCGGCCAGGCGCCAGGCGCGCGCCGGCGTGGCCAGCGCCATGGGCGCGAGCATGACGTCGGGTGGAATCGGGAAGAACGATGATTCGGCGAAACTCAACACGCCCAGATACCACGGCGCATGCCGATGACGCGACCATTGCATGACCTTGGCGTACAGCCTGCCGAACATTCCCATCAGCTCACGCCTCCGCGCAACGGCACGAAACTCACCTTGCCGAGATTTTCCCGCACGTAACCTTCGGATGTGCGCCGCACCAGCAGCAAGTCCTGGCCGCCGCGCTCGCCGAGCGGCAGCACCAGACGCCCCGCCGGACCCAGTTGTTCGAGCAGCGCCTGCGGAATTTCCGCGGGCGCGGCGGTGACGAGGATGGCGTCGTACGGCGCGTGTTCCGGCCAGCCGCACGCGCCGTTGCTGTGCTTGACGCGGATGTTGCGCAGTTTCAGATCGCTGAAGCGCCGCCGCGCGACACTGAGCAGCGCGTCGATGCGCTCCACGCTGAACAGCTCGTCGACGAATTGCGCGAGCAGCGCGCTTTGATAGCCGGAACCGGTGCCGATCTCCAGCACCTTGCCGAGCGGACCGCTGTTGAGCAGCGCCTCGGTCATGCGCGCCACCACGTAAGGCTGCGAGATGGTTTGGCCGTGACCGATGGGCAGCGCGGTGTCCTCGTAAGCGCGGCTCGCCAAAGCTTCGTCGACGAAGATGTGGCGCGGCAGCGCGCGCATTGCTTCCAATAAACCGGCGTGTTGGATGCCCTGCTCGCGCAAGCGCTGCACGAGCCGTTCGCGCGTGCGCTGCGAGGTCATGCCGATGCCGCGGTGACGTACGCTGTTCATGAACGGCGTTAGGCTTTGTGCGCGGCGGCCGCGCGTAGCGTGCGGCGTTGTAACCAGCTTGCGACTTTATCCAGGGCGGTATAGCGCGTAAGGTCAACGAGTATCGGCGTGACCGACACGTAATGATTGCGCAGCGCGTGAAAGTCGGTGCCCGGCCCGGCGTCCTGTTCGGCGCCGGGCGGCCCGACCCAGTAGATGGTGCGTCCGCGCGGATCGGTGTTGCGGATCACCGGCTCGGCCTTGTGGCGGTGCCCCAGGCGCGTGGCCTCGAAGCCGGCCAGTTGCTCCCACGGCAGGTCCGGCACATTGACGTTGAGGATGGTGTCGGCGGGCAGCGGATCGTCCTGCAGGCAGTCGATCAGATGCAGCACCACGCGCGCCGCGGTGTCGAAATGCTGCTGGCCAACCAGCGACACGGCCAGCGCCGGCAGCCCCAGGAAACGCCCCTCCGTGGCGGCGGCCACGGTGCCGGAATACAACACGTCGTCGCCCAGGTTCGCGCCCAGGTTGATGCCCGACACCACCATGTCCGGCTCCTGTTCGAGCAGGCCGGTGATGGCCAAGTGCACGCAGTCGGTGGGCGTGCCGTCGACGCGAATGAAGCCGTTTTCCATGCGCGTGGCGCGTATCGGCGCGTCTAAGGTCAGCGAATTGCTGGCGCCGCTGCGATCACGGTCGGGGGCCACCACGTCGACGTGCGCGATGCTGCGCAGCGCGTCGGCCAAGCGGATGATGCCGGGGGACTGATAACCGTCGTCGTTGCTTATTAATATTCGCATAGTGCCGATATCATCCTCATATCCGCATGGATATTCAAGAAACTTCCTGTGTGCCGAATGCCCACGCAGCGCGCTTGCACGACGGCGCGGCAGCATTTACCATGCGCAGATTTGCGAATCTGACATGGTTTTTGCATAAGGTCTTTCGAATGCTATTTTAACCATGTCGCACGGAGTAAGCATAGCCATGCACACAGACTTATGTCGCCGCGGCCTGACGCGCCTCGCCCTATTGGCGGCCTTGCTGCCCGCGCCGGCGCACGCGGAGTTTATCCTGTTTCCGCAACTCAACCAGGTCGAGCGCCGCGGCGTTGCTCCGGGAATCAACCTGGAAGAGCATGAGTTCAAGCCGGGCGTGGATATTTTTTATTCCTCCGACCACGGGCGACTGCGGCTGCTCGGCGAGTTTGAAATCCTGCGGGGCAAGAAACCCAAGGCCGGCACCGTGGAGCGCCTGCAGGCGGGATGGCTGCTGAACCCGGACACCACGGTATGGTTAGGCCGACATCATACGCCGTTCGGTTATTGGAATACCGAGTACCATCACGGCAGCTATCTGCAGAGCGCCGTCACGCGTCCGGGGATCATCGATTTCGGTTCCGGCGCGCCCTTGGCCCGCCATCTCACCGGTTTGCTGCTTGAATCGGCGCACGCCGGCGCCGATGAATCCGGGCTGCGTTACTCATTCAGCGTGGGAGCCAGCCCAGGAGTCGGTAGCGGTTTAAAGGAATTCGATATACTGGATTTCAATGACGGCAATCACAGTTGGGGAAGTATTCTGCGCGTCACGCACCACTGGGGAGGCGCGCATCACACCGAGATGGGGGCCTTTGCGGGCTACATGCTGTTGCCCGGCAACAACGCAACGCTGCACGAAGTCCGCCAAACCGTGCTAGGCGCCCTCGGCAATTGGGAGCACCGGCGCGTGCGCGTGCTCGGCGAGGCATACTGGGTCAATGATATTATCGACCGCCCCGCCGGAAACGCCAGCGGTTCGTTCATCAACGTCAACTTGCAGGTGGAATATAAACCGCACGAGGATTGGGTGCTCTATGCACGCGCCGAAGACACCTTCGGCGGCGACGGCGATCCCTACCTTGGCTTTTTTCCCACCTTTATTGAGCAACGCGGTCTGGCGGGAGTCACCTACATGCTTACACCCAACCAGGCCATTAAGCTGGAGGCCGCCGACGTGCGCCTGCAAAGCGACCGCTTTACCCAAATCAATCTGCAGTGGAGCGCTGCTTTCCCGTGAAACGTAGGCTGTTTTTAGGCATGATGATCGTGGTGACGCTCGGCGCCGCACCCGCTTCCGTGCCCGCCGCGCGCCTCGTGCTGGTGACGGACGCCGCCTCCGAAATGCCCGCGATCGGCAGCACGGAAGTGCGTAAATTGTTCCTGGGCAAGCCGCTGGTCAAGGACGGCCTGCGTATTCAAGCATTGCGTAACGAGACCAATGATTTATTGCGCGAGGTGTTCTTGCAAAAGGTCATGTTCATGTCGGCGCGTGACTATGAGCGCCAACTGCTCTCCAACGTGTTCCGCGAAGGCGGAGAACGGCCCGCCGCCTACGATCAGCCGGCGCCGCTGGTGGAAGCCTTGCGCGCCAAACCCGGCGCGGTGACGTACATGTGGGAAGACGCCGCGCGCGCCACGCCGAACGTGAAGATCGTCAGCGAGTTATGGCAAGGCTCGCTGGAATAAAAAACTTTCTCAACAGCCTGATCGGACGCATGGCGCTGGGCGTGCTGTTGATCCACGCGCTGCTCGCGCCGCTGATGTTCGGCGGCATGCTGTTCATCGTCAAACAGGCCTACGAGGCGCAGTTCATCAATCATGTGCGTTCCGAGGCGCGCTTGATCGCGACGCTGGCGGAGCGTGACTTGGACATTCCCGATTTACGCGTGCATCTCGACGACGTGCTGCTCGGCAGCACGATCGTGTACGCGCAGGTCGTGAAGGAGGACGGTTCGATTTATTATCAATCCGGAACCGCGCCGGACGAATTCAAGGAGGATTTTTTTTTTGGTGACCACGACGATTCCACGTATTACATCGCCGTCCCGATTCAGCACGACGGACGCATGCGCGCCGTGCTGCGCCTCGGCTACGATGAACAGCCGGTCAAGGAGCAAATCAGCAACGCCTATCGGCGCGCCATTAATCTGGGCGTGGTGTACGTCATCCTGACGTTGGCCCTGGTGACTTTTTTCGGCTGGCAAATCACGCAATCGCTGCGCCGTTTGCGTGACGCGGCGCATCAAGTGGTGACGGGCGACATCGCCCGGCAGCTCGACATAGCCACCGGCATCAGCGAGATAACCAGCCTGGGACGAGACTTGGAGCGCATGCGCTGGAAACTCGTGCATCAAGGCGAACTGCTGGAACACCAGGCCCTGCACGACAGCCTTACCGGCCTACCCAACCGCGCCCTGTTGCGCGACCGTTTGCAGCAGGCGTTGAGCGCCGCGCCGCGCAACGGTAAGGCCATCGCGCTGCTCATGATCGACCTGGACCGCTTCAAGGAAGTGAACGACACGCTCGGCCATCAGATCGGCGACCTGCTGCTGCAAAATCTGGCGCTGCGCCTGCGCGGCACGCTGCGCGAATCTGACACCGTGGCGCGCCTGGGCGGCGACGAGTTCGCCGTGCTGCTGCCCGCCGTTGACAACACCCAACATGCGGCGATAGCCGCGCAAAAAATTCTGAAGTTATTGGAAACACCGATCGACGCCGGCGAACACAGCCTGCTGGTCGGCGGCAGTATCGGCATTGCGCTCGCCCCGGAGCACGGCGCGGACATCGAGACGCTCATGCGCCGCGCCGATCTCGCCATGTATTACGCCAAACGTACGCACGGCGGGTACTGCATTTACCACGCCGACCTCGATCAACAAATGGCCGGCGAACTCAACTTGCTCGACGAATTGCGTCGAGCCGTCGAGCACCGCCAACTGGCGCTGCACTATCAACCGAAAATCGATCTGCGCACCGCAAAAGTGGTGAGCGTCGAGGCGCTGCTGCGCTGGCAGCATCCGCAGCGCGGCCTACTCACGCCCGCCGCGTTCCTGCCGGCGGCGGAAAAAAGCGGGCTTATCAACGATATTACATATTGGGTGCTGGAAGAAGCGCTGCAGCAGTGCCGGCGCTGGCGCCAAGCGGGTTCGCATCTCCCCGTGGCGATCAATTTATCGGCGCGCAGTCTGCAAAATCCCGCGTTGCCGGAGCAGATCACTACGCTGCTGCACAAATCCGGCATCGAGCCCGCGGCTCTGGAATTAGAAATCAATGAAAGCATCATCTTGATGAACCCGGCCCATACCTTGGAGATGCTCGGGCATTTGCACGACCTGGGTGTGCGCCTGTCCATCGACGACTACGGCACCGCCGCCTCATCGCTGCAATATCTTAATCAATTGCCCATGCATCAGATCAAGATCGACAAATCGTTTATCGGCGACCTGGAAAACAAAGGTAACGCCCGGGTGGTGCGCGCCGCCATCGACCTCGCCCACGACATGGGACGCACCGCCATCGCCGAGGGAGTGGAAAGCCTAGAAGCGCTGAAACGTTTGCAGGCGTTGGGCTGCGACATGGCGCAGGGCTATCACGTGAGTCCGCCGCTGCCCGCCGACGAACTCATGCAGTGGCTGCATACCTCGCAGTGGCGCTAGGCTCCGCCCGGCGCCTATTGTTGACGCGCGGCGTAACGTGTATCTTGGATGCATCACCGCCCAGCGACCGGCAGCCATGGCCAAGCCCGCTCCGCCCAAACTTTCCGAGGAAGACCGCGATCTGTTCCGCAGCGCCGTGCAGCGCGTCGCGCCCTTGCGCCACGCCAAGGTAACGCCGCCGCGTAAACGCTCCGCGCCCGTCCCCCGCCAGACCCGCCTGGAAGAACAGCGCGTCATCCAGGACATGCTCTCGGAGCAACCGGATGTGGCGGAGGTGGAAACCGGCGAGGAACTGCTGTTCAGCCGTCAAGGATTGCAGCACGGCTTACTGCGCAAACTGCGCCGCGGCCAGTTCAACATCGACGCGCAACTCGACCTGCACGGCATGACGGCGGCGGAGGCGCGCGCGGCGCTGGCGCAATTTCTCGCGCACTGCCAGGCGTCCAACGCACGTTGCGTGCGCATCATCCACGGCAAAGGCCGCGGCTCGCGCCATCAACAACCCGTGCTCAAGGGAAAAGTCAATCACTGGCTGCAACAACGCGACGACGTGCTGGCGTTCTGCTCGGCGCGCCCGGCGGACGGCGGCACCGGCGCGGTGTATGTGTTGCTGAAACGGCGCTAGCAGGATGTTGAAAGAGTCCGCCCAGGACTTTTTCAACTACGCAAAGCAAAAATGTCATTTTTGCTTTGCTCCATTTTTCAAATACTTGCGCATTTGAAAAATGGCGCTACATCCCTATGGCGCAGGAATCTCTGAATAAATCAGAGATTCCTTAATATTTTTCTTTGCGCCTTTGCGTGAGGAAATTATTCTTCCAACAACACCACCGCGTACGCGGCGATGCCCTCCGCGCGCCCGATGAAACCCATGCCCTCGGTGGTGGTGGCCTTGATGTTGACGCGCGATGCGTCGATGCCGAGATCGGCGCTGAGATTCTTTTGCATGGCCGCGAAGTGCGCAGCGAACTTGGGCGCCTGCGCCAGAATGGTAGCGTCAACGTTGCCAACCGTCAGCTTGTTTTCGCCGAGTAGCGCCGCGATCTTGCGCAATAAAATGCGGCTGTCGATGTTGCGGTATTCGGCCTGGGAATCGGGAAAATGCCGCCCGATGTCGCCGAGGCCCGCCGCGCCCAGCAAGGCGTCGCAGACGGCATGTATCAGCACGTCGCCGTCGGAATGCGCCAACAATCCCCGCTCATACGGAACGTGCACGCCGCCGACGATTAATTTTCGGCCCGGCGCAAAGGCGTGGGCATCGTAGCCGTGTCCTATTTTCATAGACCGCGCTCTTGTTGCATAAGATAAAATTCCGCGAGCGGCAAATCCTCGGGATAGGTGATTTTAATATTATCGGCGCGTCCTTCCACGAGTGCGGGTTTGGCGCCGAGCAGAATCATGGCGGAGGCTTCATCGGTGATGGTTTTACCTTGCGCAATAACGCTCTCCAGCGCATCGAGCAACGGCCCGAAGCGAAACATCTGCGGTGTAAACGCGCGCCACAATTTTTTTCTGTCCAATACCTTGAGCGCCCCGCCCTCCTCCATCCACATGGTATCGTTCACGCGTCCGGCGAGAAAACCGCCGTGCGCGTGCGCGGACAGCGTATGGATGAGCTTGTCGATATCGTCGCGGTGCAGGCACGGACGCACGGCGTCGTGCACCAAAACCCAGTCGCGCGCCTGTGCCAAGCCATTTAATTTTCCGAGCGCGTTTAACACCGAGTACGCGCGCTCCGCGCCGCCCTCGGCGATGAGCAACGGTTTTTCACCCATGCCGCGGACGAACAGTTTCCTTCCCTCGCCATCGTGCGCGGCCAGCGCCACGACCATTCCGGAAACGGACGGGTGATTATATAAACGCGCGACGCTGTGTTCTATAACGGTGCGGCCGTGCAACGGCAAATATTGCTTGGGACGCGCGCCGCCCATGCGCACACCGGCGCCCGCGGCGGGCACCACCGCCCAGTAGCTCACGGGAGTTAAAGGATTCTGTGACACGGCGGTCCGTGGAATTTAGGATGGCGGTTTTAGTTGAACTTTTATAATCAAGATTGATTTGACTGCTAATATAGCATATCACTGCGCTCGACCACATTGAGCGGACTACGCTCCCGCCTGCGCCGCATCGTAGCCATGCACCCACTGCCGGCACTCGACCCTCCGAGCGCGGCCCTGCACGGCCAACGCGGCGGCATAACCGGGCAAATCAGGCAAGTCATGGAGCGTCCAGCGCTGTTCCTCGGCGGGATCATCTTGCGCGCCGATCACGCGCGGCGCCTCTCCCGGCGCCAGGGTGACGCTGAATTGATGCAAGGGAAAGCTCAGGCCCTTGCCCAGGGCTTTGATGTACGCCTCCTTGCGCACCCAGCAGGTAAAAAAAGCGCGCTGTCGTTGCGCCGGCGGCAACGCGCGCAGCGCGGCGATCTCGCGCGCGGAAAAAAATTGCGCGGCGATGTGCTCGTGTTCCGGTTGCGTCTGAACGCGCTCGAGATCGACGCCGACTTCGCGCCCGCGCGCCAGCGCGCAGAGCACCACGCCGTGCGAGTGCGCGTAATTAAAGCGCACATCCGACGGATTGCATTGTTCGAGCAAGGCGGGCTTTCCGTATTCGTTGTAACCAAAGCGCAAGGCGGCGGGCGGCGTGTTTAAATAGCATCCCAGTAGCGTGCGCAGCAGCCCGCGCGCCGCGATGAATTGCGCGCGGTCTTTTTGAAAGTGAAAGCGCGCGGCCCTGGCTTGCTCATCCGCGCTTAAAAATTCCCGCCAACGCGAAACGTTGATATCACCTATATGCGCGCGCCACACGTGCACCGTATCCGTTTCCAACATGAATCGTTGCGGAATGAGCCGCCGGAGCGGCTGTGTTGCCGACATTGTTCCGTTAACCCGCCAGCGATATGGGTGGACTGAAATCATCATCGTGCACCGCTGCCGTTTCTTTTGCCTCTTTTTCCGCCTGCGCCCGCGCCGTACTGATGCAATCGCTTAGGTGCTTGGCCAACGTACGCACTTGCGGTTCGCGGAAAATGGTAATGTGGTCACAGTCCAGGCTATAGCTTTCCACGCCGCGCGCAGCCAAGCGCTCCCATTCGCGCTGATAACGCGCATGGCGGCGCCGCGTGATGCTCTGGCTCGCCCAAAACAAGGTAATGCGCCCGGGATAAGGGCCGGTCCGATACACCTTTTGCGCCCGCACGTCGGCGTCGAACACGTACTGCGTGCGCACGGCCTCCGGGATGGTCAAGCCCAGGGCGCGAAATAGTTTGTAGATTCCCCGCTTGCTGCTTAACCGCAATTTCTTGCCGACTTTTTCCGCAAGATACAATGCTTTTCCCTTGCCATCGAGCAAATTTAGATTATCCCAGTGTTCGCGCAATTTACTGCTGTGGGGCGCCGGCGCAGAATTGCCTTGCACACATGGGCTGGGGCTGTCGATCAGCGCGAGCAGCGCCACCTGCTGACCTTGCGCGTGAAGTTTGCGCGCCAGTTCAAAGGCGATCCAGGCGCCGAAGCAAGCGCCGCCTAGATAATACGGCCCTTCGGGTTGCAGCGAGCGTATCGCCTTGAGGTAATTTTCCGCCATGTCTTCCACGCGCGTTAACGGCGTTTGTTTACCGTCCAGTCCGGGCGGCTGCAATCCGTAAAACGGCTGATCCGCGCCGAGATGGCGCGCCAGTTGGCGCATCCCGAAAAGATTTCCGCCCGCGCCGGTGATACCGAAGAAAATGGGCTGCGCGCCCGCGGGCTGAATCGCCACCAGCGGCGACCACGCCGGCGCGCAGCCCTCCTGGCGCAGCAGCATGGCCAGCTGTTCGACGGTGGGCGCCTTGAATAGATCGGCCACCGGCAAATTTTTCCCGAAAGTTTTTTTGATGTGCGCAACCAAACGCACCGCCAGCAGCGAGTGTCCGCCGCGCTCGAAGAAATCGTCGCGCACGCCGATATTGCGCACACCCAGCACCTTTTCCCATATTCTCGTGAGCTGCAACTCCAAATCGTCGCGCGCGGCCATGTACGTGGACCGCTGCCCCGTCTCCTCCGATCCCGGCAAGGCGTGCTTATCGACCTTGCCGTTGGGGGTGAGCGGCAGGGCCGCGAGGGGCAACAGGTATTGCGGCAACATGTACGCCGGCAGTTTGCTTTGCAGGTAGGCGCGCAGCGCCTCGGTGTCGCACGCGGCGCCGGCGCGGGGTACGACGTAGGCGGCGAGGTGTTTGTCGCCGGATGGCTCGTGGCGCGCCACCACCACGCTCTCGCGCACCGCCGGATGTTGCGCGAGCACCGCTTCGATTTCGCCGAGCTCGATGCGGAAGCCGCGGATTTTGACTTGCCGGTCGCGCCGCCCGAGAAACTCGATGACGCCGTCGGGCCGGTAACGCGCCAGGTCGCCGGTTTTGTAGAGACGCTGCCCCGGCGCGTAGGGATGCGGGATGAATTTTTCCGCGGTCAAGTCGGGCTGGTTGAGGTAGCCGCGCGCCAGGCCGTCGCCGCCGATGTACAGTTCGCCGGGCACGCCGAGGGGCACGGGGTGCAGGCACCGGTCGAGGAGGTAGACGTGGGTGTTGGCGATGGGCCGGCCAATGGGGACGCCGCCGGTTAGGGGTTGGTCGCGCGGGATGCGGTAACAGCAGGTGAAGGTGGTGTTTTCGGTGGGGCCGTAGCCGTTGATGAGCTGGCAATCGGGAAGATGCTGCAACACCTTTTGGGCGTGCGGGACGGACAAGACGTCGCCGCCGGCCAAGAGTTGACGCACGGGCTTGAGGGCGTCGAGGCGTTCGTCGACCATTAAATGGAACAGGCCGGCGGTGAGCCAGAGGATGCTGACCTGGTGCCGGCGCAGAGTTTCGCCGAGCAATTCCAGGGACGGGGTTTGATCGGGTAATAGGACTAAGCGGGCGCCGTTGAGCAGCGCACCCCAGATTTCGAACGTGGAGGCGTCGAAGGTGAGGGGGGCGGCTTGCAGGAATACGTCGGTGGGGCAAATGTGGACATAGTCGGTGTTTTTCACCAAGCGCACGACGCCGCGCTGGGGGACGAGCACGCCCTTGGGTTGGCCGGTGGAGCCGGAGGTGTAGAGGATGTAGGCGAGGCTGTCGGCGCTGGCCTGGCTTACCGGGTTGTGGTCGGGGTAGTGCTGCTGCAAGCTCGGCCAGTCGCTGTCGAGACACAGAGTCGGCACGATACTATCGGGAAGGCGCGCACGCAGGTGCGCCTGGGTAAGCAGTAATGTAATGCCGGCGTCTTGCAGTATGAAGCGTTGCCGTTCGGCGGGATACGCGGGGTCGAGCGGGACGTAGGCGGCCCCGGCTTTGAGGATGGCGACGAGGCCGACGAGCAGGTCGAGCGAGCGTTCCAGACACAGGCCGATGCGCACTTCGGGGCCGGCGCCGTGGGCTTGCAGGTGGTGGGCGAGTGCGTTGGCGCGCTGGTTGAGTTCGGCGTAGGTGAGCTGGGCGTGTTCATGGACGAGGGCCACGTGGTCGGGGGTGGCCGCGGCTTGTTGTTCGAAGAGTTGCGCGAGCGTGGCGTCGCGCGGGTAGGGGGTGGCCGTGGCGTTCCCATCGTGCAGCAGGGCTTGGCGCTCCTCTTCGGTGAGTAAGGCCAGTTCGCTTAGGCGCTTGCCGGGGTGGGCGGAGAGGTCGTCCAACAATACACTAAAATGATCGCATAAGCGCGCGATGGTCGCCGTTTCGAACAGATCCGTGTTGTATTCGAACGTGACGGTCAATTCCGAACCCGCTTCTTCCGCCACGAATAACGTCAGATCGAACTTTGCCGTTTGATTGTTGACGTTCAACGGCGTCAGCGTCAGACCCGGAAACTGCACCGTTTGCCGGGTATTGCTTTGCAGGACGAACGCCACTTGAAACAGCGGCGTGTGACCGAGGTTGCGTCCCGGCTGCATCGCCTCGACCAACTCCTCGAACGGCAATTCTTGATGATCGTAAGCTTCCAGCGCCGTTTCACGCACGCGTTGCAACGCCTCGCTGAAACTCGGGTCGCCGGAAAGATCGGTGCGCAGCACCAGCGTGTTGAGAAAAAAACCGATCAGCCCCTCGACTTCGAGCGACAGGCGATTGGAAATAGGCGAGCCGACGATGATATCGTCTTGGCTCGTATAGCGATGCAACAACACCTTGAACGCCGCGAGCACGGTCATGAACAAGGTTGCGCCATGGCGTTGACTCAACGCGGCGAGCGCCTTGCCCAGCGCGGCGGGCAGGCGCCGCGTATACACTCCGCCGCGAAAAGTCTGCATGGCGGGGCGCGGGTGATCGGCTGGCAGTTCCAACATCGACAGTTCACCGCGCAATTTATTTTTCCAGTAGGCAAGCTGCCGCTCGCGCACGCCCTCTTGCAGGCGTCGCCGCTGCCAGCACGCGAAATCGGCATACTGAATGGGCGGATCGGCGAGCGGCGCGGCGACGCCGCGCCGGTAGGCGTCGTACAGCGCCGCCATTTCGCGCTTGAGAATGTCGCGCGACCACAGGTCGAACACGATGTGGTGCACGTTGAGCAGCAGCACGTGTTCCTGCGCGCCGGCGCGCAGCAGCGTGGCGCGCAGCAGCGGGCCGCGCGCCAGGTCGAACGGCCGGGATGCCTCCTGGGCGGCGCGGCGCTCGATTTCGGCGGCGCGTGTGTTTTCCGGCGCGTGACTCAAATCGATGACGGGCAATGTTATTTCGCGCGGTGGATGGATCACTTGCCGCGGTTCGCCGTCCACGTTTTCAAACGTGCTGCGCAGCGTCTCGTGGCGGCGCATAACTTCGCTGAGCGCGCGTTGCAGCGCGGCGACGTCGAGCGCGCCGTGCAGTTTCCAGGCGTCGAATACGTTGTACAGGGCGCTGTCCGGGTGCCACTGCTCGAGAAACCATAAGCGTCGTTGCGCGAACGACAGCGGTGCGTCATCGCCCGCTGCGCGCGGCGTAATGCGCGGCGCCGGCGTCGCTGCGACACCCTGCTCTTCCAGTAACAAGGCAAGCAGCTCTTCTTGCGCGCTGTTCAAATCCGCCGTGCCACTCCCTTTCATCTCCGCACTCACGACTACTCTCCTCCAGCCCGTTTGATCGCCCGCCGCTGCGCCAACTGGGCGCGCACCGCTTCCGGGCTGAGTTGAGCGACCTCGGTATACAAGCGCGCGCGTGCCTCGAGGCGGGCTGGGTCGGAGACCGTCGCGGTGAGCCGCGCGCATAAGGCGCTCACGGAGGGAGCCTCAAACAGGGTGCGCACCGGCACGCTCACCCCCAACGCCTCACGCAGCCGCGCCAACACCTGGATGGCCAGCAACGAGTGTCCGCCGAGCGCGAAGAAGCCGCTGTGGCGGTCGATTTGCCCGCGGCCTAATACTTGCGCATAGAGCATGGCGATGACCTGTTCGATAGGACCCTCGGGGGCCGCGCCGGGGACGGGCATAACGCTAGCCTCTACAGGCGGGGCCGGTAAGGCGTTGCGGTCGAGTTTGCCGTGACGGGTAAGCGGGAGCTGGGGCAGGCTGACATAAGCGCTTGGCAGCAAGTACTCGGGCAGGCGCGCGCTAAGGTGAGCGCGCAGGCTCGCCTCGTCCGGCTTGTCGCCGTCGCGCGCGACGATATAAGCCACCAGACGCGCGTCGGCTGCTCCCGGACTCTTGCCCTGCGCGATAATCGTGCGTTCCCGCACATCGCCGGGCGCGTCTTCGCGTACGCTGACGGCGGCGGCTTGCACGCCCGGGTGGGTCTGAAGGAGAGCCTCGATCTCGCCCAGTTCGATACGGTAGCCTCTGAGTTTGACTTGGCCGTCCAGGCGCCCGAGATATTCCAGCATCCCGTCGGAGCGGCGGCGTACGCGGTCGCCGGTTTGGTAAAGCCGTGCCCCCGGCTGGTAGGGGTCAATCACAAAACGCTGGATGGTGAGATCGGGGCGATTGAGATAGCCACGTCCGACCCCCGTCCCGCCGATATAGAGTTCGCCCGCCACGCCCACGGGCACGGGCTGGCGCTCTGCGTCAAAAATGCGTAGGCCGACATGCGGGAGGGCGTGGCCGAGGTGTGGGGTGCTGCCGGGGGTGAGGCGCGCGAAGGTAGCGTCCACGGTGCATTCGGTGGGACCATAGAGGTTATAGGCGGCCCAGTCGGGACAGGCGGCAATCGCCTCCCATAGACCGGACACGAGGGCCTCGCCGCCGATGAGCAGGCAGATTGGGCGGTAGGTGTCCGGGGCGAGCAGGCCGGCCTGGGTGAGCAAGGTAAGCTGGGTCGGCGTGGTATCGAGGACGTCGATGCGCGCCGTGGCAAGGTACTCCAGCAGGGCCGCGCCGTCCGGGCGGCAGGCCTCGGGCACCAGGCACAGGGTGTGACCGCTCAGCAGTTGCAGCCATTGTTTGACGGAAGTGTCGAAATAGATCGGACCGTTGAGGCTCACGCGCAGAGGTCGCGCGGGCGCGAGGTCGTGATAGACGGTATCGGCCAGGGCCTGGTGCAAATGAACCAGAGCGCCGTGTTCGATCATGACGCCCTTGGGTTGGCCGGTGGAGCCGGAGGTGTAGAGGATGTAGGCGAGGCTGTCGGCGCTGGCCTGGCTTACCGGGTTGTGGTCGGGGTAGTGCTGCTGCAAGCTCGGCCAGTCGCTGTCGAGACACAGAGTCGGCACGATACTATCGGGAAGGCGCGCACGCAGGTGCGCCTGGGTAAGCAGTAATGTAATGCCGGCGTCTTGCAGTATGAAGCGTTGCCGTTCGGCGGGATACGCGGGGTCGAGCGGGACGTAGGCGGCCCCGGCTTTGAGGATGGCGACGAGGCCGACGAGCAGGTCGAGCGAGCGTTCCAGACACAGGCCGATGCGCACTTCGGGGCCGGCGCCGTGGGCTTGCAGGTGGTGGGCGAGTGCGTTGGCGCGCTGGTTGAGTTCGGCGTAGGTGAGCTGGGCGTGTTCATGGACGAGGGCCACGTGGTCGGGGGTGGCCGCGGCTTGTTGTTCGAAGAGTTGCGCGAGCGTGGCGTCGCGCGGGTAGGGGGTGGCCGTGGCGTTCCCATCGTGCAGCAGGGCTTGGCGCTCCTCTTCGGTGAGTAAGGCCAGTTCGCTTAGGCGTTTGCCGGGGTGGGCGGAGAGGTCGGCGAGCAGCGTCTGGTAGTGCCGCGCCCAGCGTTCGATGGTCGCGGCGTCGAATAGGTCGGTGTTGTAATCCCATTGTACGCGGAACTCGCTGCCCGTCTCGACGATGTTCACCTTGAGATCGAAGTTAATATTCTTTTTCGGATTACTGCGAGCTTCCACGTGCAAGTCGTGGAACATTAGATGATCCTGTGCATAATCCACGTTGAACGTCACCGTGGTAAGCGGCGTTCTGCCGGGATCGCGCGTGACGTTGAGTTTCTCCAGTAAACTCCCGTACGTGTAGTGTTGATACTCATGAATATCCAGAACGGCGGCCTTTATCTCTTTTAGAAAGTCGGCTGCTTTTTTCTCGCCCATCACGGGTCGCCGCAGCGGTAGAAAATTCACGCAGTGGCCGACCAGACTGTCGCCGCTTACCGGAATTTGCCCGGCGGCGGGAATGCCGACCACGATGTCTTCCTGCCCGCTCATGCGATGCAGGAAAACCTCAAACGCCGCCAGCAACATGCAGAATAACGTGCAACTATGCCGCATCGCCGCGCGCTTTATATCTTGATAAAGTGGTTGCCCGATACTGAAAACATAGCGCGCGCCGTTATAAGTGAGCACGGGAGGACGCGGGCGGTCAGTGGGCAACTCCAGCGCCGCAACCGGTTCGGAAAACTGTTGCACCCAGTAAGTCTCGGCGGCGACGCGCTCCGGGCTTTGCGCCTGCTCTGCTTGCAGGCGTGCGTACTCGCTGAATTGCATGGGCGGCGCCAGCGCCGCGTCCGTGCCCGTGCACGCCGCCGCGTAAAGCGCGCCGAGATCGCGCAGCAGCACGCCCACCGACCAGCCGTCGCACACGATATGATGCGCGGTAATGAGCAAAAAGTGATGCAAATCTTCCAGCTTCACCAAGTGGAAGCGCAACAGCGGGCCGGTGGTGAGATCGAATGCGCGCCGCACATCGTGCTCCACCAGTGCGCTCATTTTCTCGGCACGCTGCTCCGCATTCAAATTAGAGAAGCCTAGAATCGGCACCTCGGCGGTCATCGTCGGCAGAATTTCCTGATAATCGCCCTGCGCGCTGAATACGGTGCGCAACGCCTCGTGGCGCGCGACCAAATTTTGCACGGCCTCGCGCAGCGCGGCGTTGTTCAACGGGCCGCGCAGATGCAGCATCAGGGAATCGTTGTAACAACACGATGCCTCCTCGCCCAGCTGCGCGGCGATCCAAAGTTCCTTCTGAGGTCCGGTCAACGGCAAGCGCACCGGCTCGCGCGCCTCGGCGCTTCGCGCGATCTCGCGCCGCACCGGCTGCGGCGAGTCGGCCTCCTGCTCCGCGGGCTCGGGGAAAAATCCGCCCGCCTGCATTTCCGCAATGCTTTCCTTGAAGGCGCGGATGATTCGATCGATGTCCTCGTCGCTGTGCGCGGTGGAAAGAAAGCACGGGCGGCCTTCCCAAATGTGGATACCCTTGTCGCGTAAATGATAAAAAAGCAGGCCGGCGAATTTTTGCTCGCCCTCGAAGTGCACATAGAACATGGAGCTGAAATGTGTGATGCGCACGGGTGCTTGATGTGCACGGAAATAATCGTTGAGCACCGCGGCCAAAGCCGCCGTTTTGCGATTCAACTGCTCCTGCAAACCGGGCCCGCTGCGTTTCAAGTGTTCGAGCACCGCGCGCGCCGCGGTCAAAGCGAGAGGATGGCGCACGAAGGTGCCGGCAAAGAACGTCACGCCGACCTCCGGAAACGAGTTGTCTCCGTAATTCCACGCGCCGCCGTCGAAGGCGTCCAGATAACGCGCCCGCCCCGCCAACGCGCCGATGGGCATGCCGCCGCCGATCACCTTGCCGTAGGTGGCGAGGTCGGCGCGCACGTCGAACAGCGCCTGCGCGCCGCCGGGATGCGCGCGGAAACCGGTGATGACTTCATCGAAGATGAGCGCCGTGTCCGAGGCCGCGGTCAGGCGCCGCACCTCTTGCAGAAATTCCCTGGGTTGCAAATCGGGATGCCGGCTCTGCACGGGTTCGACCAGCACGGCGGCGAGTTGCGGGCCGTGCTTTTTCAGCAACGCGAGCGACGCGGGCGCACCGTACTCCAAAACCAGCACGTCCTGCACCATGTGTTCCGGTATGCCGGGCGCTATCGGCAGCGGGCGCGAATGTCCGCCGCGCGTGGACGCGCGCACCAGCACTTCGTCGAAAATGCCGTGATAAGAGCCGGCGAACAACGCGATTTTGTCGCGCCCGCTGACGGTGCGCGCCGCACGCAGCGCCGCCATCACCGCCTCGGAACCGGTGTTGCAAAAAATCGCGCGCTCCATGCCGGTGAACGCGCACAGCGCTTCCGCGACTTTGCCGGCCAGCGGCGAAGTCGGCCCGATTTCCATGCCCGACTCGAGCTGATCCTGCAACGCCTCGGTGACGAAAGGCGGCGCATGGCCGAATAGATTGACGCCGAAGCCCATGGTCAAGTCGATATACTCATTGCCGTCCACGTCCCAAATTTTGGAGCCGGACGAACGCGCGGCGACGATCGGATAAACCATTTCCTTCCATTGCAAACGAAATCCAGAAACCGCGCGCGGGTCGCAAAAATGCGCGCGGTGCGCCTTGGTGTAGCGCTTGGACTCCGCGGTGCGCCGCGTATAGCGCCCGATCAACGCCCCCAAGTGTTTTTGCTGACGCGCGTTGAGGCCGCCGCCGATTCCTTTTTCAATGGGCTTGTAAGGGCCAAAGGGCTTACTCTCCGCGCGCGCTTCCCGCACCGTGTGCCGCGCCATGCTCGCCGGCGCGCCCACGTCGGGCGCCGCAGCCTCGGCGTTTCCGGCCTTGCCCCAGAGTGCGGCGCTGCGGCGCAACTCCTCCAATTGTTTTTCAATGAGCGCCAATTGCCGCGCCACGGCGTCGGCCTGCGGTTGCGCGGGAGCGGTTTTCTCCGAGGCGGAATCGGATACTTCATCCTCGCGCAACGCCTCGGTCGGCAAGGAACGATCCAGGTAGCCCGCCAGCGCTTCCAGCGTGGCGGATTCCTCCAGCAGTTGGCGGAACGGAACTTTCACGTTGAATTTTTTTTGCAGCGCGTGGCTGATCTGCGTGAGAAACAGAGAATCAAAGCCCATTTCCAAAAACGTCGTGGTGGCGCCGATGGCGGTTATGTCCAACCCCGACAATTCGCTCAAAGCCTCTTGCAGCATCGGCAGCAGCTTTTCCCGCCGGCTGAACGACTTTTTTACACTCGTTTCAATCATTTGTTCCTCAAGCATGACGCCCTCCTCGCACTCTTCTCCCTTAATGATTTTTTGTGCAACTCTATTTTTTGCGCGCGGCGGTTCCACCCAGTAATGTTTCCGCTCGAACGCGTAACCGGGCAATGGCACGCGCCGCCGCCGCTCATGCGCGTGAAATTGCGTCCAATTAACCGTCGCGCCGGTCAACCACAACCGGCCCACGGCATCCAGCAAACAAGCGATGTCCGACCGATTATCCTGTGCGGCGCGTGCCGAGGTGATAACGGATTGCTCGGCGCGCTTGGCGGGATGCTGGCGCGCCAGCGTGCTCAGTGTTTGTCCGGGGCCGACTTCCAAAAGAACGTGTTCGGTTTTGTTCAGCAGCGTTTGCAAGCCGGCGGCGAAACGCACGGTGTGGCGCATGTGCCGCACCCAGTACTGCGGATCGGTCGCCTGCGCGGCGTCGATCCACGTTCCGGTGACGTTGGAGACGTAGGGAATCTGCGGGGGATGCAGGGCAACTTTGCGCAGTTGTTCGAGAAACGGCGCGAGGATCGGCTCCACCATCATGGAGTGGAAGGCGTGCGAGGTGTGCAGGCGCCGGTGCACGATTTCTTCCTTGGTGAGCCGCTCTTCCAGCGCCTCGATCGCGGCGTTCGGACCGGACACGACGCACAGCGCGGACCCGTTCACCGCCGCCAGGCACAGTTCGCCGCCCAGCAACGGCTGCACCGTCTCTTCGTTCACACGCACGGCGAGCATGGCGCCGCCGGGCAAACTTTGGACGAGCCGCGCCCGCTCCGCCAGCAAGTTGAGCGCGTCGTGCAGCGTAAGCACGCCCGCCAGGCAAGCCGCCGTGTATTCGCCGAGGCTGTGTCCGATCATGGCCTGCGGCCGCACGCCCCACGCCATCCATAGTTTGGCGAGCGCGTATTCCACCGTGAACAGCGCCGGCTGCGTGATCCAGGTTTGTCCTAGCAGCTTCCGCGCCTGTTCCGTTTGCTCGGCGGATGGATACAATACGCTGCGCAGGTCGAGGCCCAGCAACGGTTGTAATAATTCCGCGCAGGCGTTGACGTGTTCCTGGAACACCGGCTCGCTCTCGTACAGCTCGCGGCACATATCGACGTGCTGCGCGCCCTGTCCAGGAAACATGAAGACCACCGGCGCCTGATCGTGCACGGCGACGTGCGTGGCCATGCGCGCGGCGTCATCCGCGCGCAAGATTCGTAGCGCGTCCGCCGCGTCTTGGCACACCAACATGCGCCGATGCGCATAGTGCTTGCGTCCGGCGTGTAACGTAAACGCGGCGTCGGCAAGATTAACTTCGGGTTGGCGCTCCAAATGTTCGGCCAGGGCGTCGGTCGTCGCATTCAGCGCGGCGGCGGTTTTCGCGGACAAGGTCAACACTTGCCAGGGCCGCGTCGCCTGCGCCGCGGCCGGCGCGGGCGCCTCTTCCAGCACTACGTGCACATTGGTGCCGCCGATGCCGAACGAACTCACGCCGGCGCGGCGCGGCAATTTATCCGTGCGCCACTCGCGCAGTTCGGAGTTGACGTAGAACGGACTGTTGGCGAAATCGATTTTCGGATTAGGCTGCTCGAAGTGCAGGCTGGGCGGCAACATTTTGTGATGCAGCATCAAGGCGGTTTTAACCAATCCGGCGACGCCCGCCGCGATGTCCAAATGCCCGATGTTGGTTTTCACCGAGCCGATGGCGCAAAAGTTTTTCTCCTGCGTCGCAACACGGAAGGCCTGTGTGAGACCGGCGATTTCTATGGGATCACCGAGCGGCGTGCCGGTGCCGTGCGCCTCCACGTAGGTGACGGTGTCGGGCTCGACGCCGGCCACGGCCTGCGCCATCGTGATCACCCGCGCCTGGCCGTCGATGCTCGGCGCTGTGTAGCCGGCCTTGAGCGCACCGTCATTGTTGACGGCGCCGCCCTTGATGACGGCCCAGATATGATCGCCGTCGGCCATGGCGTCGTCCAATCTCTTCAGCACCACCGCCGCGGCGCCCTGCCCGCCCACCATGCCCTGCGCCTTGGCGTCGAACGCGCGGCAGTGACCATCGCCGGAATAGATGCCGCCTTCCTGGTACAAGTGGCCGCGCTTTTGCGGAAACGATATGGAGACGCCGCCGGCCAACGCCATGTCGCACTGGTAATCGAGCAGACTTTGGCAAGCGCTGTACACCGCCACCAGCGACGTGGAGCACGCGGTCTGCACCGTCATGCTCGGACCTTGCAAATTCAACTTATAGGAAACGCGCGTGGCGAGAAAATCCTTGTCGTTGGCGATGATGGGCGCCAATCCGGTCAGGCTCCGGAATTTCGGATGCGGATACAGATTATGCAGCAAGTAGCTGTTCGTGCCGGCGCCCGCGTACACGCCTATCAATCCGGGGTAAGTATCCGGATCGTAACCGGCATTCTCCAAGGCATGCCAGCAGCATTCCAAAAATACGCGCTGCTGCGGATCGATGATCTCCGCTTCCCGGGGTTGATAGCCGAAGAACGCCGCGTCGAATGCGATGGCGTCGTCCAGCACGGCGCGCGCGCGCACGTAGTTCGGATCATGAATGAGCGCGTCATCCACGCCGGATTCTTCCAGCTCCTGCGCAGTAAAAAATCTTACAGATTCCTTGCCGCCTTGCAGGTTGCGCCAGAATTCCTCAATATCGTTCGCGCCGGGAAATCGTCCGGCCATGCCGATAATGGCTATCCCTTCCATGTTATTCTCCCTGTCCGACTCGTATTCTACCTACTTACAAACGGCCCTCCGCCCTGCGCGCGGCCAACGCGGCGCGTTGGCGTTGCGCGCGATCGCGCACGCGCGCCAGTTGCGCCATTTCACCGCGCCCGACGCTTAAATACTGCGCCAGCGTGTGTATGGTCGGGTGCTGAAACATTTTAATGATGGGCAACTCGATATTGAGCGTCTCGCGTAGCGCACTCTGCACCTGCGCCATGCGCAGCGAATGTCCGCCCAGATCGAAAAAATTATCGTGTATGCCGACCTTTTCCAATTGCAGCGCCTCTTGCCAGACGTTGGCGATGATCTGCTCCATTTCGTTTTGCGGCGCGCTGTACGCGGTCTCGATCTGCGCGCGTCCGCTGTCCGGCGCCGGCAGCGCCGCGCGATCCAACTTCCCGTGTGCGGTAAGCGGCAAGGCGTTCAGCCATACCCATGCGGCGGGCGTCATGTACTCGGGAAGGTGCGACTGCACATGGGCGCGCAGCGCCGCAATGCCCGGATGCGGCTCGGCGCCCGCCAGATACGCGACCAAACGCGGGTCGCCTGGCGTATCCTCGCGCGCCAGCACCGCGCACTCGCGCACCGCCGGGTGTTGCGCGAGCACCGCCTCGATTTCGCCGAGTTCGATGCGGAAGCCGCGGATTTTGACTTGACTGTCGGCGCGTCCGAGATAATCCAACTCGCCGCCGGCGCACAGCCGCGCCAAGTCACCGCTTTTGTAGAGACGCGCCTGCGGGTCGCTGCTGTAAGGATGCGGAATGAAGCGCTCCGCGGTCAGCTCGGCACGATTATGGTAGCCGCGCGCCAAGCCCGCGCCGCCGACGTACAGTTCACCGGGCACACCGATGGGCACGGGTTGCAGGTTGCGATCGAGCAGGTAGAGTTCGATATCCGGCATGGGGATGCCGATGGGGCTGCCGCTGTGCTGAAGGTCGACTCGGGTCAGCGGACGATAAGTAACGTGCACGGTGGTCTCGGTGATGCCGTACATATTGACGAGCCTGGGCATTTGATCGCCGTGACGTTCGAACCATGGTTTCAGACTTTGCAGGTCGAGGGCTTCGCCACCGAAAATAATAGTGCGCAGCGCCAAATCCCGTCGGCCCACGCGCCGTTCGGCGTGTACGAGCTGCCGAAACGCCGAAGGGGTTTGGTTGAGAACGGTGATGCGTTGCCGGTACAGCAGCGCGTAAAAATTCTCCGGCGAACGGCTTACCTCGTAGGGAACAACCACCAGACGGCCGCCGTAGGCGAGCGCGCCCCAAATTTCCCAAACGGAAAAATCAAAAGCATAAGAGTGGAACAGCGTCCATGCGTCGTCACAGGTGAAGTGAAACCACGCCTCGGTGGCGCGCAACAGGCGCACCACGTTGTAGTGGGTAATGAGCACGCCCTTGGGTTGGCCGGTGGAGCCGGAGGTGTAGATGATGTAGGCGAGGCTGTCGGCCGTGGCGGCGCTCACCGGCGTGTGGTCAGGGTAGTGTTGGCGCAGTTTCACCCATTCGCTGTCCAGGCACAAGGTGGGCACGGCCGTGTCAGGAAGGCGTGTACGCAAATGCTCGTGGGTGAGCAGTAATGTAATACCGGCATCCTCCAGCAGGAAACGCAGGCGTTCGCTGGGATAGCTGGGGTCGAGCGGGACGTAGGCGGCCCCGGCTTTGAGGATGGCAAGCAGGCCGACGAGTAAATCGAGTGAACGCTCCAGACACAGGCCGATGCGCACTTCGGGGCCGGCGCCGTGGGCTTGCAGGTGGTGGGCGAGTGCGTTGGCGCGCTGGTTGAGTTCACTGTAGGTGAGTGAAGCGTGTTCATAAACGAGCGCCACGGCGTCGGGGTGCGCCTGCGCCTGGGCCTCGAAGAGCTGCGCGAGCGTGACGTCGCGGGGATACGCCGTCGTGGTGGCGGTCCAGGCATGCAGTAGTTGATGGCGCTCGGCCTCGGTTAACAACGCCAGTTCACTGAGACGCTTGTCCGGATGGGCCACGATATCGTCCAGCAGTGTCGCGTAGTGTCCCGCCCAACGTTCGACGGTCGCGGCGTCGAATAGGTCGGTATTGTATTCCCATTGGTAACGCAGGCCCTGTTCCGTCTCGTTGACGATGAGCGTCAGATCAAACTTCGCCGTGCCGGTGTCGATGGGCAGCGGCGTGAGTTGCAAATCACCCAAGCTCAGCGCGTGCTGCGGCGTGTTTTGCAGCACGAACATTACTTGAAACAGTGGATTGTGTCCGACGCCGCGCTCCGGTTGCAACTCCTCGACCAACCGCTCGAAGGGTAAATCCTGATGCGCGTAAGCGTCCATCGCCGTTTGGCGCACGCGTTGCAGGGCTTCGCGAAAGGAAGGATCGCCGGACAGATCAATGCGCAACGCCAGCGTGTTGACGAAACAGCCGATCAGCGCCTCCGCCTCCAGGCGCGTGCGCCCGGCGATGGGCGTGCCGACGGTGACGTCATGCTGTCCGCTGTAGCGATGCAGGAAAGTTTGAAACGCCGTGAGCAGCGTCATAAAAAGCGTCACGTCCTCGCCGCGGCTGAACGCCTTCAACTTTTCGCCCAAGGCGCGGGGCAACGAACCGGAAAACCGCGCCCCGCGTAGCGTGCTCATCGCCGGGCACGGACGGTCGACGGGTAAATTCAAGTGCGCCGACGCGGGAGTAAGCTGCCGTCGCCAATACTCCATTTGCGTGCGCAGCGCGTCACCTTGCAGCGACTGGCGCTGCCACTGCGCGAAGTCGGCGTACTGCATGGCCGGCGGCGGCAATGCCGCGTCTGCGACGCCGGAATGGAAACGATACAAGGCATCCAGTTCCCGCGTAAAAATTCCCGTGGACCATCCATCGTAAACGGTATGGTGAAAAACGAACAGCACCAGATATTCTCGCTCATCGAGACGCAGCAAACTCACGCGCAACAGCGGAACGCGGCCGAGATCGAACGGTTCGCGCGCCGCCGCGGCAGCCAGGCGCAAGGCCTCGCTCTCGCGCTCATGCCGCGGCCGTGTTCGCAAATCGATGAGCGCCGGCTCCACCACAGCGGATGGGTGCACAATTTGCATCAATCCTTGCGCGGTATTGTTGAAAGAAGTACGCAGCGTCTCATGGCGACGCACGATCTCATTTACGCTCTGCGCCAACACAGCGAGCTGCAGCGGCCCGCACAGGCGATACAGCGCCGTCACGTTATAGGCCGGGCTGTCCGGCGCCAACTGCTGCAAAAACCACAAGCGCTGCTGCGCGAACGACGCCGCCACCACGCGGCATCCTCCGGCGGGCGGCGCCGGCTGCGACGCGGGCGCCGACGCGGCGGGATGCTCGGCGTGCAACACGGCCGCGAGTTCCTTGACGCTGGGCGCCGCAAAAAAAGTGTGCAGAGATACGTCGACCTGCAAAGCCTGCCGGATGCGCGCAATAATTTGCGTCGCTTGCAGCGAGTCTCCCCCTGCATCGAAAAAATTATCGTGCACGCCCAGTTCGTCGGGCTCCAGCACTTGCCGCCAAATGCCCAATAATATTTCTTCAATGGAACCGCCGCCGGAGACCGCCTGCTCCTCCTGCTGCGACGCGGCGCGTAGCCGTTGTTTTCTCTTATCGATCATGCGCCCTATTTGCGCGCAATCGCACAACTCGACGGCGATGCGCCGCCATAGCGTGGAATGCGTCGTCACGCGCCGTTGCGGCGCGGCGCTGGAAACGTGCGATGGGATTTGCCTCGGCACGAGGATGGCGGCGGCGTCCACGGTATCAAGCAGCGCCGCGAAACAAGCAGGGAACCGATAATGGCAGCCGTGATCCAGCGCTTTTTTAAACGGCGCGCCCCACTTGTCCAAAAACTCCAGCACCGCCTGATTGCGGCGCGCCGGAAGATAAGTAACATCGACGTAGTCCAAACCGCGCGCCTGCGCCAACTCGCCGAGCCGCGCCAGCATTTGATTCTCCACGCCCCTGCCCAGCGCGCGGCAGCTCAGCAAAAAAGTATCCACCTGCAGAGCCTCGTCCGTCGCTTTAAAAATAATCGCCCCCACTAGACCGCAATCCCCGAAGCGATCGCTGACCTCAACGGCCAGGCATTCAAATTTTTCGACGCCGCAAAGCTTCTGAATATCCGTCTCGGAACGCCGAATATTGCTAAGATTAAATTGATTGGTGCGTTGTGTAAGCTGCGCCACCCTGCTTAGATGTCGCGCCTCCATAGTCTCTATGCGTACTTGAAGGTTCAAGGCCTCGAGAAAATCCGCGAAACTCGTCGCGTTCTTGCGTTCACGTTCACGTTCCACTCCGTGACGGTACAACGCGGTGCGCTCGGTGTCTTCAACGGTCACTTTCAAGCGATCGAAGACCCACGCATGATGGAGAAAGCGCGGAATATGATCCGGTTCCGAAGGCAACAGCAGCGTTACCACCTCAGGGCAATTGGCCTCGATCTCGGCGCACACCACCGGATCATCATCAATAACAATAAAGCTATCGAGCCCCAGCCTCAGTTCCTCGGCCAGCGCGCGCAGATTTTCCGACTTTGGCCTCCAATTAACGCGCCACGATAGAATGTGTTCGCGCTTAAGCGGCATATCCGGTCCGCGCTCGAATATTTCCGCGATGTCCGCCTCGTCATTTTTGCTGCACAGACAAATGAGCATACCTGCTCGGTGCTGCGCCACGATAAATTCTTGCAGGGCCCGGCGCGGCGCGTCGATTTCTATGTTGTGCAGCCCGTCTTCGGCGTATACGCCCTTCCACAATGTCTGATCGCAGTCCAGCACTACGACTTTATAAGGCGCGCGTTGCAAGGCGTGAATTTTACGCGCCGCCATGCTCCCCAGGGCGACGTAAAAATTTTTAGTATAAGGGATGTGCGCCAGACGATCGGCATGCGCGTCATAACAAGGCGCGACGGGATAAGCGGCGGCCAGCTCCGCGCTCTTCACCAGGTATGCGCCGCCGACGAGCTTCAACTCCTCGGCGATGCACTGCTCCACGCGCGCGAAATATTCCGCGTGATCGACGTCAATTTCGGCGGCCTCGCCGGGGGGGCACAAGCACACCACGTAAGGCGCCGCGCCACGCGCCGCAGCGGTCCTCAGGGCGGAAATGAAATCGGCCACGCCCTGTTCGATTCTCTCGGAGACTTGGCGCGATGCGAGCGTCAAATACGCGCCGTCCGCGCCGCGCAGCCAATCGGCGAGGCGCAATAGGACGACGTTAACGCCGTTACGGTTCCGCGCGAAAAGACTATCGGGCTCGAGTAACTGTTGAAACAGGTCGTTGTAGGGAACGAACTTGATCTTGGCCGGTATGCCGAGCTCGTTTGCCCAGAAATGCAGCACCGGCTCGATGGGTTCGGCGGTGAAGGTGGCGGCGACGGCCCAAATTTGCTCCGCGTTCCCCACCTCGTCCGCCAAAGAATGTAACTGCTCGGCGCCTTCCGTTTTCATTAAACCCTCCTCCCTGAGGTTCACCGATGTTTTAATTAATCCCGCATTAACTCGCGGCGCGCATAATGCACGCGGCGCCCGCAAAGTCGGGCGCGGACAAAACTAACGGGGAGGAAATCGACGTTACAGCCGCTGGTTGATTCATGGCGCTCCTTGTCCGTTGTTATTGGCGCTCGTCAAACCTGCCGTCCGAAAATATTCGCAAACAGATCTCCGCGCCTTGCGTTCCTGCTTACACCTTTTTTGCAAAAGTGTAACAAGCGAGATACACACGCTCTTTCCTGCAAATACAATCAAATACTTGCAAGTAATAAAGAAAAGCAAAGATTCGGGCTTTGCTTTTCGTGCTCCGAGAAGCCGGGAACGGGCTTCAAGGTTCCTCTATAAATATAGTAAATTTTAAACAAAAGCAAGAGCTTTTTCCGCCGGACGGCCACGGGCGCGCCGGTCCGCGCAATCAGCGCGTTCGTTCATTGCGCGCAACCGCCTCCGGATGTTCGCGGCGCGCCCGCAAGGCCGCGTCGATACGGCGCGCCAGATCGGCCAGCGTAGGCGTTTCAAAAAACGTGCGTAACGGAATTTCCACGCGCAGCGCGGCGCGCAGCCGCGAGATAATTTGCGCGGCGTGCAGGGAATGGCCGCCTAATTCGAAGAAATTATCGTGCCTGTCAATGTGCGCCAAGCCCAGCACATCCTTCCAAATTTCTCCCAGTGCGTTTTCCAGCGCGCCCTCTAGAAAATAGTCGGAAGCTCGATGCTGTTTGGGGGGTGGCAAAGCGTGATAATCCACTTTACCGTTGGGCAGACGCGGCAAGGCGTCCAGCACCACGAACAACGGCGGCACCATGTGTTCGGGCAGCGCGCGCCGCGCGAAACTGCGCAACTGCGCAACCAGCAAATGGCGGCTGTCATCGACGACGCCGGACGTTGCCGGTTTGTTGGCGTAGTCACTCCAATTTTTACGGCGCACCGCTTCCGGCTCGAATCGGAACACCGGCCGCCGGACGTACTGCATTCTCTTGCGCTGCAACAGCACGTCGAAGCAGTCGAGATGCGCGTCGCCCGACCATGTAATGCTCGCCTGATAACCTAATTCTTCACCCAGCGCCCATAAGTCTCCGGGCTCCACGCCGATCTCACGCGGCGACTCCTGTAATATTTTGCGCAATTCGCCCGCGTTCGCGGTGATGGCGTCCGCCTCCAATAATTCCAAGGCCTTCACCTCACTTAGCAGACGTGCATTGGGAACATGCTTGATGCCCAGGGTGTCTGTACTATTTTCCGCCAGCAGCCGGCGCAACGCCGCAATCGTCAAACCATGTTTCCGCCAGTCCAGCCACGTGATATACAACGCGTGGGAGGACGATGCCCCGATGTGCAGCATCACATCATATTTGAAGCGCGTGATTTCATTGTGGCAGCGCCCGCCTTTGAGCTGCATCTCCACGTGGCTAATCTTGGGCAGACGCTCGGCCAGTGCATTAAACAAGGCGGGGTCGACGGCCAAGTCCTTTTCGCGCGCCAAGTGTTCCTGTACGAGTTTACATAGATCGGCCTTGGTCGTTGCAGGCGGGGCAAGCCGCATCTGCACCGAGGCGTGAAACACTTTCAGCAACGGCAAACTGCGAATGCCGCCGAGAAACACCACGCCGCCGGGCTTGACGTGTTCAACGGCGTTTTCCAAGACGTTGATAAGATATTCCACGCCGGGGAAGTGCTGCACGACCTCATTGATAACGACGACGTCAAACTTCTCGACCCCGCACGCCACCGCTTCATGCGCCGCCTCGTGCAGCAGTGTCAACGTAGCGAATTTGGCGGGACGCGTCGCCATACGCCGCTGCAGGCGCTCGATGGCCACGGAGGAAATGTCCGTGCCGCAATAATGTTTACAATGCGGACCGATTCTGTCCAGCAGTAAACCAGAGCCGCAGCCGATCTCCATAACGCGCGCGGGTTGCAGCGCCAGAATACGCCGCGCGGTATCGTCCACGCATTCGGTAATCTCCTCCAGCGGCAGCGCCTCGCGCGTATAACTACTGATCCAAATTTTTAAATTAATCGCCGCGTCCGTTTGCAAAAAGTCCTGGTCCTGACCGTAAAGATCGTCATACATGGCGCGATATTGTTCGACGTGGCGCACGTCCTCGCCACCCTTGTATTTCGGTTCGTCCACGGCATCGGCGCACAGCGGGAACTTCGGCGCCACGTATGCCACCAAGCGCTTGTCGCCGAGCGTATCCTCGCGCACCATCACCGCGGCCTCGCGCACCGCGTCGTGTTCATGCAGCACGGCCTCGATCTCGCCCGGCTCGATCCGATAACCGCGCAGCTTTACCTGGCGGTCCATGCGGCCTATAAACTCCAGATCGCCGCTCGGCAAGTAGCGCGCCAGATCGCCCGTTGCATACAAACGCGCGTCCGGTGCGGAGCTGAACGGATCGGCGATGAATTTCTGCGCGGTCAAATTGGGCTGGTTAAGATAACCGCGCGCCACGCCCGGCCCGCCGATGCACAGTTCGCCCGCCGCACCCTCCGTCACCGGGCGGTGTTGTGCGTCCAGCAAATAAATGCGCGTGCCGGCCGGCGCGCGGCCGATGGGCACCGGCGTCTTGGCATCGTGCCGACGGCAGTCATACACACTGCACCACACCGTGCCCTCGGTGGGCCCATATTCATTGAACAACGGCGTTGCGCCCAACGCCGCGCGGTGCCGCTCCACCAATTTGATCGGGCAGACTTCCCCCGCCACGACCACCGTGCGCAGCGAAGTTAGTGCGTACGTCTCCGCATGTTCTAAAATGTGCTCATAGAAAACCGGCAGGCACAGCAGGTGCGTAATCCGGCTCTGTTCGATTGTGCGCGCAACATACGCGGGATCACGTTGCAGATCGGGAGTCAGTAGGAACAGCGTCCCACCTTGGCACAGTGTCCAGTAAATGCCTGCCACCGAACTATCGAAAGCGAATTGCGAGAGCAACAGGAAGCGCGCGACCGGGATTTTGTAATAATCCAACCGCGCGCGCGTGGAGTATGCAAGGTTCTTGCGCGTGATTAGCACGCCCTTGGCGCGCCCCGTCGATCCGGACGTGTAAATAACATAGGCGAGATTTTGCGCGTGCGCGGCGTCGGAAATATTTTCCGCGCTCTCGCGATTGATTGCGGACATCGCGGCGTCGAGTTGCACGATGCATCCACCGAAACGCGGGAAGCGCCCGCTCATGGCCGCGCCGGTGAGCAACAGCGATGCGCGCGCGTCTTCCAGCATCCAAGCCAGACGCTCATGCGGATATGCCATATCCAGAGGCAAATAGGCCGCGCCGCTTTTTAGAACGCCGAGCATACCGAGCAGCATATCCAGCGGGCTATTCAAGTAAAGCGCCACCAGCACATCTGGGCCGGCGCCCGCCTTACGCAAGTGGCGTGCAATTTGATTGGCGCGCCGGTTCAACGCGCCGTAACTGACGGATTCTTGTTCGAATACTAAGGCGATAGCATCGGGTGCGCGCGTCGCCCGCGCCTCGAACCAACGCAGCACGCATTGATTTTCCTCATCGGCGCTCATGCGTCACCCTATTTATTCGTGCGAGGCGGCTTCTTGTCGAAGAACGGCCGCAGCGATACCCGTATGCGGCACGATCGCAAAATTTTACTGCACGAGGGTGGGGGCTGGAGACAAGCCGGCCAAGCCGACACGGTGAAGAAGTACAGCACGATGCGTCGTCCATAACGCTCCTTATTCTGTTATAAAATGTTACCGCTAGTTTTTTACTTGCATCGAAAAATATCTCAAAAAATTTAAAAGAGCAAGTATTTTATTTTTTGAAAAGTTCGTGCCCAAAAATAAAACCGCGCGGCACAGACAAGGGCGCTCAAGAAATTTACAGTTACTCGTCGGCGATTTGATAAAACGTTTCGTCCTTGCCGATCATGCCGAGATCGCTGCGTGCGCGTTCTTCGATGGCGGCCAAACCATTTTTCAAATCTTTCACCTCGGCATCCAGCGCCGCATTGCGCTCGCGCAGCGCGGCGTTTTCCTGCTGCTGCGCTTTGATCGCCTGCTTGGCCCGCCACACGCCGGTCAGACTGCCGTCCCCAAACCACAAGCTGTATTGCACCAGCAGAAAAAGAGCGGCGAGCAGTGCGATGGCGAGTTTCATGCGCCCATGCAGCGGAACGCGCCACGCCCGGCATAGCGCGCGCGCGTTCCCAGTTCCTCTTCGATGCGCAGCAGTTGATTGTATTTGGCGACGCGGTCGGAGCGCGACATCGAGCCGGTCTTGATTTGCCCGGCGCTGGTCGCCACCGCGAGATCGGCGATACTGGTGTCTTCGGTTTCGCCGGAGCGATGCGAGATGACCGCCGTATAGCCCGCCTGCTTCGCCATATCGATGGCCGCCAGCGTTTCCGTGAGCGTGCCGATTTGATTGACCTTGATCAATATCGAGTTGGCGATGCCGCGCGCGATACCCTGCGCCAGGATTGCGGTGTTGGTGACGAACAAATCATCACCCACTAGTTGCACGCGTTTGCCGAGACGCGCGGTGAGTTGCGCCCAGCCGTCCCAGTCATCTTCCGCCATGCCGTCCTCAATGGAGATGATCGGATATTTATCCACCCACGCGCCGAGGTAATCGATAAACCCCGCACTGCTCAGCCGCTTGCCTTCCGACTTCAGCACATACGCGCCGTCTTGACAAAACTCGGAACTGGCTGCGTCGATGCCGATGCAAATATCCTCGCCCGGCGTGTAGCCGGCCTGCGCGATGCCTTCCATGATGACTTGGATGGCCGACTCGTTGGAGCGCAGGTTTGGCGCGAAGCCGCCCTCGTCGCCGACCGCGGTGCCGAGTCCTTTATTATGCAGTACTTTTTTCAAGGCGTGAAACACCTCGGCGCCGTAGCGCACCGCTTCCTTGAACGTGGGCGCGCCCAGCGGCACGATCATGAATTCCTGCAAATCGATATTGTTGTCGGCGTGCGCGCCGCCGTTGATGATGTTCATCATTGGCACCGGCAGCAGATTCGCCGCGTCGGCGCGTGAGCCGCCGAGATAGCGGTACAGCGGCACGCCTTGCTGACGCGCCGCAGCCTGCGCCGTCGCCAGCGACACGGCGAGGATGGCATTGGCGCCCAGGCGCTGCTTGTTGGGCGTGCCGTCCACGTCGATCATGACGCGGTCGATCTCGGCCTGCGCGCTCGCGTCGCGGCCGAGCAGCGCCTTGCGCAACTCGCCCATGACGTTGGCCACCGCCCGCTGCACGCCCTTGCCACCGTAGCGGCGCGCATCGCCGTCGCGCAGCTCAATGGCCTCGCGCGATCCGGTGGATGCTCCGGAAGGCACCGCCGCCCTGCCGCGCACGCCCGATTCCAGAATAACGTCCGCTTCAACCGTGGGATTGCCGCGCGAATCGATGATTTCGCGTGCGCGTATGTCTACTATTTTTGTCACTGCTGTCCTTTATTATTCGGGTAATGGGTAAACAGTTTTCCCGTGAGCACAAACAGCGCGCCCACCTTACGACTCGTATTCTTGTTCAATAAATCCGCGCTGCTTTACCGCCTGGTCGATCAATACCAGCGTTTCCAGCAGCGCCTCCATGTCGCCCAGCGGCCAAGCGTTGGGGCCGTCACTCAGCGCCCGCGCGGGATCGGGGTGCGTTTCCATGAAGATGCCGGCCACGCCGGCGGCCACCGCGGCGCGCGCCAGCACCGGCACGAATTCGCGCTGCCCGCCGGAACTGCCGCCCTGCCCGCCCGGCAGTTGCACGGAGTGCGTGGCGTCGAACACCACTGGGCAACCCGTCTCGCGCAGCACCGCCAGCGCGCGCATGTCGGAAATCAAATTATTGTAACCGAAACTCGCGCCGCGTTCGCATACCAGGATATCTTGATTGCCGACTTCCTTGGCCTTGGCGACCACGTTCTTCATATCCCAGGGCGCGAGAAATTGACCCTTCTTGATGTTGACCGGCTTGCCCAGGCGCGCGACGCCTTGAATGAAATTTGTCTGACGGCATAGAAAGGCGGGCGTTTGCAGCACGTCCACAACGGCGGCGACTTCGCCCAGCGGCGTGTCCTCGTGCACGTCGGTGAGCACCGGCACGCCGATCTGTTGCTTGACCTTTTGCAAGATACGCAGGCCCTGCTCCATGCCCAACCCGCGAAAGCTTTGGCTGGAGGTGCGGTTGGCCTTGTCGAAGGACGATTTATAAATAAATGGAATATTTAAGCGTGCGGTGATTTCCTTGAGGCGGCCTGCGCTGTCCAGGGCGAGTTGTTCGCTCTCGATCACGCACGGGCCGGCAATAAGGAACAGGGGCCGTTGCAGGCCCACGTCGAAGCCGCACAATTTCATAATACGGCGCCCTGCTTCAAGGGTTGCGGCGCGACGGCGCGCAGGTCGCGCGCCGCTTGAATAAAGCCGTTGAACAGGGCGTGGCCGGCGCGCGGCGTGGAGGTGAATTCAGGATGAAACTGGCAGGCGATGAACCACGGATGCGCGGGCAGCTCGATGATTTCCACCAGGTGGTCATCCAAGGAACGGCCCGCGATCAGCATGCCCGCGTCCTGCAAGACTTGCAGGTAGCGGTTGTTGAATTCGTAACGGTGGCGGTGACGCTCGGTGATGACGTCCTTGCCGTAGAGTTGATGCGCGCGCGAACCGGGCAGCAAGCGGCACTGCTGGCCACCGAGACGCATGGTGCCACCCAGATCGGACTCGGTGCTGCGCCGTTCCACCGTGCCGTGCGCGGTCATCCATTCGGTGATGAGCGCGATCACCGGGTGCGGCGTGTTGGGATTGAATTCCGTGCTGTGCGCCCCCTCCAGCCCCGCTTTGTTGCGCGCGAACTCGATCACCGCGACCTGCATCCCCAGGCAAATGCCCAGATAAGGAACGTTGTGCTCGCGTGCGTACTGCGCCGCGCGTATCTTGCCCTCGATGCCGCGCTCGCCGAAACCACCCGGCACCAGGATGGCGTCCATGCCTTCCAAGCAACCCGTGCCACCGCGCTCTAATTCCTCGGAGTCGATATAGACGATGCGCACGCGGGTGCGCGTGTGAATGCCGGCGTGCGCGAGCGCCTCGGACAACGATTTGTACGATTCGGTGAGATGTACGTATTTGCCGACCAGCGCCACTTTCACCTCGGCCTCGGGGTGTTCCATGGCGTAGATCACGTCTTCCCACTCGGACAGATCGGCCTCGGGCGCGTTGAGATACAATTTCTCCACCACGATGTCGTCCAATCCCTGCGCGTGCAGCAACAGCGGTATCTTATAGATGTTGTCCACGTCCACCGCGGAAATTACCGCGCGCTCCTGCACGTTGGTGAACAACGCGATCTTACGCCGCTCGTCGTTGGGCAGCGGGCGATCGGTGCGGCACAATAAAATATCGGGCTGGATACCGATGCTGCGCAACTCCTTCACCGAATGCTGCGTGGGTTTGGTCTTGATTTCGCCGGCGCTGGGGATGTACGGCACCAGCGTGAGGTGGATATACAAGGCGCTGTGCGGAGGGAGCTCGATACCCAACTGGCGGATCGCCTCCAGGAACGGCAGCGATTCGATGTCGCCCACCGTGCCGCCGATCTCCACCATGGCCACGTCCGCGTCGCCGGCGCCTTGCGTGATGCAGCGCTTGATTTCGTCGGTGATGTGCGGAATCACCTGCACGGTCGCGCCCAGATAATCGCCGCGGCGCTCCTTGCGGATCACGTTTTCGTAAATTTTACCGGTAGTGAAATTGTTGCGCTTGCCCATGGTGGTGCGCACGAAACGCTCGTAGTGGCCGAGGTCGAGGTCGGTCTCCGCGCCGTCCTCGGTCACGAACACCTCGCCGTGCTGGAACGGACTCATGGTGCCGGGATCGACGTTGATGTAGGGATCGAGCTTGAGGAGCGTCACCTTCAACCCGCGCGCCTCCAGAATGGCGCCAAGCGAGGCCGCGGCAATGCCCTTGCCCAAAGAAGACACCACACCGCCGGTAACGAAGATAAATTTGGTCATGAAACCCCTAAACGGATTGTTACCCCGACGGGCTTCCAGCCTATCAGAATAGCGTCCTCAGCACAATAAAAACCGCGCAATAAAGGCACAGGCGCGCCGCTAAGCGCTTGTTTCACGGCTAGGTTTCCGTTAGCTCAGCCGGAAACACCTAGTACTCCCACCTTACCACCCGCCCCGCCTCCCCGTCCGACGCCTGATAAGGCGCGCACACCCATAAATCCCCTACCATCGCCAGTTGATCGTTAATGTAAATCAGCGGCACGCGCGCGCGCCGCCAGGGTGGGATACCGCGCTCCTGGAATAATTTTTTTAATTCGTGCGTGTGCGCGCGGCCCGCGGGTTGGCAGCGTTCGCCGCCGTGACGGAAGCGCACGGTGATCGCGCCGTTGAGCAGAGATTCTTTGATGCCCGCGCCGTGCGTGCGCAGCGCTTCGAGCCGGCCCACGCCGGGCAGTTCCAGCGGCGCGCGCATGTCCCAGGGGATGATCCGGCGCGCGTCGTGCGGCGCGAGTTCCGGCATGGCGTACAGCGCGTCGCGGTAACGCCGCACCTCGGCGCCCGGCCAGTGCACGCGCGGCGTTTTGTCGCGGGCGGCGTCGATGACGTCGTGTAGGATGTGCTCGATATGCGCGGCGTTGGGCAGCGGCAGACTCAGCCTGTGTAACCAGTAACGTAACACGTTACGCTGGCGTGTTTCGTCCAGCGCGCGCAGCGCGGTAACGGATAAGGCATCGCACGCCGCGGTATGCGCAACGGTATGAAAATCGATGTCCGCCAGCGCATCCAAAAGCCGCGCCGCCTGCGCCGCGTGGGAGGCGGAACGCGCCAGCGTGCGCGCGGCGGCGGGCCAGCGCGCGCGCAGGCGCGGCATGATTTCGTGACGCAGATAATTGCGGTCGAATCCGGTATCGAAGTTGCTTTGATCATCGATCCACGTGAGACCTTGCTGCGTAGCGTAAGCATGCAGGTCGGCGCGCGTGAACTCCAACAACGGACGCGCGTGCCAGCCGCGCGCGAACGGCGCGCGTTGCGGCATCGCGGCCAGGCCGCGCGGGCCGGCGCCGCGCAGTAATTGCAGCAACAGCGTTTCGGCCTGGTCGTCTTGGTGATGCGCGGTGAGCAGGCAATCGCCCTCTTGAATAAGCTCGGCGAGCGCCGCGTAACGCGCGCGCCGCGCGGCGTCTTCGGGGCTTTCGCCCGGCCGCGGCGCGGCGTGCACGGCCAGCACGGTGCAGGGAACGTGCAACGCCGCGCACGTCTCCACGCAGCGCTGCGACCACTGCTTGGACTGTGCTTGCAGTCCGTGATCGACGTGCACCGCGTGCAGCGCCATTGCGTTCCGCCGCAGCGCGGCCAAGGCATGGAGCAATACATGCGAATCCAAGCCGCCGCTGTAGGCGATCCAATAGCGCGCGGCCGCGGGGAGGTTAGACAGCGCGCGTAGCAAGCGCGCCGTGGAAGAATTATTCGTTGTAGCTTCCAAAGCGCATCAGGCGCTCGTGCCGCATTGCCAACAACTTATCGAGCGGGAATTTGGCGAGGTGATCGAGATTTTCCAGCAGGGTTTCTTTCAGGCGTTGCGCCATGGCATCGACATTGCGGTGCGCGCCGCCAAGCGGCTCTTGCACGACTTGATCCACCAAGCCGAATTTGATGAGGCGGTCGGAAGTCACGCCCATGGCCTCCGCAGCCTCTTGCGCCTGATCGGCGCTCTTCCACAGGATCGACGCGCAGCCTTCCGGCGAAATCACCGAGTAGATGCTGTACTCCAGCATGATGATGCGGTCGCCCACGCCGATGGCGAGCGCGCCGCCGGAACCGCCCTCGCCGGTGATGGTGCAAACGATGGGCGTTTTCAAATCGGACATCACGAACAGATTGCGCGCGATGGCCTCGCTCTGGCCGCGCTCCTCGGCGTCGACGCCGGGATAGGCGCCGGGCGTATCGATGAAGGTGAGCACCGGCATTTTGAAGCGCTCCGCCATGCGCATGAGACGCAGCGCCTTGCGGTAGCCTTCGGGGCGCGGCATACCGAAATTGCGCCGCACTTTTTCCTTGGTGTCCGAACCCTTTTGCGTACCGATCAGCATCACGGAACGCCCGTCGAGGCGCGCCACGCCGCCGATGATCGCGGCGTCGTCGGCGAAGTAACGGTCGCCGTGCAGCTCCTCGAAGTCGGTGAAGATGCGCTCCACGTAGCGCGCCATGCCGGGACGCTGTGGATGGCGGGCTAACTGCGCGACTTGCCAGGCGCTGAGTTTAGCGAAGATGGATTCGGTGAGCGCCTTGCTCTTCGCCTCCAGGCGCGCGATTTCCTCGCTGACGTTGATCTCGTTGTCGTTACACACGTAACGCAACTCTTCGATTTTCGCTTCTAATTCGGCGATGGGTTGTTCGAAGTCGAGAAAATTCAGGTTCATGATGGTTAAGATACAGGAGAAAGTGGGCAGAATTCAAGAAAAAACTATCAACGCAAAGACGCCAAGACGCAAAGAGATCAAATCAAAAAATATCATTCTGAGCGCAGTGCAGAATCTCTTCTACCATATTGGGTAAGAGATTCTTCGGTCGCTGACACTTCCTCAGAATGACAATATTATAAGATGATTTAATCACCTTTGTTTTTTCTTTGCGTCTTGGCATCTTTGCGTTGGGCTTTGTTTATTTCTGGTTATATTTTATGCAAAACTAATACACAATCCGCACCCGCTCCTTGCCCGCCAAGTCCCGCAAACGCTGCAACAGCGCGTCGTTCAAACGCACGCGCCATTCCGGTCCGAGCGCCAGTTGCGCGCGCGCGTTGATTGCGCCGTTGGCGCGATAGTCGATCCACACCGGGCACGGGCCGTTGCGGTGCGGCGTGAGCGCCTCCGCCAGATCCGTTACGAAGCCGTTGCCGGCGCGCCCGGAGTCGACGTTGATGAGTAATCGCTTAGCGTACGCCGCGCGTGCCTGGTCGATGTCGTAGATACGCTCGGCGCTCATTTTGTAACCGCCGGAATAGTCATCGACGCTGACCGGGCCTTCCACCACCAGCAGCTTGTCCTTGACCAGCAAATCACGATAGCGCTGATACGCCTCGGCGAACACCGCGATTTCGATGCGCGCGCTGCGATCGTCGAGCGTGAGAAACGCGATACGTTCGCCGCGCTTGCTGTGCATAGCGCGCAATGCCATCACTTGTCCGGCGATGACCACGTTTTGATCCTGCGACGGTTTTAGTGCGGCGATGGGGCCGCTGGTAAATTCAGCCAGTTCCTCTTGGTAATGTGTAATGGGATGGCCGGTGAGGTACAAACCCAGCGTCTCTTTTTCATGCGCCAGGCGCTGCGCCTCGTCCCATTCCTTGACGTGCGTGAAGTGCACCGGGGTTTGCGCATGCGCCGCCGCGCCGAACATGTCGTTTTGGCCGACGGCGTGGTCGCGCGAATGTTGTTCGGCGAGCGTCAGCGCGGTGGGCAGCGACGCGAGCAGCGTGGCGCGTCCTGGTCCCAACCCGTCCAACGCGCCGGCGCGGATCAGCGCCTCCAGCACGCGCCGGTTGGCCTTGCGCAGATCGATGCGCCGGCAAAAATCGAACAGATCGCGGAATGCGCCGTGCGCCTCGCGCTCGGCGACCATGCCTTCGAGCGCCGCCTGGCCTGCACCTTTGATCGCACCCAGGCCGTAGTGAATGGTTTTATCGTCCTTGACGGTGAAGGCGTAGGCGCAGGTGTTGATATCGGGCGGCAGCACGGTGAGCTGCATGGCGCGGCACTCGTCGATGAGCATGACGACCTTGTCGGTGTTGTCCATGTCCGACGACAGTACCGCGGCCATGAACGCCGCCGGATAATGCGCCTTGAGATACGCGGTTTGATAGGCGATCAGCGCATACGCCACCGAGTGCGATTTATTGAAGCCGTACTCGGCGAATTTCTCCATGAGATCGAAAATGGCGGTGGCGGTGCGTTCCGCCACGCCGCGCGCGCGCGCGCCCTCGATGAACACCGCGCGCTGCTTGGCCATCTCCTCGGGTTTTTTCTTGCCCATGGCGCGGCGCAGCAAATCCGCGCCGCCCAAGCTATAACCGGCCAACACCTGGGCGATCTGCATGACCTGTTCCTGATAAACGATGACGCCGTAGGTCGGCTGCAAAATGGACGCGAGGTCTGGGTGCGGATAATTCACCTTGGCGCGCCCGTGCTTGCGCGCAATGAAATCCTCCACCATGCCGGATTGCAGCGGGCCGGGGCGGAACAGCGCCACCAGCGCCACGATGTCCTCGAAGCAATCGGGTTGCAGGCGCTTGACCAAGTCGCGCATGCCGCGCGACTCGAGCTGGAAAATGGCTGTAGTGGAGCTGCTCTTCAATAAATCGAACGTGGCCGCATCGTCCGTGGGCAATTGCGTGATGTCGAGCGTGACGCCGTTGCGCCTCAGCGTTTCCACCGCCCAATGAATGATGGTGAGCGTGCGCAGCCCCAGGAAATCGAACTTGACCAGCCCCACGGCCTCCACGTCGTCCTTGTCGAATTGCGTCACCACGCCGGTTGCGCCTTGCTCGCAATACAGCGGCGTGAAATCGGTGAGCTTGGACGGCGCGATCACCAGCCCGCCGGCGTGCTTGCCGGCGTTGCGTGTGATGCCCTCCAGCGAGCGCGCCAGGTCGATGAGCGCGCGCACCTCTTCTTCCTGCTCGTAACGGCTCTTGAGCAGCGGTTCCTGCTCCAGCGCCTTGTCCAGCGTCATGCCCAACTCGAAAGGCACGAGCTTAGCGATGCCGTCGACGAAGCCGTACGGCAAACCCAGCACGCGCCCCACATCGCGCACCACCGCCTTGGCGGCCATGCTGCCGTAGGTGATGATTTGCGAGACGCGCTCGCGCCCGTAGCGGTTCGCCACGTAGTCGATAACCTCGTCGCGACGCTCCATGCAGAAATCGATGTCGAAGTCGGGCAACGACACGCGTTCGGGATTAAGAAAACGCTCGAACAGCAAGCCGTGATGAATCGGGTCGAGGTCGGTGATGCCGAGCGCGTACGCCACCAGCGAACCCGCGCCGGAACCGCGCCCCGGCCCCACCGGAATGCCCTGGTCTTTCGCCCATTGCACGAAATCGGCGACGATCAAAAAATACCCGGCGAAACCCATGTTGAGAATGACGTCGAGTTCGGCGTCCAGACGTTGCTCATATAACGGCTGTTGCGTTTGCCGCGCCGCAACATCCGGGAATAATTTTTCCAAGCGTTTTTGCAAACCCGTGTGCGCCTGCGCGCGGCAATAACCTTCCAGAGTTTGGCCTGCGGCCACCGGGAAATCCGGCAGATAATTTTGTCCGAGACGCAGTTGTAGATTGCAGCGGCGCGCGATCTCGACGGTGTTTTCCAGCGCCTCGGGCAGATCGGCGAACAGCTCCGCCATGTGCGTGGGGCTACGCAAATATTGCTGCTCACTATAGAGGCGCGGGCGGCGCGGATCGGCCAAGGTGCGACCTTCGTGGATGCATACACGCGCCTCGTGCGCCTCGAAGTCCTCCGGGTGCAGAAAGCGCACATCGTTATCGGCGACCACCGGCGTGTCGGTGGCCGCGGCCAGTTGCACCGCCGCATGCAGATAGTCCTCTTCGCCGGGCCGCCCGGTACGCTGCACGCTCAGATAAAAACGCCCGGGAAAAAGATTTTTCCAATCACCCAGCCAACGCGCGGCCTGTTCGGTCTGGCCGGCCAGCAGCGCCTGTCCCACGTCGCCCGCGTGGCCGCCCGACAAAGCGATCAAGCCATCCGTCGCGCCGCTTAGCCACTCCTTGCGCACGCTCGGCACGCCGCGCTGCTGGCCTTCGATATAACTGCGCGACACCAGGCGCGTGAGATTACGGTAACCTTCTTCGTTCTGACACAACAGCACCAAGCGGCTCAACGGCTGCGCCTCGCCATTCCCCGGCTGGACCTTAGTCCCGGCTTGCACCCACAGCTCCACGCCGATGATCGGCTTGATACCCTGCTGCAAAGCGGCGCGGTAAAACTTCACCATGGCGAACAGATTGCACTGGTCGGTAACCGCCAGCGCCGGCATCCCCATACGCGCCGCCGCCTCGACCAGCGGCTCGATGCGCACGATGCCGTCGACCAGGGAATACTCGGTGTGCAGGTGCAGGTGAACGAAACTCATGGCGCTATTTTCACCCCAATCGGGCAGAGGTGGAAGAGGTTAATTTTGGAAAAACCAACCGCCAAAAAGCCAAGATCACGAAGACTATGATTTTTAACGACCCCGTTTGATTTCGCGTTCACTCCGACTCTAAACGAAGAGAATGAAAATCTTCAAAATCTTGGCGTTCTTGGCGGTGTGGTCTCTCCAAACAGCGCCGCACAGGCGCGAAGGAACGCCGATGGATAGGACATGCGCCCAACGCCTGCAAGGCGCGCAGGTGCGCGGGGGTGGAATAACCCTTGTGGCCGGCAAAGCCGTAGCCCGGATAAATACCATCCAACTCAATCATTTGCCGGTCGCGCGCCACCTTGGCGATGATCGACGCGGCGCTGATGGCCGGTACCGTCATGTCGCCCTTGACGATGGCCTGTGCCGGGCAATCGAGAACGGGACAGTGTAAACCGTCGATCAGCACGCGCCGCAGCGGCTGCGGCAAACCCAACACCGCGCGCCGCATGGCCAGCAGACTCGCCTGTAAAATATTAAGACTATCGATCTCTTCCACCGATGCGACGCCCAGCGCCCAGGCCAACGCGCGGCCGCGGATCAAACCGTCCAGCGCCTCGCGCTGCGCGGCGCTGAGCAGCTTGGAATCGGCCAAGCCCTTGATGCGGCGGCGCGGATGTAAAATCACCGCGGCGGCATACACCGGCCCCGCCAGCGGCCCGCAGCCTACCGCATCTACCCCTGCTGTAAGATTCATCGAATTATTCCGTATTAATAAAAACATCCAACGCAAAGACGCAAAGGCGCAAAGAAAACCTATTAAAATCGTAATGCACCACGCAGCTTGATCTGCATTACTTATAAGACTTTGTATTCTTGGCGTCTTGGTGTTAGGTTTTCCAATTGCCAACCAACTCCACCACCGCCTGCGCCGCGCGCGCGCTGGCGTTCTGCGCCAGGGCATGGTGAATCGCGGCAAAATTTTCGCACAGCGTGTGCACGGTGTCCGGCTGCTCAAGGAAGCGCAGCAGCGCCGCGCCCAGATTTTCCGCGTTCACGTCGTCCTGGCTGTATTCTTCCACGATACGCCGTCCGGCCAGCAAATTGGGCAGCGAATAATACGGCGTCTTGAGCAAGCGGCGCGCGATCTGCGCGGTGAGCCAGGCCATGCGGTAAGCCACCACCATGGGACGGTTGAGCAGCAGCGCCTCCAGCGTCGCCGTGCCGGACGCCGCCAGCACCGCGTCGGCGGCTTGCATAGCCTCGTGCGCGCGGCCGTCCACCAGCGTTACAGGCACATGCGGCGCATGACGCGCTAGAGCATCTTCAAATAGCGCGCGCGTCGCCGGCGCCGCCTGCGGCGCGACGAAATGTAAACCGGGCCGGCGCGCCGCGCACCAAGCGGCGGTTTGCGCGAAGGGCTCCGCCAAATAGCGCAGCTCACTAACGCGGCTGCCGGGCAACAGTGCAATCACCTCGCCGTGCGCGGGCACACCGAGCCGCGCACGCGCCGCGGCCTTGTCTTCCTGCGCCGCCACGGGAATCATATCCGCCAGCGGATGCCCCACAAAGCGCACCGGCACGCGGTGTTTTTTTTGCGCCGCGTAAAACGCCGCCTCGAAAGGGAATAGCGTGAGCATCAAATCCACCGACGCGGCGATTTTTTTCACGCGGTACTGCCGCCACGCCCACACCGACGGGCTGACGTAGTGCACGGTAGGAATGCCCGCCGCCTTGAGCCTGCGCTCCAAACCTAAATTGAAATCCGGAGCGTCGATGCCGATGAACACGTCGGGTGGATCGGCGAGAAAGTGTTGCAGCAACTGCGCGCGAATGCCGAGCAGTTCACGGTAATGCGCCAGCACCTCGACCAGGCCCATCACCGCGAGTTTTTCCATGGGAAACAGCGCGCGGCAGCCCTGCTCCACCATGCGCGGCCCGGCGATGCCCTCGAACGTCGCGCCCGGCGCGCGCTCCTTGAGCGCGCCGATGAGCCCGGCCCCCAGCAAATCTCCCGATGCTTCCCCTGCTACGATGCCGATGCGCATTTAACAAAATAGGGAAAAGGGGAAAGGGCAAAGAGAAAAGGGAAAAACAAAAACGAATTTATCCCCTTGCCCCTTTTCCCTTGTCCCTTTCCCCTTCATCGCACAATCCCGCGCGTGACCTTTTGCAAAAAATTCACCAGCACGCCGACCTCGGCGTGGTCGTGCGCCAGCGCCTGGAGTTGTTCGATGGCCTGCGCCAGGGTGAGTTGCGATTTATAAATAATTTTGTAGGCGTCGCGCAGCGCGCGCAGCGCGTTGTTGTCGAGGCCGCGGCGCTTGAGTCCTTCGCTGTTGATGCCGTGCGGCTTGGCGGGGTGGCCGGAGATCATGACGTACGGCGGAACGTCCATGGAGATCACGCTGCCCATGCCGCAAAAACAGTGCGCGCCGATGGCGCAGAATTGGTGCACCAGGGTGAATCCGCCCAGGATGGCGTAATCGCCCACCGTGACGTGGCCGGCGAGCGAAGCGGCGTTGGCGAAGATGGTTTGGTTGCCGATCTGGCAATCGTGCGCGATGTGCACGTAGGCCATGATCCAATTGTCGTCGCCGATGCGCGTGACGCCTTGGTCTTGCACGGTGCCGCGGTTGATGGTGCAGTATTCGCGGATCACGTTGCGGTCGCCGATTTCCAAGCGCGTCGGTTCGCCCGCGTATTTTTTGTCCTGCGGCGCATCGCCGATGGAGGCGAATTGATAAATTTGATTGTCGCGGCCGATGCGCGTCGGCCCATTGATGACCACGTGCGGGCCGACGCGGGTACCTACGCCGATTTCCACGTCGGGGCCGATGATGGAAAACGCCCCGACGCTTACCCCTTCGTGCAGCGTCGCGGCGGGATCGATAATGGCGCGCGGGTCGATCAAGGCCGGATATCCTTGGTTAGATATCTTTGCGTGCGCACATGAGGTCGGCGCTGGCGACCAGCTTGTCCTGCACCTTGGCCTGCGCGGTGAATTTCCAGATGTCGCGCATACTGCGCGTCAATTCCACTTCGAGTATGAGTTGATCGCCCGGCTCCACCGGCTGCTTGAAGCGCGCGTTGTCGATGCCGACGAAATAATACAGTACGTGCTCGGAGGGCCGCGTGCCGGTGGTCTGGAACGCCAGGATGCCGGTCGCCTGCGCTAAGGCCTCCAGGATCAGCACGCCCGGCATCACCGGGCGTTGTGGGAAGTGGCCTTGGAAATACGGTTCGTTGATGCTGACGTTCTTCAGCGCGGTCAACGATTTGCCGGGAATGCATTCGATGACGCGGTCGATGAGCAAAAACGGATAGCGATGCGGCAGGTGCTTGAGCACCTCGTGAATGTCTAGCGTGTTCAAGATTTTTTTCCTTCGGCGATGCGTTTTTCTAATTCCTGGAGGCGGCGCGCCATGTCGTCCAAATGCCGGAAGCGCGCGAAATTTTTATTCCATACGGCGTTGGGCTGCGCGGGCGCGCCGGATGAATACACGCCGGATTCGGTGATGGATTTGCTCACCAACGTCATGCCGGTGATCTGCACATCGTCGGCGATCTCCAGATGCCCGGCGATGCCCACACCGCCTCCGATCTGGCAGCGCTTACCGATTTTGGCGCTGCCGGCGATGCCCACGCAGCCGGCGATGGCGGTGTGCGCGCCGATGCGCACGTTGTGCGCCACTTGTATTTGATTGTCCAGCTTTACGCCGTCTTCGATCACGGTGTCTTCCAGCGCGCCGCGGTCGATGGTGGTGTTGGCGCCGATCTCCACGTCGTCGCCGATCACCGCCCTGCCGAGCTGCGGAATCTTGAGCCACGCGCCTTGGTGCGGCGCTAATCCGAAACCGTCGCTGCCGATCACCGCGCCGGGATGAATGAGCGCGCGTCGTCCGATGCGCGTGCCGTGGCAAATCGTGACGTGCGCCACCAGGCGGCTGTTCGCGCCGATCACGCTGTCACGCCCGATCACGCAGCCCGGCCCCACCGTGACGCCGGCGTCGATGCGCGCGCCCGCCTCGATGACGCAGTGCGGGCCGATGGACGCGGTGTCATGAATGATCGCGGCGGCGTCGACGTGCGCGCTGGCGTGCACGCCCGGTTCCGCATGCGGCAGCGGATGCAGCAGCGCCGCGGCGCGCGCGTAGGCAAGCGCGGGGTTGTCCACCACCCAGGGAATAACCGGGCACGCATCGCGCTCGGCGGCGGACAGGATCACCGCCGTGGCGCGCGTGGCGCCGAGGTATTTGCGGTAGCGCGCGTTGGCGAGAAAGCTCAGTTCGCCGGGTTGCGCGTTTTGCAGCGTGGCGACGCCGCTGATCAAACAATCGGCGTCGCCGTGCACAGCGCCGCCCACTTGTCGCGCCAACTCTCCCAGGCTCAGCGGCACCGCTGTGTCTTAGGGTTTCGCCGGCGCGGCGGAATCGGCGGCGGGTTCGCTCTTGCCGCCCTTGAGACGCTCCAGCACCTTGTCGGTGATGTCCACGCGATCGCTGGCGTAAATAGCGCCGTCGCCCACGATCAAGTCATAGTTCTCCTGCTTGGCCAGCGCTACGATGGCTTCATAGACTAGCTTCTGCAGCTTGCCGAATTCTTCGTTGCGGCGGATATTGAAGTCTTCGCGGAATTCATCCTGGGCGCGCTTCAAATCGCGCTTTTGCGTAAGCACGTCGCGCTCCGCCTTACGCCGCTCGCTTTCGCTCTGGATGGCGCCGTCTTTGGCGAGCTTATCCTCCAGGGACTTGATTTCCTTCTGCGTGGCGACCAGCGCTTTATCGCGCGGCGCGAACTCTTTCTCCAGCTTGCTGCGCGCGGCCTCGGCCTGCGGAGCTTCTTCGAGTATCTTGGCGGCGTTGACGAAGCCGAGCTTCATTTCCGCGGCGGACGCGCTGAACGTCGCGCCGAGCAGCGTGAAGCAGACTATGTATAAAATTTTCTTCAAGACCATCCTCCTACGTTAAAAAGTCGTACCCAGCGTAAACTGGAAACGTTGCCGGTCATCCGTTTCTTTTTCGTTCAGCGGTTCCGCGTAACTCACGCCCAGCGCGCCCAGCGGCGACAACCACACCGCGGAAATACCCGCCGAGTAGCGCAACGTGCCGGTGTCGATGTCTTCATTGGTGCCGAACACGTTGCCGATGTCCAGGAACGTGCCGAGGCGCACGGTTTTGGTTTCTTTAACGAACGGCACCGGGAAAAACAGCTCAGCGTTCGCCACCACTCGGCGGTTGCCGCCCAGCGGGCGATCCGTGGAGACCGAGCGCGGCCCCAGCGTATTATCCTTGAATCCGCGCACCGAGCGGCTGCCGCCAGCTAAAAAGTTTTCGAAGAACGGCAGCTCGGTGGTATCACCGTAACTGTCGCCGTAGCCCACTTCGCCGTTCAGCGACAAGGTCCAATCCTTGGCCAGCGCATAGAGCAACTGATGCCGGTAGCTGAACTTGTAATATTCCAGTCCGACGCCCGGCAAGGCCACGTCCGCGGCCAAGTTCTGGAATTGGCCTTCGTCCGCGAAAATGGCGCGGTTGCGCGTGTCGTGCGACCAGCCGGCGGTAAGCTTAATTGTATCAAAAGTCCGGCCGTTGGCGTTCAGGAAATTCAGATATTCGGTGGGCGTGTTGATCGTGGTTTTCAGATCGGTGTTTTCATAACCCAGGCCGACGCGCACCGTGTCGAATTCGTTCACCGGGATGCCGTAGTTCACCGATCCGCCGAGGGCGTCGGTGGTGTAGTTGGCGATGTTGGCGTTGCCGGCGTCGGTGCTGCGCGAGAATAGATTGAAGCCGCGGCTCACGCCGTCCACGGTGTAGTAGGGGTTGGTGTAGGCGAGGTTATACAAGGTATTAACGTCGCTGTTGTTGAACGCCGCGGTGATGCGCTTGCCGCTGCCCAGGAAGTTTTCCTGGCTGATGCTGGTGTTGAAAATGATGCCCTGCGACTGCGAGAAGCCGAGGCCGGCGAGCAGATTGCCGGATGGTTTTTCCACGACCGTGAAATTGACGTCAACCTGGTCGGTGCTGCCGGGCACGGCGGGGGTTTCCACGTTGACGCTCTCGAAGTAGCCGAGCTTTTCCAGGCGCGTGCGTGAGCGCTTGACCTTTTCGGTGTCGATCCAGCCGCCCTCGATCTGGCGCATCTCGCGGCGCAGCACCTCGTCGCGCGTCTTGGTGTTGCCGGCCATGTTGATGCGGCGCACGTACACGCGCTTGCCGGGGTCGACGAAAAACGTCAGCGACACTTGCTTGTTCTGCTGATCGATCTCGGGGATGGTGTTGATGTTGGCGAACGCGTAGCCCTCTTGCCCCAGGCGCTCGGAAATCTTGGTGGCGGTCTCGGTGGCGGCCTTGCGCGAGAACGTCGAGCCGCTTTGCACGCTGATGAGTTTGGTCAGCTCCGGCTCCGGCACCACCAAATCGCCGGCCAGCTTGACGTCCTTGACGGTGAACTTCTCGCCTTCTGTGATGTTGATGGTGATGTAAATGTCTTTCTTGTCCGGCGTGATCGACACCTGCGTGGAGTCGATGTTGAAATTGATGTAGCCGCGATCCAAATAATAGGAGCGCAGCGTTTCCAGATCGGCGGTGAGTTTTTGCTTGGAGTATTGGTCGGCTCCGGTGTAGAACGACAGCAGCGTCGGCGTGCTGAGCTGGAATTCGTCGAGCAGGTCTTCGTCGTCGAAGGTTTGGTTGCCGACGATGTTGATCTCGCGAATGCGCGCGGCGCGGCCTTCGGAGATGTCGATGTTGATGCCCACGCGATTACGCTCCAGCGGCGTGACGGTGGTCTGGATTTTCACCGCGTATTTACCGCGGCTGAAGTATTGGCGATTGAGTTCCTGCTCGATCTTGGCGAGCAGCGAACGGTCGAACACGCGGCCCTCCGCCAGGCCTTGATCCTTGAGCGCCTGCATCAACTGCTCGGTTTCGATGTCCTTGTTGCCGGAAATTTTCACGCTGCCGATGGCCGGGCGCTCCACCACCGTCACCACCAAGATGTCGCCCTCGCGCTCCATCTGCACATCCTTGAAAAAGCCGGTTTTGAACAGGGCGCGGATCGCCTCCGCGGAGCGCGCGTCGTCGAAGGTGTCACCGACTTTGACCGGCAGGTAACTGAACACCGTGCCGGCTGAGATGCGTTGCAAGCCTTCCACGCGGATGTCTTTAATGACAAACGGTTCGACCGCCGGTGCTTGCGCCGCCAACACGAGCAGGAGCGCTGCTAGAAAAATTCTGTTCATTAATTAATCCGCGGCATAGTTAATTAGAAGTTGAAAAAGTCCGTCCGGGATTTTTTCAACCATACGAAGCAAAAATATCATTTTTGCTTCGTTCCATCTTTCAAGCACCTAGGTGCTTGAAAGATGGTGCGGCGCATCCCTGCGGCGCACAGGGTGTTTTCAACACCCTGCTTAAGAATGCGCGCCAAACAGGCGCACCAGATCATTATAAAAAGCTAAAATCGTGAGCCCCAACAACATGATAATGCCCAACTGTTGCCCGATCATCTGCGCCTTGGCCGACACCGGGCTGCCCTTCACAGCCTCTATAAGATAATACATCAGATGGCCGCCATCCAGTAGCGGCACGGGTAAAAGGTTGAGTATTCCCAGGCTGATGCTGACGATGGCGAGGAAGCGCAGGAACGGCGCCAGCCCATCGCTGGCCGAGTCGCCGGCGAATTGGGCGATGCTGATCGGCCCGCTCACGTTGTCCAGCGCGGCCTGGCCGATGACCATCTTGCCCAGCATGTTCACGGTGAGCGCCGCTACTTCCCAGCTCTGCGCAAAGGCCTGCCCCAGCGCCGCGACCGGCCCGTAACGCAGCTCGGTGAACATGGTCTCCGGTAAAGCCTGGGGAATGGCCGGAGCGGCGCCGATGCGGCCGATCACCGCGCCGTCCGGCGTGGTGTGGGGGGCGGGGCGGAGTTCCAGACCGATGGTGCGGCCGGCGCGCTCGACTTCCACCCGCATGACCTGCCCGGCATGCTCGCGCACGTAGGCCGCCCAGGCATTCCAGTCATCGAATGGCTGCCCATCGGCGGCGACTATCCTATCACCCACGGCCAGCCCGGCGCGCTCTGCCGCTCCGCCGCCCTCCAGTTGCCCGATCACCGGCGCAAGGGTCGGGCGCAGCGGACGCAACCCCAGGTTTTCCAGAACGTTGCCGCGGTCCAGCCCGGCAGGGCTATCGGCCAAGTCCAGCGTGACCGTATGTTCGACCTGCTCTTGGTCGCGCACCGTCAACGTCACCGGCTCGCGCTCCAGCACCTTATCGATCAGGGCGAACACCGCGGCTTCCCAAGTCGGCGTGGGTTGTCGATCCACGGCCACGATCTCGTCGCCGCTACGCAGCCCCGCCTGTGCGGCGATGGAACCCTCGGTCACTTCGCCCACCAACGGCTTGAGTCCTTGCACGCCGACCACGAACATCAGCCAATAGGCGAGTATGGCGAACAGGAAATTGAACAACGGCCCGGCGAATACAATGGCGGAGCGCGCCGCCAGTTTTTGACGGTTGAAGGCGCGCGGCAGCTCGGCCTGGGGCACCGCGCCCTCCTGCTCGTCGAGCATTTTCACGTAACCGCCCAGCGGCAGCGCCGCGACGGCGTATTCGGTGTTGTCCGGCCCGGCGCGGCGCGACCACAGGATTTTGCCGAAGCCTATCGAGAAGCGCAGCACTTTCACGCCCATCTTGCGCGCCACCCAATAGTGCCCGAACTCGTGCACGGTGATAAGCAGGCCGAGCGTGACGATAAAGAATATAATGGATTGCAGCAGACCGCTCATAGGCTCATTCCCGCGGCGCGCGCCGTGGCGCCCGCGCCGATCATCTCCAAGGCTGCGGTACGCGCCGCGGCGTCATCTTGCAAAATAGCATCCAGCGTATCCGCCGGGCGCGCGTCGAGGCGCGTCAGCACCGCCTCGATCACGCGCGCGATGCCGGTGAAGGCCAGGCGGCCTTCCAAAAACGCCTGCACGGCGATCTCGTTGGCGGCGTTCAATAGAGCGCTGGCGGTGCCACCGCGCCGCAGCGCCTCGAAGGCCAGGCGCAAACAGGGGAAGCGGCGCTCATCCACCGCCTCGAAATCCAGGCGCGCCACGCTCAGCAAATCCAGGCGCGGCGCGCCCGAAGCGACGCGCTGCGGCCACGCCAAGGCGTGGGCGATGGGCGTGCGCATGTCGGGACTACCGAGCTGCGCCAGCACCGAACCGTCTTCGTATTCGACCATGGAATGCATCACGCTTTGCGGATGCAGCAGCACTTGTATGCGCTCCGGCGTGGTGTCGAACAGCCAACACGCCTCGATCACCTCCAAGCCTTTGTTCATCATGGTCGCGGAATCGACCGAGATTTTGCGCCCCATCACCCAATTGGGGTGCGCGCACGCCTGCTTGGGCGTGACGTGTTCCAGATCAGCCAGCGGCAGCGTGCGGAACGGCCCGCCCGACGCGGTGAGTAGGATGCGCCGCACGCCGGCCTGCTGTAAATCCACGTCGGGCCTGTGCGGTAGACACTGGAATATCGCGTTGTGTTCGCTGTCGATGGGGATCAGTTGCGCGCCGTGCGCGCGCACCTCGTCCATGAACAGCCGTCCGGCCATCACCAGCGCCTCTTTATTGGCCAGCAGCACGCGCTTACCGGCGCGCGCCGCCGCCAGTGTGGGCAGCAGTCCGGCGGCGCCGACGATGGCGGCCACCACGCAATCGGTCTGCGGCAGGGCGGCGATGGTTTGCAGCGCCTCCGCGCCGGCCAGCACTTCGATGTCCGGGTTGGCGCGCTTAAGCCGCGCGCGCAACTGTTCCGCGGCGCGCGCGTCGGCCATTACCGCGTATGCGGGCCGGTGCGCCACGCATAGCGCAAACAGCCGCTCCACCTCGGTGTTGGCGCTCAGCGCCGTCACGCGGAAACGCTCCGGATGGCGCGCCAGCACGTCCAGCGTGCTGGCGCCGATGGAGCCGGTGGCGCCGAGAATGGTCACGCCCATCATGCGCGTTGCCCCAGCAGCAGCAATCCCGCCAGAAACACCGGCGCGGCGGCGGTAAGGCTGTCGATGCGGTCCAAAATGCCGCCGTGCCCCGGCAGCAGGTGGCCACTATCCTTCACCCCGGCGTGGCGCTTGAACATACTTTTGAACAAATCTCCGATGACGGAAACGAGCAGAGTCAACAGACACAGCAGCGCGAACATCCACGGAGGGCTATGCGGCGCCAGCCACGGCTGCACCGCCAGCGCGTAGATCACTACTGCAACCACCGCGCCGTATACGCCCTCCCAGGTCTTGCCCGGGCTGATCCGCGCCGCGAGCTTGGTCTTACCCCAGCGGCGCCCCGCGAAATACGCGGCGCTGTCGCCCAGCCAGATAAAGCTGAGCAAAAAGAGCACCATGTAAGGCGTCATCATATCACGCATCGCCAGCAACGCGACCCACGAGGGAACCAAAACCAATAGCCCCAGCAGCGCCGCCACGGCGGGCGCGCTCCACACGCTTTTACCGAAGGGAAAGCCGATCACCCACGCCGCGGCCAACGCCCAGCCAAGCAAGGCGGGTGCAACAATCCACAAGATGGGTGCGTGATACACACCGACTAAAATCGCACACAGGAACACGACGTACGCCGCGCGCAACGGCGCGCTCCACTTCAGCAAACCCGCCCACTCCCACGCGGCGAGCGCGACCACCAGACCCACTGCCAGCGCGAAATAAGTATCGGGCAGCAACAACACGCCCAACACCACCAGCGGGATCAGCAGCGCGGCGGTGAGCAGGCGTTGCTTAAGCACCTTTTAGAGGTTCCGCGAGTTGCTCGATTTGTTCGCCGGTGTAGCCGAAACGGCGTTGACGCCGCGCGAAATCGGCGAGCGCCGCGTCCAGGGCCGCCGCATCGAAGTCCGGCCACAGCACGTCGGTGAAATAGAGTTCGGTATAGGCCAATTGCCACAACAGGAAATTACTGATGCGCCGTTCGCCGCCGGTGCGGATGAACAGATCGGGCTCGGGCAAATCCGGCGCGGAAAGGTGTGACGCGAGGGTGGAGGCGTCGACGTCGGCGGCGCGCAATGTCCCCTGCTCCACCCGCTCGGCCAGCGTGCGCGCGGCCTGCGCGATGTCCCAGCGCCCGCCGTAATTGGCGGCGACGGCGAGTTGAATGCCGGTGTTGGCATGCGTCAACGCCTCGGCGCGCGCCATGTACTGTTGCAGCGTGGCGGAAAACGCGGCGCGCGCGCCGATGAAACGCAGCCGCACGTTATTCCGGTGCAGCTCGTCGATTTGATCTTGCAGGGCGTTGAGGAACAACTCCAGCAGCGGCCCGACCTCGGTGGGCGGACGCCGCCAGTTTTCGCTGCTGAACGCGAACAGCGTAAGCGCCGCCACGCCGCGCTCGCCGCACGCCTGCACCGCCGCGCGCGCCGCCTGCATACCGGCCTTGTGCCCGGCGATGCGCGGCAGACCGCGCCGCTTGGCCCAGCGCCCGTTGCCGTCCATGACGATGGCAACATGCCTGGGAAGAGCACCGTTGGCAGATTTAAGTGTATGGTCCATTATTTATCAGGGTAAAGGGAAAAGATACAAGGGAAAAGGAGGAAGGCAGGGGAGGTGCTTTTCCCTTTTCCCTTTTCCCTTTTCCCTTTTCCCTTGACTCTGCTTTATATCATACCTCCATCAACTCCCTCTCCTTGGCCTCCAGCAGCTTGTCTATTTCGGCGATGTATTTATCCGTCAGCTTTTGAATGTCGTCTTGTGCGCGGCGTTCGTCGTCCTCGGAGATTTTTTTCTCCTTGAGCAGCGCTTTCAATTCGTTGTTCGCGTCGCGGCGGATATTACGCACCGCCACGCGCCCACCCTCCGCCTCGTGACGCACCACTTTAATCATGTCGCGGCGGCGCTCTTCGGTGAGCGGCGGCAGCGGGATGCGGATCACCGTGCCGGCGGTGTTCGGGTTGAGGCCGAGGTCGGAGGTGAGTATGGCCTTTTCTATCGCCTGCACCATGTTTTTATCCCACGGCGTGACCGTGAGCATACGCGCGTCGGCGACCGTGACGTTGGCGACTTGGCTGAGCGGCACGTCGCTGCCGTAATAGGACACCGTGATGTGATCGAGCAAACTGGTGTGCGCGCGCCCGGTGCGCAGCTTGACGAATTCCTGCTTCAGGGATTCCAGGCTCTTCTGCATGCGCGCCGTGGCGTTTTTCTTGATGTCGTTAATCATGCGGCCTCCTAAAACGGTGATGAGTAAACGGTGATGAGTGAACGGTAAAACCCATTACTCATTACCCATCACTCATCACCCATTACTTGTTACTTACCAGCGTCCCCTCGTCCTCGCCCATCACGATGCGTTTGAGCGCGCCGGGTTTGTTCATGTTGAACACGCGCAGCGGCATGTGGTGATCGCGGCACAGGGCGATGGCGGCGGTGTCCATGACTTCCAGTTTGCGATCCAGCACTTCGTCATAAGTCAGACGCGAATAATAGCGCGCGTCGGCGTGCTTCATCGGGTCCGCGGAGTAAACGCCGTCCACCTTGGTGGCCTTGAGCACCAGTTGCGCGCCGAGTTCGATGCCGCGCAGGCTGGCCGCCGAGTCGGTGGTGAAAAACGGATTGCCGGTGCCCGCCGCGAGTATCACCAAGCGCCCTTTTTCCAAGTGGCGCACCGCGCGCCGGCGGATGTAGTCTTCGCAGATTTGATTGATCTTGAGCGCCGACATCACGCGCACCTGCACGCCCAAACGCTCCAGCGCATCTTGCATGGCGAGCGCGTTCATCACCGTCGCCAGCATGCCCATTTGGTCGCCGGTGACGCGGTCGATGCCGTTGGAGGCGAGGCCCGCGCCGCGAAAGATGTTGCCGCCGCCCACCACCACCGCCACCTGCACGCCGAGGTTGACCAGTTCGCACACTTCCTTGGCCACGCGCGCGAGCACGGCGGGGTCGATGCCGTAGTCGGTCTGCCCCATGAGCGCCTCGCCGGAGAGCTTTAATAAGATACGCGTGTAAACCGGTTTATCTTTAGAATTTTTCGCAGTCATTTTCAGGTCGCGCTTTACTCAGTAGACTTACATTGCATCTTCGCCGCCCCTGGCGCAACTTCGGTTTTCTGTTAAACCTCAGCCATACCATCCATGGTGTAGCCTGCGCCGCTTCGCGGCTCAGCCTCCACGCACCTGCGCCATCACCTCTTCGGCGAAATTCTCCGTCTTCTTCTCTATGCCTTCACCGACCTCGAAACGCTGGAAGCGCATCACTTTGGCTTTGGCGTCTTGCAGCAGTTTTTCCACGCTGACGTCGGGATTTTTCACGAACGGCTGGCCCAACAGCGTGATTTCGGAGAGGAATTTTCTGATGCGCCCTTCCACCATTTTTTCGATGATGGCGGCTGGCTTGCCGCTCTCGGCGGCCTGCGCCGCGAAAATTTCCCTCTCCTTGGCGACCAATTCCGCGGGAACGTCTTGCGCGGTCACGCACACCGGCTTGCTGGCCGCCACGTGCATGGCGATATCGCGCGCCAGATTCATGTCGCCGCCTTCCAGCTCCACCAGCACGCCGATGCGGCTGCCGTGCAAATAGCTGCCGACGACGCCGCGTGTGGTTTGGAAATGCGCCAAACGGCGCACCGCGATGTTTTCGCCGATCTTCGCCACCAACGTTTGGCGCACGTGGTTGATCGACTCACCGCCGTCCTTGAGCGGCAGCGCCATGAGCGCCTCCACGTCGGTGGCACGGCTGTGCAACGCACGGTTCGCCACGTCGTGAGCGAAATTTTTGAAATCATCGCCTTTGGCGACGAAATCGGTTTCGCAGTTCACCTCGACCATGGCGGCTTGCTTGCCGTCCGCGCTCGACTGGATGACGATCACGCCTTCCGCCGCGGTGCGTCCGGCCTTCTTGTCGGCCTTGGCCAGACCGCTCTTGCGCATGATTTCGACGGCGGCCTCGATATCGCCCTTGGCTTCGGTCAGGGCCTTCTTGCATTCCATCATGCCCGACCCGGTGCGTTCGCGCAGTTCCTTCACCAGCGCCGCTGTAATCTCCATTGATTGCTCCTCGATCTAAATAATCAATTTCCTTCGTCCTCCCCCATTTCGGGGGAAGGGGATGGGATGGGTGCTAAGCGCGCGGCTTAACGGTCCTAATCTTCCTACTACTTACTCAGCCGCCGCCTTCTTCGGCTTTGCCGCCGCGCGCTTCTTGGTAGTCACCGCGGCGTCTTTCTTAGCGGCAGCAGGCTTTTTCGCCGCGCCGCGCGCCGGCTTGGCGGCGGCTGTTTTCTTGGTGGGCTTCTCGGCGGTCACCACGCCGCCCTCGCCGAGCTCCACGAACTCGTCCTTGGCGCCGACCAGTTGCGGCACCGAGCCGCGCCCTTCGATCACGGCGTCGGCGGCGCCCTGCGCATAGAGCTGAATGGCGCGGATGGCGTCATCGTTGCCGGGAATCACGTAATCGATGCCGTCCGGATTGTTGTTGCTGTCGACCACACCCACCACCGGGATACCGAGCTTGCCCGCCTCGCTCACCGCGATTTTTTCATAACCCACGTCGATCACGAACAACGCGTCGGGCAGGCCGTTCATGTCCTTGATGCCGCCCAGACTGCGCTCCAGCTTGGCCATCTCGCGCATCAGCATCAGTCCTTCCTTTTTATTCATGCGCTCCAAACTGCCGTCCTGGGCCATGGTCTCCAGCTCCTTGAGGCGTTTGATGGACTGGCGCACGGTCTTGAAATTGGTGAGCATACCACCCGTCCAACGGTGGTTGACGTAGGGCATGCCGCAGCGCTTGGCTTGTTCGGCGATAATATCCTGCGCGGCGCGCTTGGTGCCGACGAACAGGATGGTGCCTCTATTGGCCGCCAGGCTGCTGATGAAATTCATCGCCTCGGTGTAGAGAGGCAGGGTCTTTTCGAGATTGATGATGTGAATCTTGGCGCGCTGTCCGAAGATGTACGGCGCCATTTTGGGGTTCCAGTAGCGGGTCTGGTGACCGAAGTGCACGCCCGCCTCCAGCATTTGACGCATGGATATCGTTGCCATTTCTATACTCCAATAGTGGGTTGAGCCTCCATACACCTTCTGTATCTACTACCCAGCTTATGGCAAGATGGGCACCCCGATACTCATAAATGGTGTATGTGTGTAGTGGCGGTAATGGGTGATGGGCTTTGTTTACCCCCATCATGAACTCCCACCCCCGCTAATTGCTTATTCAGCGCGCGCTTTATACCATAAATAGCCCTCCCCCGGCAATCGCCAACCTTTATAATAAGCTTCACAAACCCCACGGCTAGCCTTATATATATGAGCGTCACCATTAAAACCCCTGACGAGATCGCCAAAATGCGCGTGGCCGGGCGCCTGGCCGCCGATGTGCTGCACATGATCCGCCCGCACGTGCGCGCCGGGGTGACTACCGGCGAACTAGACCGCATCTGCCATGACTATATCGTCAACGTACAGCAGGCCGTGCCCGCGCCGCTCAACTATCACGGCTTCCCCAAATCCATCTGCACCTCGGTGAATCATCAGGTGTGCCACGGCATCCCCGGCGAGCGTGTGCTGAAGGACGGCGACATCATCAATATCGACGTGACGGTCATCAAGGACGACTTCCACGGCGACACCAGCAAAATGTTTTTCGTCGGCGAGCCCTCGGTAATCGCCAAGCGCGTGACGCGCGTGAGCTACGAATGCATGCGCATCGGCATCGAAATGGTCAAGCCAGGCGTGCGCCTGGGCGACATCGGCCACGCCATCCAACGTCATGCCGAGTCCAACAACTGCTCGGTGGTGCGCGAATACTGCGGGCACGGCATCGGGCGCGTGTTTCATGAGGAGCCGCAAATCCTCCACTACGGCACGCCCGGCACCGGCATGGCACTGGAAGCCGGCATGACCTTCACCATCGAACCGATGATCAACGCCGGCAAGCGCCACGTGAAACTGCTGCCGGATAAATGGACGGTGGTCACCAAGGATCACAGCCTATCCGCGCAATGGGAACACACTATATTAGTCACCGATACGGGCTTCGAGGTGCTGACCAAGCGCCCGGAGGATGACATTTGACGATCGGCCACGGCGTGGCGCCGGAAACGGGCGGCAGCCGGCAAACTCTTTTCGAGAGCAGCCCCGCCTGGCCTCCCGTCGATCACCACGCCGCCACGCTCAAGCGTTATCGCGACCTGCTGCACGAGGCCAACCAAACGCTGCGCCGCCGATTCCTCGACGGCGCGCCCATCGCCGCGCTGGTGCACGGCCGCGCGCGGCTCATCGACCATCTGCTCAAACACGTGTGGACGGAAATCTGCTCCGCGCCGCCCGGCGACATCGCCCTGATCGCGGTGGGCGGCTACGGACGCGGCGAGCTGCATCCCGGCTCGGACGTCGATCTGCTGATCTTACTTGCCGATGATACACATGCGGCGACACAGAAAAACGTCGAGCGCTTCATTACGTTTTTGTGGGACATCGGGCTGGAGGTCGGCCACAGCGTGCGCTCGCCGGCGGAGTGCGTGCGCGAGGCCGACGCCGACATCACCGTCGCCACCAATTTGATGGAAGCGCGTTTACTCATCGGCCCATCCGCGCTGTTCCGCGCCATGCAGGACAGCACCGGCCCGCAACACATCTGGCCCAGCCGTCGATTCTTCGAGGCCAAATGGCGCGAGCAAATCCAGCGCCACCATAAATATCATGACACCGCCTACAACCTCGAGCCCAATATCAAAGAAGGCCCCGGCGGCCTGCGCGACATCCAAATGATCGGCTGGGTGGCCAAGCGCCACTTCGGCGCCGCCACGCTGCACGACTTGGTCGGACACGGCTTCCTCACCGAGCAGGAATTCGCCGCGCTCGACGCCGGTCAAAATTTTCTCTGGCAAATCCGCTTCGGCCTGCACACCCTGGCGCAGCGCCGCGAAGATCGTTTATTACTTGATTACCAGCGCAGCCTGGCCCAGCAGTTCGGCTATCAAGACGACGCCCATCATCTGGCCGTCGAACAGTTCATGAAGCGCTACTACCGCACCGTCATGGAACTGAGCCGCTTGAACGAAATGCTGCTGCAATTATTTCAAGAAGCCATCCTGCTGGCCGACGAGCCGCACGCACCGGTGGCGCTCAACAAGCGCTTTCAGGCGCGCAACCAGTTCATCGAAGTTACGCACGAAAAAGTTTTTCAGCATTACCCGTTTGCATTATTGGAAATCTTTCTGCTGCTTGCGCAACACCGCGAACTGCAAGGCGTGCGCGCATCCACCATACGCCTGATCCGCAACCACCGTCATCTGATCGATGACAAATTCCGCGCCGATCTGCGTTGCCGCGCGCTGTTCATGGAACTGCTGCGCCAACCCTCCGGCATCGCCCACGAACTGCAACGCATGAACCGCTACGGCGTGCTCGGCGCCTACCTGCCGGCGTTCGGCGACATCGTCGGCCAAATGCAGCATGATTTATTCCACGTCTACACCGTGGACGAACACACGCTGTTTTTACTACGCAACCTGCGCCGCTTCGCGCTGGAAAAATTCGCCCATGAATTTCCGTTGTGCAGCGAAATTTTCCAGCGCCTGCCCAAACCCGAAATTCTTTATCTGGCCGGCTTGTTTCACGACATCGCCAAAGGCCGCGGCGGCGACCATTCCGAACTCGGCGCGCACGAGGCGCTGGCGTTTTGCCTGCATCACGGCATGAGCCGCTACGACGCCAATCTCGTCGCCTGGCTGGTGCAGTATCACCTCATCATGTCCGCCACCGCGCAGCGCCAGGACATCGGCGATCCGGCGGTCATCAACGCCTTCGCCGCGCGCGTGCGCGATCAAACACATTTGGATTATCTCTACCTGCTCACCGTAGCCGACATCCGCGCCACCAATCCCACGCTGTGGAATGACTGGAAAAATTCGCTGCTCATGGAACTCTACGCGGCAACCACGCGCGCGCTCGCGCGCGGCCTGGAAAATCCCTTGGAACGCGCCGAACGCATCCGTGAAACGCAAGCGCAGGCGCAGGAATTATTGCAACGCCAAGGCGTGGAACATGACGCGACCCGCAAACTCTGGAACGAGTTGGGCGACGATTATTTTTTGCGTTACGCGCCGGACGAAATCGCCTGGCACGCGCAGGCCATTTTGGCCGCGCGCGACGCACCGCTCATCCTCATGCGCCAGCGCGGCCAACGCGGCGGCACCGAACTATTCATTTACGCGCCGGACCGGGACTATTTATTCGCCGCCATCACCGGCGCGCTCGATCAACTGGGACTCAACGTGCACGACGCCCGCATCGTTACCGCGCGCAACGGCTACACGCTCAACAGCTTCATCATCCTCGAAGAATCCGGCGCGGCCATCGAAGGCGTACAGCGCAACGCGGAAATCGCCGCCGCGCTCAAACGCCAACTGCTCGAACCCGGCGCGCCCGGCACGCACGTCACCCGCCGCGTGCGCCGCCAACTCAAACACTTCCCCATCGCCACGCAAGTCTCCTTCGATCAAGACACGCGCAATCAACGCACCATCATGGAAGTCGTCACCGCCGACCGCCCCGGCCTGCTGGCCAAAGTGGGCAAGGCGTTCGTGGAATGCGGCGTGCGCCTGCAAACCGCCAAAATCGCCACCCTCGGCGCCCGCGCCGAAGACATCTTCTTCATCACCGACGCCCACAACCGCCCCCTCACCGATATATCTCAACTCACGCGCCTACGTAAGGCGATCGTCAAATACTTGGACACGGCGTCCGGTTAGTACTTCATCTCGCGCGCCGCGAGGTAGGCCGCGGCGATGACCAGCGCGCCGCCCAGCCATTCTTGCGGGAGTATCGTTTCGTCGCTGAGCAGTTGCGCGGACACCGCGCCGGCCACGAGTTCGAACAGTAGAATTACCGCCGAGCGGTGCACCGGCATGTGCGTGACGCCGTACTGCACGGCGAGCGTCATGATGGTGATGCCGAACCAGCCCAGCGCGATCGCGCCGGTGAAATTCGCCAGCGTCCACGCGGGCATGGGCGTATGAGCCGCGGCGATCCATAGCGCGGCCAGCAGCGCCCCGCCCCACCACACCGCGATGGTCTTGATCGGCACGGAGACTTCCTGCCCCTTGCGCACCAGCACGTTGGACAGCGCAAAGGTCAACCCCGCGCCGATGGCCAGCCAATCCGCGCGCGACGCCGGCCAGGGCGCACCGGCGTCTGCGTCCCACAGCATGATGAGCGCGCCGCTCATGGCCAGGGCGACATGCAGCCAGGCGCGTCTGGACAAATGCTCGCGCAGCAATAACCATCCCAACAACGCGGCCCACACCGGCGAAAGATAGAACAGCAGCAACACCCGCACCACGTGGCCTTCGATCACCGCCAGGATGAACGTCACGTTGCACCAGCCAGCCGTCAGGCCCAGCGCGAACAGCAGCCACGGATGCCGCCGCATCTCGCCGCGTCGCCGCCATAGCCACGGCAGGCTGATGAGCGTTACGGCAAGGTACATCACCAGCGAAGACCACAGGCCGCCGACGCCACCCTGCTCCAACAGGCGCAGCGGATACCAGAACACGCCCCACAGCGTAGCGCCGAGCAGCAAGCTGAAAACCGGCAACATGGCGGATGGATGATTGGATGGCATGCAAGAAGGGCTTATAATGGCGCTTTTCTATTAAAACACAAATCCGTGCTTTTACTACGGCGAGCTTTAATAACGCGTGACGAATGAATCCTGACTTATTAAAGCTCCAACCCTACCCATTTGAGAAACTCGCACAACTCAAAGCGGGCGTCACGCCGCCTTCCGACAAAGCGCCCATCGTGTTGTCCATCGGCGAGCCGAAGCACGCCACGCCGGCGTTTATCGCCGAGGAACTCTGCACGCATCTGCACGGTCTGTCAAATTATCCGGTCACGCGCGGCGGCGCCGCGTTAAGGCTGGCTATCGCCGATTGGCTGACGCAACGCTTTCACTTGAAACCCGGCAGCGTGGACGTCGAGCGCCACATACTTCCGGTGAACGGCACGCGCGAGGCGCTGTTCGCCTTCGCGCAGTGCGTGGTGGAGCGCGGCGTCGATGCGCTGGTGCTGATGCCGAATCCGTTTTACCAAATCTACGAAGGCGCGGCGCTGCTCGCCGGCGCGCAGCCGTGGTTTTTGAATACGCCGCGCGAGTCCGGTTTCATTCCCGATTTCGACGGCGTGCCCGAAGCGGTATGGCGGCGCTGCCGGCTACTGTATCTATGTTCGCCGGGCAACCCCTGCGGCGCCGTGCTGGACACCCCACTCTTGCAGCGGCTTATCACGCTCGCCGACCGCTACGATTTCATCATCGCCGCCGACGAATGTTATTCCGAACTCTATTTCGACGAAGACCGTCCGCCGCCGGGCCTGCTGGAAGCCTGCGCGCGCATGGGCCGCGACGATTACCGGCGCTGCGTGGTGTTCCACAGCCTGTCCAAGCGCTCCAACGCGCCGGGTATGCGCTCCGGGTTCGTGGCCGGCGATGCGCGCGTCATGGAGAAATTTCATCTTTACCGCACGTATCACGGCTGCGCGATGCCGCCGCCCACGCAAGCCGCCAGCGCCAAGGCGTGGCGCGACGAGCAGCACGTACAGGAAAACCGCCGCCTGTACCGCGAAAAATTCGACGCGGTGATTGCCTGCCTGAGCGAAGTGACGCGCGTGCAGCGGCCCGCGGGCGGATTTTATCTGTGGCTGCAAACGCCGATGGACGATCGAATTTTCGCGCGCGATTTGTATGCGCAACAGAACGTCACGGTGCTGCCCGGCAGCTACCTGTCGCGCGAGGCGCACGGCGTCGACCCCGGATTCGGCTACGTGCGCGTCGCGCTGGTAGCGCCGTTCGAGGAATGCCTGGAAGCGGCTGCGCGCATGCGCGAATTTATGATTTCTTTACGATAAAATTTATCACTTTTTTACAATAATGGAAAACATATGAGCACCATGCAGAGCATCATCGAACAAGCCTTCGAACAACGCGCGCAAATCACTCCGCGCAACGTGGAGCCGCGCGTAAAGGAGGCCGTGACCGAAGCCATTAAGCTGCTTGATTCCGGCAAATTGCGCGTGGCGGAAAAAATCAACGGCGCGTGGGCGGTCAATCAGTGGCTGAAAAAGGCCGTGCTGCTGTCGTTCCGCATCGAGGAAAACGCCGTGATCCCGGACGGTTACACCAATTACTACGACAAGGTCGCGCCCAAATTCTCCGGTTACGATGAAAAGAGTTTCCGCGACGCCGGCGTGCGCGTGGTGCCGCCCGCCGCCGCGCGGCGCGGCGCCTACATCGCGCCGGGCGTGGTGCTCATGCCGTCCTACGTCAACATCGGCGCCTACGTGGACAGCGGCACCATGGTCGACACCTGGGCTACGGTCGGCTCGTGCGCGCAGATCGGCAAGAACGTGCACTTGTCCGGCGGCGTCGGCATCGGTGGCGTGTTGGAACCTGTACAGGCCGGCCCCACTATCATCGAAGATGACTGCTTCATCGGCGCGCGCTCCGAGGTAGTGGAAGGCGTGATCGTCGAGCAAGGCTCGGTGATTTCCATGGGCGTGTACATCGGGCAAAGCACCAAAATCTTCAACCGCATGACCGGCGAAGTGACTTACGGGCGCATCCCCGCGGGCTCGGTGGTGGTGTCCGGCAATCTGCCGGCCAAGGACGGCAGCTACAGCTTGTACTGCGCCGTGATCGTGAAACAGGTCGATGAAAAGACGCGCGGCAAGGTCGGCATCAACGAGTTGTTACGGGACATTTAAATGACCACGGTTTACGGCATCAGCAATTGCGAGACGGTGAAAAAAGCGCGCGCTTGGCTGGAAAAGCAAGGCGTGGACTATCAATTTCACGATTTCCGCAAGGACGGCCTGGACAAAGACACGTTGCACGCATTCCTGCAGGCCCTGGGCTGGGAAACGCTGCTCAACAAAAGCGGCATGACGTGGCGTAAACTGCCGGATAAAGACAAAGTCGCGCTCACCGAGAAAAAGGCCGTGCAGCTGATGCTCGCCCACCCCACTATCATCAAGCGTCCGGTACTGGTTACCGGCGCGCGCGCGAAAAAATATTACGCCGGCTTCAACACAACGGATTATCAACGCCTGTTCGGTACTAAATAATGTCCGAAACACTCGAATTATTGAAAGACCTGATCGCGCGGCCCTCGCTTACACCGCACGACGCCGGCTGCCAACAAGCCATCGCCGCGCGCCTCGCGCCGCTCGGCTTTAAAATCGAACATCTGCGCTTCGGCGCAGTGGACAACTTATGGGCGCGCCGCGGCACGCAAGCGCCGTTATTCGCGTTCGCCGGACACACCGACGTGGTGCCGACCGGTCCGCTCGATCAATGGACGTCCGATCCGTTTACGCCCACGCTGCGCGACGGCTATTTATACGGACGCGGCGCGGCGGACATGAAGGGCGGCGTGGCGGCGATGGTCACCGCCGTGGAACGCTTTGTAAGGGAACATCCGCGTCATCACGGCTCCATCGCCTTTCTAATCACCAGCGACGAGGAAGGACCGAGCGTCGACGGCACGGTAAAAGTCGTCGAACATCTGGAAGCGCGCAATGAAAAAATCGACTGGTGCGTGATCGGCGAGCCAACCTGCGTGCAAACCGTGGGCGACACTATTAAAAACGGGCGACGCGGGTCGCTCACCGGCAAGCTCATCGTACACGGTACGCAGGGCCACGTCGCCTACCCGCACCTGGCCGCCAATCCCATCCATCTCTGCGCGCCCGCGTTGGCCGATTTATGCATGCAAACCTGGGATCAAGGCAACGAATTTTTTCCTCCCACCACGTTTCAAATTTCCAACGTGCACGCGGGCACCGGCGCCGACAACGTCATCCCCGGTGATCTGGAAATCGTATTTAACTTTCGATTTTCCACGGAAGTAACGCCGGAGCAGCTTAAAAAACGCGTCGAAAATTTATTGCAAAAACATCAGTTGAACTATGACCTGGAATGGAGGCTCTCCGGCCAACCGTTCCTGACGCCGAAAGGCGCACTGGTCGACGCCGCGCGCGCCGCCATCAAGGAGATCAGCGGCATCGATACGCAGCTTTCCACTTCCGGCGGCACCTCCGACGGCCGCTTCATCGCCCCCACGGGGGCGCAGGTGTTGGAACTGGGCGTGGTGAACGCCTCCATCCACAAATTGAACGAATGCGTAAGCGTCACAGAGCTGGATACTTTAAGTTTGTATTATCAGCGCGTCCTGGAAAAATTATTACTGCACAGTTAACCGAAGCCTGGGTAAGCACGCGCGCACAACCATGAAATCCATCATTTTTCTTATTCAGTGCCCCGATCAAAAGGGATTAGTATCGCGCATCAGCACGTTTTTCTACGAACGCGGCTTCAATATTCTGCACTGTCAGCAATATACCGACGTGCAAAATAATCTGTACTTCATGCGCATCAAGCTGGATCTCGGCGCGCTCACATCGTCGCGCCGCGCATTGGAAGAGGAATTCGCGCAGTTCGGCAAAACGCTGGCGTTGCGCTGGTCGGTGCACTACTCCGATCATACCCAGCGCGTCGCGCTGCTCGTTTCAAAAACATCGCATTGTTTATATGACTTGCTGCTCAGGCAGCAGGAAGGCGAGCTGCGTTGCGAGATTCCTGTCATCATCAGCAATCACCCCACGCTGGAAGCCGTGGCCGACAAATTTAAAATACCGTTTCATTGCCTGCCGGTCGGCACGGAGACACGCACGCGGCAAGAGCAGGAACTGCGCAAACTGCTCAAGCACTACCACATCGACGTGATCGTGCTCGCGCGCTACATGCAGATTTTATCCACGCCGTTTACGGAAGAATACGCGGGGAAAATTATCAATATCCACCACGCATTTTTACCCGCCTTCCAGGGCGCGCAACCTTATCAGCGCGCCTACGAGCGCGGCGTGAAACTCATCGGGGCAACCGCCCACTACGCGACCGCCGAGCTGGACGAAGGGCCGATTATCGAACAAGGCGTGGAGCGCGTGACGCACGAGGATACGCCGGAGGATTTGGTCAGGATCGGACGTGACGTGGAGCGCATCGTGCTGGCGCGCGCGGTGAAAGCGCATCTGGAACGCCGCATCATTCTATCCGGCAAGCGCACCATCGTTTTTTCCACCGGCGTTTAAGAGCGCTCAAGCAAGCTCAAACAACAGCAACTCCGCGCCGTGCATAGTGGAAATTTCCAGGCTACGCTCGCCGCTCAGCGCCGCGCCATCACCTTCGCGCAACTCCATGCCGTTTAACGTGACGATGCCGCGCGCCACTTGCAGCCAGGCGTATTGCTTCTTTACGTTGTGGGTAACGCTCTCGCCTGCCTCCAGCACCGTGGTGTAGACATCGACATCCTGATGGATGGTAACCGCACCGTCGCGCGGCGCGCCGGAGGCGATCAGGCGTAGCTTGCCACGCCGCTCTTGCATCGGGAAGCTGCGCTGCTCGTAACTAGGCGGCAGACCCTGCCGCGCGGGCAGTATCCATATCTGCAAAAGATGCACAGGCTCGGTTTGCGAGGGGTTGAATTCGCTGTGCATGATACCGGTGCCGGCGCTCATGCGTTGCACCTCGCCGGGGTGAATAATGGAGCCGGTGCCGAGACTGTCTTTATGCTCCAGCGCGCCCTCCAGTACATAGGTGAGTATTTCCATGTCGCTGTGGCCGTGCGTTTGAAAACCGGCGCCGGGAATCACGCGGTCGTCGTTGATGACGCGCAGCGCGCGAAAACCCATGTGCTTAGGGTCTTGGTAGGAGCCGAACGAGAAGCTGTGGTAGCTGTCGAGCCAGCCGGTTTGCGTGTGACCGCGCTGGTTGCGGTCGCGTAGTTGCATCATGCAATGCGTCCTCCTCTAACACCAAAACCCAACGCAAAGACGCAGGAATAAAAAATCAAATCTCGCGCCGCCCGCTGAAAGCGTGCGACAGCGTGCCGCCGTCCACATATTCCAATTCGCCGCCGAACGGCACGCCGTGCGCGATGCGCGTGACGCGCAGGCCGCGCGCGCGCAGCAACTCGCTGAGATAGTGCGCGGTCGCCTCGCCTTCCACGGTGGGATTGGTGGCGAGGATGACTTCTTGCGGCTTGTCCGTTTCGATGCGTTGCAGCAACAGATCAATGCCAATGTCCTGTGGGCCGATGCCGTCCAGCGGCGAGAGGTGGCCCATCAACACGAAATATAGTCCCTTGTAACCGGTGGCGCGCTCCACGGACAACATGTCCGCCGGCGTTTCCACCACGCACAGCAGCGAGCGGTCGCGCGCGCTGTTGGCGCACAGACGGCAGATTTCCGTTTCGCTCAAGGTGCGGCACGAGGCGCAATGGCGAATGCTCTCCACCGCCGTGCTCAGCGCGCGCGCCAACTCGCGCGCCCCTTCGCGATCGCGCTCCAACAAATGAAACGCCATGCGCTGCGCCGACTTCGGACCGACGCCGGGCAGACAACGCAAGGCATCGATCAGTTGACCGATGAGGGAATGATGTGCCATACGGAAACCATTAACAGTTCATTTAGTAAGACAGTGTCTCGGCTTACGTTCCCTCCCCCTGCCTAGGGGCAGGACAGGGTGGGGTAGAGTAAAATTGAAAATTTTTCTAAAAAATGAGGCAAGCGGGCATCGCTTGCCTCATTATTTTAGAATGGCATCTTGAAGCCGGCGGGCAAACCGATGCCGCCCGTCATACCGGCGTATTTTTCCTTGGAGGCTTTTTCCACCAGGCGCACGGCGTCGTTCACGGCGGCGGCGAGCAAGTCTTCCAGCATTTCCTTGTCGTCCTTGAGCAGGTTGGGGTCGATGGTGACGCGCTTCACGTCATGGTTGCCGGCCATCACCACGGTCACCATGCCACCGCCGGACTGGCCGGTCACTTCCAGGCTGGCCAGTTCCTCGGCGGCTTTTTGCAGATTGGCCTGCATCTGCTGCGCCTGCTTCATGAGATTTCCGAGACCACCTTTCATGCACGTTTCCTCATCAACGGTATGCTGCGTATAAGTATAACCCAACGTCCTATCAAATTAGTCGGCGGGCTGAATGGAGTCGGGCTGTATGCTGGCGTTGAACGTTGCGCGCAAGGCCTTGACGTTGGCGTCTTCCTCGATGGCCTGCGTCGCCGCTTGCTGACGTGCGCTCTGGGCGCGCGCTTGCTTGAGCGCGGGTGTTTCCTGTTCCGGTTTGCCTAGACTGATGGTGAGCTTGAGCGGCGCGCCGTGGTAATTCTGCAGGGCTTGCTGCAAGCGCTCCTCGACCTTGGGATTGCGTAAATAACTATGCGCGGCGTCCAGCACGAGATGCACGCTGTCGGTGGTGCGTTCTTTGAGCGCGCAGTTCGCCGCGAGTTCGCGCGCCACGCCGGTGAGTTTGAGCGCATTGACCAGCGTGGTCCAATCGTCGGTGCGTGGCGCATCCGCGGCGGCGGTGGGCGCGGCGGTGGCCGGGGCTGTGCTCTGTATACGCGGCGGCGCGACACCGGACGGCGTGGCCACCGGCGCGATGTCCGCGCCGGTGGCCGGACGGAATGCCAGCATACGCAGCAGCACCATCTCGAAGCCGCCGCGCGCGTCGGGCGCCAGCGGCAAATCACGCCGCCCGATCAAGCCGATCTGATAAAATAACTGCACGTCTTCCGGCGTCAACGTTTGCGCCAAGTGAGTAATGCGCTCCACGTCGCCCGCGTTTTCATCCAACGCCCGCGGCGCCGTTTGTGCGAGCGCCGTGTGATGCAATGCGACAAGCAACTCGGCCAGCACGCCCGCGAAGTCCGCGCTCTGTTCAGCTAACAATTGCACGCGCTCCAATACCGCCTGCGCATCCTGCCGTGCCAGCGCCTCCAGCAGCACGAATACGTGATCCTGTTCGATGCTGCCCAGCATGGCGCGCACGTCCGCCGTGCGCACCTGGCCGCCGCCGTAGGCGATGGCCTGGTCGAGCAGGCTCAACGCGTCGCGCATACTGCCGTCGGCGGCGCGCGCGATGGCCAGGCGCGCGGGCGCCTCGCTCGCCACGCCTTCCTGCGCGAGAATGTGCTCTAATTGTTTGCCGATCAACTCCGGCGTCAAACGCTTGAGATTGAATTGCAGACAGCGTGACAGGATGGTCACCGGCAGACGCTGCGGATCGGTGGTCGCCAGCAGGAATTTCACGTGCGGCGGCGGTTCTTCCAGGGTTTTCAGCAGCGCATTGAAACTGTGCGCGGACAGCATATGTACCTCGTCGATGAGATACACCTTGTAGCGGCCGCGCGTCGGCGCGTATTGCACATTTTCCAATAATTCGCGCGTGTCCTCGACCTTGGTGCGCGAGGCCGCATCGACTTCGATCAGGTCCACGAAACGCCCGGCGTCGATCTCCCGGCAGGCGCCGCACTGCCCGCACGGCGTGGAACTCACCGCGACTTCGCAATTGAGCGATTTCGCCAAGATGCGCGCGATGGTGGTCTTGCCCACGCCGCGTGTGCCGGTGAACAGAAAGGCGTGGTGTACGCGGTCGTTGTCCAGCGCGTTGACCAACGCGCGCAGCACATGCTCCTGCCCGACCATTTCACTGAACGTGCGCGGCCGCCACTTGCGCGCCAGAACTTGGTAACTCATAGTTTCGAGACAGGCATATCGGTCTTTGCACCGCGCTGCAAAACGCTTGATTGGCGGCGGCCTGTACCAGCCACACCCCGGCACACGAGTAAAGTTGCTGCCGCTGCTTCCTTCCGGACCTGACGGGGTTCACAACCCCTCGTTGCGAGGGGACCGGCACAAGCCACCATGAAAAATATTATATAGAGAAACTGGCGGAGAGGGCAGGATTACTCCATACATTTGGCTGCGCTATCCTGCTGCGAAAGCCCAGGGTGTGCTTCCTGCGCACCCGTTCGGCGATTTTATCGCCTCACCCCTGTATTCCGCTCTACGGGCCAGCCTTCGGCTGTCCCAAATTGCTTCCGGCAATTTGGTCGAACCCAACTGTTTGAATCGCGGGTTCGAATCCCGCCGTCACTGCAATCATCTTTAA